>DASTWO010000050.1:0-22225 GCA_035776675.1 Caryophanales bacterium
TCCGAGGATATGGTCGGACACAAACTCGGTGAATTTGCACCGACTCGTACGTTCCGAGGACACTCGGGTAATGACAAGAAAACATCTCGTTAACAAGAGAGGAGGTACAGGCCGATGGAGGCAAAAGCTAGCGCAAAACAAATTCGTATTTCTCCTCGAAAAGCACGTTTAGTCGTAGATCTCATTCGAGGCAAGCAAGTCGGCGAAGCATTTGCGATTTTGAAGAATACGCCGAGGGCAGCTTCTCCGCTTGTCGAAAAGGTATTGAAATCTGCAATTGCCAATGCAGAGCACAACTATGAAATGGAACCGGATGAGCTGTCTGTTCATCGGATTTATGTGGACGAAGGCGCTACTATGAAACGTTTTCGCCCGCGTGCTATGGGCCGTGCTGGTCGGATTAACAAACGCACGAGCCATATTACCATCATCGTATCAGATTCAAAGGAGGGATAATGCGTGGGTCAAAAAGTCAATCCCGTAGGATTTCGTATTGGGGTTATCCGTGACTGGGAATCAAAATGGTATGCGGATAAGAACTATGCCGATCTCCTGCATGAAGATATCAAAATCCGAGAATATATTGAAAAAAGACTGAAGGACGCAGCCGTATCTTCCGTAGAAATCGAGCGTGCCGCCAATCGTGTGAACATTACGGTTAAGACAGCGAAGCCAGGAATGGTAATCGGTAAAGGTGGTTCAGAGGTTGAGGCATTGCGCAAAGCCCTTAATCAATTAACTGGCAAGCGTGTGCATGTCAACATCTTTGAAATTAAGCAGGCCGATCTCGATGCCAAACTGGTTGCAGATAACATTGCACGTCAGTTGGAAAATCGTATCGCTTGGCGACGAGCTCAGAAGCAGTCGCTTACACGATCAATGCGTGCCGGCGCAAAGGGGATTCGTACCCAGGTTGCAGGCCGTTTGGGCGGAGCAGATATTGCTCGCACGGAAGATTACAGTGAGGGAACCGTTCCGCTTCATACGCTTCGCGCGGATATCGATTACGGGACGGCAGAAGCGGATACCACTTACGGTAAGCTAGGTGTGAAAGTTTGGATTTACCGTGGGGAAGTCCTTCCAACGAAAGGAACGAACCAAGAGGAAGGAGGAAAATAATTATGTTGATGCCAAAGCGTGTGAAATACCGTAAAGAACATCGCGGTAAGATGAAAGGCCGCGCGAAAGGCGGTACGGAAATTGCCTTCGGCCAATATGGCTTACAGTCAATAGATGCTGAATGGATCACGAGCCGTCAGATTGAAGCGGCACGTATTGCGATGACTCGTTATATGAAACGCGGTGGGAAGGTATGGATCAAGATTTTCCCGCAGAAGCCTTATACAGCAAAGCCTCTTGAAGTTCGAATGGGTTCTGGTAAAGGCGCTCCCGAAGGTTGGGTAGCTGTTGTGAAACCAGGGAAAATCTTATTTGAAATCGATGGTGTTTCCGAAGAAGTTGCTCGTGAAGCATTGCGTCTGGCTTCTCATAAATTACCGGTAAGAACGAAGTTTGTACAACGCGAAGAAGTGGGTGGTGAGGCAGATGAAAGCTAATGAAGTTCGTGACTTAACCACTGCCGAAGTCGAACAAAAAGTCAAATCATTGAAAGAAGAACTTTTCAATCTTCGTTTCCAACTGGCAACAGGTCAATTGGAAAACCCGGCCCGCCTTCGCGAGGTTCGTAAATCGATTGCCCGCGCAAAAACGGTTTTGCGTGAAAGAGAGCTTGGGATCAAACACAGTTAGGAAAGGAGGCCATCTACGTGACTGAACGAAACAAACGTAAAGTCTACGTCGGCCGCGTTGTTTCCGATAAAATGGATAAAACGATCTCGGTAATGGTGGAGACTTATAAGAAAGATAATCTTTATAAAAAGCGCGTTAAGTATTCAAAGAAGCTGAAGGCGCACGATGAAAACAACCAGGCGAAGATCGGTGATATCGTCAAAATCATGGAAACACGTCCGCTTTCCAAGGACAAACGTTTCCGTCTCGTCGAAGTCGTCGAAGAAGCCGTCGTTATCTAGTTTCGAAGGGAGGTACGACTTGTGATACAGCAGGAAACCCGTTTAAAAGTAGCTGACAATTCCGGAGCTCGCGAAGTTCTTTGTGTGAAAGTATTGGGAGGATCCGGCCGAAAGACAGCCCACGTTGGCGATATGATCGTCTGCACGGTCAAAAATGCTACACCAGGGGGCGTTGTCAAAAAGGGTGAAGTTGTGAAAGCTGTTGTTGTTCGTTCAAAGAGTGGCGGACGTCGTACAGACGGTTCTTATATCCGTTTTGACGAAAACGCAGCGGTTATTGTTCGGGATGACAAAAGCCCGCGCGGAACCCGTATTTTCGGTCCGGTTGCCCGCGAACTTCGTGAAAAGGAATTTATGAAAATTGTTTCACTTGCTCCCGAAGTGTTATAAAGTGAAGGAGGTGCACGGACCTTGCATGTGAAAAAAGGTGACAAAATCCAGGTCATCAGCGGCAAAGACAAAGGAAAACAAGGTGTTATTCTCCAGGCATTGCCGAAACAAGACCGTGTAATTGTCGAAGGAATTAACATCGTCAAGAAACACGCGAAACCGTCGCAGGCCAATCCTCAAGGCGGTATTATTGATCAAGAAGCACCGATTCACGTTTCCAATGTTATGCCGCTTGATCCGAAATCAAACGAACCGACTCGTGTCGGATATCAGATAGAGAACGGAAAGAAAGTGCGTATTGCCAAAAAGTCCGGACAGAAATTGGACTAGAGAAAGGAGGTTCACCCTGAATGAATCGTCTGCAAGAATACTATAAAGAAGAAGTAGTCCCTGCGCTGATGGGAAAGTTCAATTATGATTCGGTGATGAGGGTTCCGAAAATCGATAAGGTTGTCATCAACATGGGTGTTGGTGAAGCAGTGCAAAATGCCAAGTCGCTCGATGATGCGGTTGAAGAACTTACCGTTATTTCCGGACAAAAACCGGTTGTCACAAAAGCGAAGAAATCAATTGCCGGCTTTAAATTGCGTGAAGGCAACCCGATAGGTGCCAAAGTCACCATTCGCGGTGAACGGATGTATGATTTCCTCGATAAGCTGATCGCCGTCTCCTTGCCGCGTGTTCGTGACTTTCGCGGTGTGTCGAACAAAGCTTTTGACGGACGTGGAAATTATACACTCGGCATACGTGAACAGCTGATTTTTCCGGAAGTCGAATATGATAAGGTCAACAAAGTTCGAGGGATGGACATTGTTCTTGTCACAACGGCAAACACAGACGAAGAAGCATCTGAGCTTCTCTCGCAACTTGGGATGCCATTCCGGAAGTAACCCGAAGGTTTCAACAGGATTCTAATTTCCAACCTTCAAAGGAGGTAGAACGTTGGCGAAGAAATCAATGATTGCAAAACAAAAGCGACAGAAGAAGTTCAAAGTTCGTGAATATACACGCTGTCAACGATGCGGTCGCCCGCATTCGGTTTTGCGCAAATTCGGATTGTGCCGGATTTGTTTCCGTGAACTTGCTTACAAAGGACAAATTCCCGGCGTGAAAAAAGCCAGCTGGTAAAGGGAAGGGAGGTAACTTGTAATGGTGATGACAGATCCTATTGCAGACATGCTTACACGTATTCGTAATGCCAACATGGTACGTCACGAATCTCTAGAGGTACCAGCTTCGAATATCAAACGTGAAATTGCGGAGATCCTCAAACAAGAAGGATTCATCCGTGGTGTTGAATATATTGATGACAGCAAGCAGGGAATCATCCGTGTTTTCCTGAAGTACGGTCCGAAAGAAGAACGTGTTATTACCGGACTGAAAAGAATAAGCAAACCAGGTTTGCGCGTATATGCCAAATCTCAGGAAATCCCTAAAGTGTTAGGCGGTCTTGGAATCGCAATCGTTTCAACATCGAAAGGATTGTTAACAGACAGGGATGCCCGCAAACAACAAATCGGCGGGGAAGTCTTGGCGTACGTATGGTAGAAATTTAGCGAAACGGAGGTGCCACAAATGTCTCGAATCGGTAAAAGAGCCCTTCAAGTTCCGGATGATGTTACAGTAAACATCAACAACAATGTCGTGAGTGTCAAAGGACCGAAAGGTGAAATGACCCGCGAATTTGATCCGGATATGAAAGTCAATATGGAAGAGAACGTCATCACCGTGGAACGCCCGACTGAAAGTAAAAGGCACCGTTCACTTCACGGTACGACGAACAGCTTGATCGGCAATATGATTGAAGGCGTAACAAGCGGTTATCAGAAAGGCCTGCAGTTGGTAGGCGTAGGGTACCGTGCCAATAAACAAGGGGATAAGCTTGTATTGAACGTAGGTTATTCCCATCCGGTGGAAATCAAAGCCGAAGAAGGCATTGACATTGAAGTGCCGGAGAACACTCGCATCATTGTAAAAGGCATTGATAAGGAACGTGTCGGCGCGGTTGCTGCCAATATTCGTTCGGTTCGTACTCCTGAGCCGTATAAGGGCAAAGGAATCCGTTATGAAAATGAACGCGTTCTCCGTAAAGAAGGAAAAACAGGTAAATAGGTAACATCCGCCGAAAGGAGTGCTCTAGTATCGCATCTTGAGTAAGCGGCGCTGCGACCAAGCCGGGAACACCACTTCTCCGAACTGGCTTTGGGCGCGGGAGTATTTAATGACCCTGTTAAGAAGTTTCAGGAGGGAGTGACAGATAGTGATCACGAAAACGGATAAGAACAGCACTCGCAAAAAGCGTCATAAACATGTGCGCCGTTCCGTTCATGGAACCACTGAACGTCCGCGGTTGAATGTCTTTCGTTCATCGAAACACATTTACGCCCAGTTAATCGATGACAATCAACAAACCACATTAGCCTCGGCGTCTACTCTCGATAAAGGCGAAAGCTTCGAGAACGGTGGAAATGTAGAGGCTGCCAAGCAAATCGGTAAATTGATTGCTGAACGAGGGCTAGAGAAAGGTGTAAATACGGTCGTGTTTGATCGCGGCGGTTATTTGTATCACGGACGGGTGAAGGCTCTCGCGGATGCTGCACGTGAAGCAGGACTTGAATTTTAATCAACGAAGGAGGGAACTTGATGCAACGAAATGATTCGAACAAATCGGAGTTTGAAGAACGTGTCGTTTCGATTAACCGTGTTGCAAAAGTAGTGAAAGGCGGACGTCGTTTCCGTTTTGCTGCATTGGTTGTTGTCGGAGACAAAAACGGCCGTGTCGGCTTTGGAACCGGAAAAGCACAAGAGGTGCCGGAAGCGATTCGCAAGGGTGTTGAAAATGCGAAGAAGGATTTGTTTACAGTCCCGCTCGTTGGTTCAACCATCCCGCACCAAATTACCGGAAGGTACGGTGCAGGAAGTGTTCTTCTGAAACCGGCTTCCGAAGGTACTGGTGTTATTGCCGGTGGACCGGTTCGTGCTGTGCTTGAATTGGCCGGAGTCGGAGATATTCTTTCGAAATCGCTTGGCTCCAACAATCCGATTAATATGGTTCGCGCAACGGTGAACGGCCTGCAAAGCATGAAGCGGGCAGAAGATGTCGCCAAATTACGCGGAAAAACAGTTGAAGAGATCTTAGGCTAACAGATCCTCAACTTTATAGATATGATGCACCGTCGAATGATACACCAATGATTGCTGCTCCAGGAAACAAATTCGACGTTGTGCGGTTATAATGAAGGAGGGAATGAGATGGCGAACAAATTGGAAGTTACCCTCACGCGAAGCGTTATCGGGCGTCCGAAAGATCAACGCGCTACGGTTAAGACGCTCGGCTTACGCAAGATACGCCAACAAGTCGTTCATGAGGACACCCCAGCCATTCGCGGAATGGTCAACAAGGTATCTCATCTTGTGGCGGTGAAAGAAATAACAGGTTAAGGAGGTGCCGGCTATGAAATTGCATGAATTGCATCCTGCTGAAGGATCAAGGAAGAATCGCAAACGTGTCGGACGCGGACCTGGGTCCGGAAGTGGAAAAACATCGGGACGTGGGCAAAAAGGGCAAAATTCGCGTTCTGGCGGAGGCGTCCGTCCGGGATTTGAAGGCGGGCAAATGCCATTGATCAAGCGGTTGCCGAAACGCGGGTTCAAAAACCCGACGAGAAAGGAATACGCCACGGTAAACATCGAGGCGTTGAATCGCTTTGAAGAAGGAACGGAAGTTACTCCTGAATTGTTGGTGGAGACTCGCCTTGTCAGGAAGGAACAGGACGGAATTAAAGTGCTTGGTAATGGAGAGCTGAACGTATCTCTTAAGGTCAAAGCCCACAAATTCTCTGCTTCTGCAAAACAGGCAATTGAAGGTGCGGGCGGAAATGCCGAGGTGATTCAATGTTCCGGACAATCTCCAACATTTTTCGAGTGGCGGACCTTCGTCGTAAGGTCATTTATACACTTTTGGCGCTCATTGTTTTCCGGATTGGTAGTTTTATTCCGGTTCCCGGCGTGAATTCTCAGGTATTGGAGTTTCAGGATAAACTCAGCGTATTTGGTATTTTGAATACGTTTGGCGGCGGGGCCCTCGCCAACTTCTCGATTTTTGCGATGGGGATCATGCCGTACATTACAGCATCAATTATCGTCCAGTTGTTGCAAATGGACGTTGTCCCGAAATTCACTGAGTGGTCCAAGCAAGGTGAAATGGGACGGAAGAAACTCACACAGATTACCCGGTATGGAACAGTCGGCCTTGGTTTTATCCAGGCGATTGGCTTGTCGGTAGGGTTTAACAATATATACGGCGGAGGGTTGATTCCAGACCCGACCATATGGAAATATATTGTGATCGCGCTTGTGTTAACGGCGGGAACAACGTATTTGATGTGGCTAGGTGAACAAATCACCGCTAAAGGTGTCGGTAACGGTATTTCCATTTTGATTTTCGCAGGAATTGCCGCCCGAATTCCATCAATGGTCAATCAAATTTACGCAACAAAAATCGAAGGGGCTCAGGGAGATTTGTTTTTATCCCTTGTCGTTGTCGGTTTGTTGCTGTTGGCCGCGATTGCCATTGTTGCAGGTATTGTATACATTCAACAGGGATTACGGAAAATTCCGATTCAATACGCGAAGCGCGTGGTCGGCCACAACAAATCCGTTGGTGGAGAAGCAACTCATTTGCCGATTAAGGTGAATGCAGCAGGTGTTATTCCAGTCATTTTTGCGATATCGTTAATGATTACGCCACGGACGATCGCTAGCTTTTTTCCGCAAAACGGCATCACAACATGGATTCAGAACATCTTCAACTACTCAACGCCTATCGGTATGGTGGTTTATGCGTTGCTGATCATCGCCTTTACGTATTTTTACACATTTGTCCAGGTCAATCCTGAGCAAATGGCGGATAATCTGCGAAAACAAGGCGGTTACATTCCGGGAATTCGCCCGGGCCAGAACACGCAACAGTATATTACCCGTATTCTTTACCGTTTAACGATTGTTGGCTCCGTTTTCTTGGCTATTGTTGCGATTCTGCCAATGATCATCATCGACATTGCTCAGCTTCCGGCATCTGTTCGAATTGGAGGCACCAGTCTTCTGATTCTTGTCGGAGTGGCATTGGATTCGATGAAACAAATTGAAAGCCAGTTGATTAAACGTCATTACAAAGGCTTCATTAAACGTTAACGACTCCGGATAAGGGAGAGGTAATATGAACCTGATTTTGATGGGACTGCCCGGTGCAGGGAAAGGGACTCAAGCCGAAGAAATTACGAATCAGTTTGGTATTCCCCATATTTCCACCGGTGATATGTTCCGGGCCGCAATCAAGGATCAAACAGATCTTGGCATGAAGGCGAAGGCTTACATGGATGCAGGTGATCTGGTCCCTGACGAGGTAACTATAGGTATTGTACGGGAGCGTTTAGGCAAGGATGATTGCCGAAAGGGTTTTTTGCTTGATGGATTTCCAAGAACCATTGATCAGGCTCAAGCCTTGGAGGACATATTGTCGGAGTCAGGCCGCGAATTGGACTATGTCCTTTATATAGATGTCGATGAGGGGAAATTGCTGGAACGTCTGTCCGGGCGCCGAATTTGCAAAGATTGCGGAGCGACTTATCATGTGGTGTTTAATCCACCAGCAAAAGATGGAGTTTGTGATAAGTGCGGCGGTGAATTATATCAACGGGAAGATGATAGCAAAGAAACCGTACAGAACCGTCTGGATGTAAACAATAAGCAATTGTCGCCGCTGCTTGATTTCTACCGAAAGCGCGATTACTTGCATACCATTAACGGGAATCAGGACATTGACGATGTATTTTCCGACATCAAGGAGCTCATCGAATAGAGAAGGCCACAATGCTGCTGCGATGTGAATGATTGGACAGAGACAGCACTGAATGGTAGAATGTGTGCGCATTTGTCGTACGATTAAACCGTAAGTGAAGGTGATGTCATTTGAGTGATCCGGATCATTCTCCGAAGCTCGGGCAACTAGTGAAAATTCTACGGGGAAAAGATTATGATCAATATAGTGTGATCGTAGAGATAATCAATCAACGGTTTGTGAGAATTGCGGACGGAGATCGGCGGAAATTTGATCGGGCCAAGAAAAAGAATTTGATCCATCTTGAGTTACAGGACTTTATTTCTCCGGAAATCACCCGAAGTTTAGAAGAGGCTGGGCGTGTAACGAACGGAAAGTTGCGCTTTGCTGTTGCGAAATTTTTGGAACAACAAGTCATTGAGTTAGAGAAGGGAGATTGAGTCGATGGCAAAAGAAGATGTCATTGAGGTAGAGGGAACTGTCATTGACCCCTTGCCGAATGCAATGTTTCGTGTTGAACTCGATAACGGCCATAAGATTTTGGCTCATGTCTCGGGGAAGATCCGCATGCATTACATTCGCATTTTGCCGGGGGATAAAGTCACGGTGGAACTGTCTCCGTACGATTTATCCCGCGGTCGGATAACGTACCGATATAAGTAAACGGGCCGCATGACCGCGCTCATGAAGGAGGTTATCGCGATGAAAGTGAGACCGTCGGTGAAACCGATTTGTGAAAAATGCAAAGTGATCCGCCGCAAAGGCACTGTCATGGTGATTTGCGAAAATCCGAAGCATAAACAAAAACAAGGCTAAACAAAGGAGGTGCACGCATGGCACGTATTGCAGGTGTCGATATACCGAGAGAAAAACGAGTGGTTATTTCCTTGACGTATATTTATGGGATCGGGAAAACCATGTCCCAACACATTTTGAAAGAAGCCGGGGTTTCTGAGGATACCCGCGTCCGTGATTTGACGGAAGAGGAACTTGGCCGCATCCGTGAGGTCATTAACCAGCATAAAGTCGAAGGGGATCTCCGCCGTGAGGTTCAAATGAATATTAAACGACTTATTGAAATCGGTTCGTATCGTGGCATTCGCCATCGCCGCGGATTGCCTTCAAGAGGCCAACATACGAAGAACAATTCCCGTACGCGCAAAGGACCGCGTCGTACGATCGCAAATAAGAAAAAATAAGTAAGGAGGTATTGACCGCATGGCAAAACAACGTAAAACCAGGACGAGAAAACGCAAAGTCCGTAAGAATATTGAATCGGGTATTGCCCACATCCGCTCCACTTTCAACAATACGATCGTGACGATCACCGATACGCAGGGAAATGCTGTATCCTGGGCCAGCGCAGGCGGGCTTGGATTCAAAGGATCACGTAAATCGACTCCTTTTGCCGCGCAAACTGCTGCGGAAGCTGCGGGCAAGGCGGCAACAGAACATGGCATGAAATCTGTTGAAGTTTCCGTTAAAGGTCCGGGTGCCGGACGCGAAGCGGCGATCCGTTCTTTACAGGCTACCGGTTTGGAAGTTACGGCCATTCGTGACGTTACTCCGGTTCCACATAATGGCTGCCGTCCGCCGAAGCGCCGTCGTGTCTAGTTTAAGCTCGTATACGGTTATGTTAAGCTGTCTATAATGGTTACGGGTGTCCCATGAGAAAATTTCGGTTAGGCCCCGGGGCGTCTGACCGGGATTTTGACGTTTTCAAGGAGGGTTTGTGGAATGATCGAAATCGAAAAACCAAAAATTCAAACGGTTGAAACGAACGATGATGCCTCCTACGGGAAATTTGTCGTGGAACCGCTGGAACGCGGGTATGGAACAACGTTGGGGAATTCACTGCGCCGTATTTTGCTGTCTTCGTTACCTGGAGCAGCTGTAACAGCGGTTCAGTTGGACACGGTTCTTCATGAGTTTTCCACGATTGACGGCGTAATGGAAGATGTGACAACAATTATATTGAACATCAAGAATTTGGCGATGAAGCTGTATTCCGATGAGGAGAAAACTTTGGAAATTGACGTCCAGGGTGAAGGTAAGGTTACTGCTGCGGATATTATCCACGACAGTGACGTGGAAATTCTCAATCCGGAATTGCATATCGCTACATTATCCAAGAAGGCTCATCTTCATATGAGAATTACTGCTCAACGCGGGCGAGGCTATGTGCCGGCGGAAGGCAACAAACATGATGACCAGCCGATCGGGATCATCCCGGTGGACTCCATTTACACGCCCGTTTCCCGTGTGAATTACCAGGTGGAAAATACTCGTGTCGGTCAAGTAACCAACTTTGATAAACTAACCCTCGATGTATGGACCGACGGAAGCATTCGACCGGAAGAAGCCGTTTCACTCGGTGCAAAGATTTTGACGGAGCATTTAAATATTTTTGTTGGCCTCACCGATCAGGCGCAAAAAGCCGAAATCATGATCGAAAAAGAAGAGGATCAGAAAGAAAAAGTATTGGAAATGACGATCGAAGAACTCGACCTTTCCGTCCGCTCTTACAACTGTTTGAAACGAGCAGGTATCAATACTGTTCACGAACTGACGCAAAAGTCGGAAGAGGACATGATGAAAGTTCGCAACCTCGGCCGTAAATCGTTGGAGGAAGTCCAAGAAAAGCTTGAAGAACTCGGTTTAGGCCTGCGGGAAGAAGACTAACCGACGTAAGGGAGGGAATGTTCATGGCATATGCGAAGCTAGGACGGAACAAGGCGGCACGCAGAGCGTTGTTCCGTGATTTGGCCACTGATTTAATTATTAATGAACGAATTGAAACAACACATGCGAAGGCGAAGGAACTTCGTCCCATTGTTGAGAAGATGGTAACGCTTGGAAAGCGCGGTGACTTGCACGCACGGCGTCAGGCGGCATCCTTTGTTCGTAAAGAGACGGCGAATGCCGATACAAATCAAAATGCGGTTCAGAAACTGTTTAGCGAAATCGGTCCGCGTTACGAGGATCGTCAGGGCGGGTATACCCGGATTTTGAAGCTGGGACCCCGTCAGGGTGACGCTGCAGAAATGGCCATTATTGAATTTGTATAAAAGATCGGTTGTGAAAAGGGCGGGACGGTACCGCCTTTTTTGTTTATAACAAAGTTTGAGGTGTGGACATGGCGAAACAGTTGATCGAAGCGAAGGGGCTTTCCTTTCGTTATTACGATGAGTCGGATTGGGTGATTCGAAATCTGGATCTTTCTGTTCACGAGGGAGAATGGCTCGCCGTTGTCGGCCATAACGGCTCAGGAAAGTCGACATTAGCCAAGTTGCTGAATGGATTACTTCCTCCTGAGACCGGATCTGTTGCCGTTGAAGGCTTTCTAACAACGGATCCAGAAGATATATGGGAAGTTCGGCGGCGAGTCGGATTGGTCTTTCAAAACCCTGACAATCAATTTGTCGGGACAACTGTTCGAGATGATGTCGCATTTGGAATGGAAAACCGGGGGATTCCCCGAGAAGAAATGATCCGTCGAATTGAGGAAGCCGTAAGCAAAGTGAATATGACGGATTTCCTGATGACCGAACCGCACCGATTATCTGGCGGGCAGAAACAACGGGTAGCGATTGCCGGTATTCTGGCTGTCCAACCTTCTATTATCATATTGGATGAGGCTACCTCCATGCTGGATCCGAAAGGGCGTAAGGAGGTTCTGGAAACGGTCCGTCAACTTAACAGGGAAGAACAAACCGCGGTCATTTCCATCACCCATGATTTGAGTGAGGTTTTGCTGGCTGATCGAATTTGCGTTATGAATGAGGGAGAAATTGTCCAGAGTGGCACCTCAGAAGAAGTGTTTCAACATGGAGATGCCCTCAGGCGCATGGGACTTGATTTGCCGTTTTCCGTTAAACTTCGGGAACAACTTGCAGAACTTGGGCTGCCTGTTTCTGAAGGAGTCATCACCGAAGAAGAATTGGTGGAGGAGCTATGGAGATTAAAGTTGAACAATTAGAACACCGTTATGGAGTTGACACTCCCTTTGAGCATCTTGCCTTAAAAGGTGTAGATCTTAGGGTTCCATCCGGTACTTTTCTTTCCCTTATTGGCCCTACAGGTTCCGGGAAGTCCACGCTAATTCAACATATGAACGGTCTGTTGAAACCGACAGCTGGTTCAATCACTATCGGTGATTTAACAATTCGTGCGGGAGAAAAGGCGAAGCATCTGAAAGCGTTGCGCCAAAAGGTGGGAATGGTCTTTCAGTATCCGGAGCACCAATTGTTTGAAGAAACTGTGGAGAAGGATATTTGTTTCGGGCCAATGAATTTCGGGGCCGATGAAAAGACAGCTCGGAAAAGAGCTCACGAGGCATTGGAAATGGTCGGCTTGGGAAAAGAGATTTTGTCGAAATCCCCATTTGATTTAAGTGGGGGCCAAATGAGACGGGTGGCCATTGCAGGGGTATTGGCCATGAAACCGGAAGCGCTTATTCTAGACGAGCCAACGGCTGGACTTGATCCGCGCGGGCAGCGGGAAATGATGGAGATGTTTGTCCGTTTACATCGTGAGAAAGGTATGACAATCGTTCTTGTGAGTCACAGCATGGAGGATGTTGCGGCTTACTCTGATAAAGTGGTTGCGATGAAAGACGGTCTCATTTATTTGCAAGGCACTCCTGAAGAAGTGTTTTCTCAGCCCGAGCCATTACAACGAGTAGGGCTTGATGTTCCCCAGACGGTGCAGTTCATACAACGCCTGGAAGATAGGTTTGGCGTAACATTACCGAAGGATCGTTTCTCTGTGGAGAAAGTTGCTGAACTTGTGAAACAGCTTGTCCATAAGGAGGCGAATCCGGGGTGAAGAATTTTATTATTGGTCAATATGTGCCTGGTGATTCCGTTATCCACCGGCTTGACCCACGAGCGAAACTCATTGCCGTTCTTATTTATGTCTTAATCGTTTTTCTTGCCAATAACGGATTAACCTATTTCTTTCTGGCTGTTTTTTCGATCGGAGCCGTATTTCTTTCCGGTGTTCCCGTTTTTTATTTATACAGAGGCTTGCGCCCGATATTGTGGATCATCCTTTTCACATTTGTCCTGCATGTGTTTATGACAAGCGAGGGCCAGCTGCTGTTTCAATGGGGCTGGATTGATATTTATGAAGGCGGGATTGTTCGCGGGATTTATATCGCATTGCGGATATTTTTTCTGATTCTGGTGACTACGCTTTTAACGTTAACAACTCCCCCAATAGATATTACTGACGGGATGGAGACTTTGCTGTCGCCATTTAAGAGATTTCGACTTCCTGTTCATGAATTCGCATTGATGATTTCAATCTCCTTGCGGTTTATTCCCACATTGATGGAGGAAACAGAGAAAATCATGAAGGCTCAGACAGCCCGTGGCACGGAGTTTTCGAGCGGTCTGTTGAAGGAGCGGGTTAAAGCTATTATTCCTTTACTCGTCCCATTATTTATCAGTGCTTTTAAGCGGGCGGAAGATCTCGCTTTAGCTATGGAGGCACGCGGTTACCGGGGTGGGGAAGGCCGGACGCGTCTTAGGCTGCTGATATGGGAAAGCAGGGATACCGCCCTGATGCTCTTGTTGGTGCTGCTTGCGGCGTCATTGGCCTGGTTTAGAAGCTATTAAGACGTAAAATCATGATCGGAAGGCGGTATCAAAGTGTCTCGTCTAAAGTGCGAAGTTTCTTATGACGGTACGGAGTTCTCCGGGTGGCAAGTTCAGCCGAACGGCCGTACTGTACAAGGAGTGATTGAGGCGGCTCTTCAGGATATTCATAAAGGCCGTCAAGTACGAATTTCGGCATCGGGTCGAACGGATGCCGGGGTGCATGCCAGAGCCCAGATCTTCCACTTTGATTCTGAATTAAAGATTCCCGAAGAAGGCTGGCGGAAAGCTTTAAATGGCTTATTGCCCGACGACGTGGTGATCCAAAAGGTACAAAAGGTCAGTTCCGCATTTCATGCACGCTTCGATGTGGCGAAGAAAGAATATCGGTATCGTTTGTTGCCTACATCGGATTTTGATATATTCCGCCGGCGTTATATCCATCATTTTCCTTATCAATTGGATCAGGCGAGTGTGTGTGAAGCGGCCAAGTTTCTTGTCGGGGAACATGATTTTACATCATTTTGCGCGGCTAATACGGATGTGAAAAATAAGGTAAGAACGCTTGAAACGCTGGATATCCATTACGAAGGCGATGAACTTGTATTTCGTCTTGTCGGAAACGGCTTTCTTTATCAAATGGTGAGAATCATTGTTGGGACCTTGATTGAAGTTGGACGAGGCAAGAGGTCTGCTGTAGATGTCTCAAGGGTTCTTGCTGAGAGGGATCGGACGCAGGCAGGGCCGACGGCACCGGGTAAAGGTCTTGTGCTCTGGGAAGTGACTTACGATTCCAATGACGGGATGGGGTAATACGACGAGGATTTCTTCTCGAGTGCAGTTTTTGGATATCCCATTTCTGGCTTGACACGGCTTTGTGCCTGTTATAAGATAAAGTTTGGTATTTCTTTTCCACGCCCCGAATGGAATGAAATAGATCAATGATTGAACAGCATATGAAACACTGGGACCTAGCACCCAAACTAAGCATTTTGAGAATGTGATGTTGCGACTAACCAGAGAAGACTACCTCTTGAAGTCGTTACGGGTGCAGAGCGCTACGGAGCTGAATAGACGGCATTACCCCAATCGAAAGGATGTGCTTCCTCAAACATCTATGGGTTGGCGGTAATCAGTAGTGAGTCCTAAGTCGTCCATTGTTAAATGGATATATTACGAAGGAGGAACACTTCATGCGTACGACTTATATGGCAAAGGCCAGTAAAGTGGAGCGGAAGTGGCTTGTTGTCGATGCTGAAGGGCAGACGCTTGGACGCCTCGCTAGTGAGGTAGCATCGCTTTTGCGCGGCAAACATAAGCCGACTTTCACACCACACGTTGATACTGGTGATCACGTCATTATTATCAATGCCGAGAAAATTCAATTGACCGGCAAGAAACTAACCGATAAAATGTATCGTCATTATAGCGGCCATCCTGGCGGATTGAAGGAAAGATCCGCATTGGAAATGCGCAACACGCGTCCGGAGAAAATGCTTGAAATCACGATTAAAGGGATGCTTCCGCATAACAAACTTGGCCGTCAGATCGGCAAGAAATTACATGTCTACGCTGGGGGCGAACATAGCCACCAGGCACAAAAACCTGAAGTATACGAGCTTCGCGGATAAATAGGGAGGTTTTGAACTTGGCACAAGTACAATATTACGGAACAGGACGCCGTAAGAGTTCCATCGCACGGGTTCGTTTGGTTCCCGGAGACGGCAAGATTGTTGTCAATGGCCGTGACGTTGAGGAGTTCTTCAACTTGGCTACTTTGCGGGCAATTGTCAAACAGCCGCTTGTTGAAACAGAAACGGAAGGATCTTATAATGTCCTCGTGAATGTTTCAGGCGGAGGTTACACTGGCCAGGCTGGCGCCATTCGCCATGGTGTAGCTCGCGCATTGCTCAAGATTGATCCGGATTTCCGGTCCAGCTTGAAGAAAGCTGGCTATCTGACACGTGACCCACGGATGAAAGAACGTAAGAAGTACGGCTTGAAAGGTGCCCGTCGTGCGCCTCAGTTCTCGAAACGTTAAGAATCTGGCTATCAAGGCTCTTTTCACTTATGTGGAAAGGGTCTTTTTTACATCGATAAAGAGAATGCCCCTTTAGGAAATTTTTATAGTTTAGCCCTGGTGGGTTTGAACCCTTGGTCTTCTGCAGATCAGGGGTTTTTGGTTGGTATGGAAAAAATCGTGTTGCATGAACGAAAGAGAGGTGTTGAAACTAAGGGGAAAAGGAAAGAGGGGATTGAACTTGAACGTCATTACATCATTCAATGAAAAGCAACGTTACAAACAATTGGATTTTGAACGCAAGGTGTTACGGGATCTCACATTTTCTGATATTGAACAAGCAGCCGAAACGTACTTTTCTCCATTTTTAAAGACCGCGATCGGTTATCAGACCCCGCTTGAAGAGGTGTGTATTGATTATGCTGTTGAAGCCTATTTATTGGGAGCGTCTTTCAGTCGCTTCGGTTATTATGGCGAGACCCTTGAGGAGGTCAGAAGCCGGAGCCGGGAGGCAGAGAAAAGGCTAATTGACGATCTCTTTGACTATTGGTGCTATTGGAGTTATGCCGATGAGTTCATGTTGGAATCGGTTTATATGACTTCGGAAGCGTATATCGATGATTGGTGGCGGCACGGTTTTGAGAACGGGGAAAAACGTTATCGGCTTCGTCTTCATTAATTCATAATTGCGCCCCTTGTCCCATATACATTAATAAAACTGCTTTCGCGGATTTTGTTAATGACCGAGGATGCCGAACAAATCGGCGTGAAACCGGTTTGGGGGGAGAGCGTATTGAAAGCTTGGTGGAAGAAAGCCCTGTTTATTATGGGCGCACTGCTTTTATTGTTTATTTTTCAATATGAAATGAACACGAACGATACAGGGGGGTCATGGCAAACCCCTCTCGCAGGAAAGGTTATAGTTCTTGACCCGGGGCACGGAGGTCCTGATGGGGGGGCGGTCGGCAAAGGGCCGGTTGTTGAAAAAGACATCAGCCTTGCCATTTCCCATGATCTGAAACATTACTTACAACAGGCCGGCGCGCTGGTTCTTATGACTAGGGAAAAGGATCAGGATCTTGCAGATGAGGATACAAAAGGGCTGAGCCGCCGTAAAACCCAGGATTTGCACAGGAGAGTGGAATTCGTGAATCAAACGGATCCCAACATAGTGGTCAGCATTCACCTTAATGCGATTCCTTCCCCAAGGTGGAATGGGGCGCAGACTTTCTTTGACCCCCATGTGGAAGAAAGCCAACATTTGGCCAAATTCATTCAGGATTCCCTTCGTTTTCACTTGGAGAACACCACTCGTTTTGCAAAGGCGATCAATACGGTCTATTTATTGAAAACTGTCGATGTCCCCGCTGCCCTTGTTGAAGTCGGGTTCCTATCCAATCCAGAGGAGAAAGACTTACTGAAAACCGAACCTTATCAAAAAAGCGTGGCAGCCTCAATTTACCAAGGCATTCTGCGCTATTATGGAGGAGAGCCCGTTCCTGAACAATAGGAGCGGGTTTTTCGGTCTGCGGGTATACTATGTTATACTATAAGGCGGACAAACCAATGAAAAAGGTGGGATTCCCCGTGATGGAGAAAGAAGAGGTCTTGAATCAGCTGAAAACTGTGCAGGATCCCGATTTACATAAAAGCATTGTTGAAACCGGCGGTGTCCGGGAAGTCAAGATAAAAGAAGGTTACGTTGGCCTGAAAATCGCCCTTGCTCAGATTAATACAGCCGAACAAATGCAGGTTCAACAGGAAATCGTCAATAAAATCAAAAGTGCGGGTGCGGAGTCGGTCGGCCTTCGTTTTGAGGAATTGTCGGAAGAGGAAATTGAAAAGCTTGGGGGCGTTACACAGGAAGAAGAAGGCGCGTCCTTGCTGTCAGAAAACAACAAAACGAAGTTTATCGCGATTGCCAGTGGAAAAGGCGGCGTCGGGAAATCGACGGTTACGGTGAACTTGGCGACTGCACTTGAACGGTTAGGGAAGAAAGTCGGCATTGTCGACGCTGATATTTACGGATTTAGTGTGCCGGACATGATGGGCATTGAGAACCGTCCGACTGTCGAAGGTCAGAAGATCTATCCTGTCGAACGGTTTGGCGTCAAGGTGATTTCGATGGGATTCTTCGTCGAAGATAATTCTCCGGTTATTTGGCGTGGGCCAATGCTCGGTAAAATGCTGAACAATTTCTTCAATGAAGTCGAGTGGGGGGATCTCGACTATCTACTGCTTGATTTACCGCCGGGAACAGGTGATATGGCGCTTGATGTCCATACCATGTTGCCGTCCTGCAAAGAAATTATTGTGACAACCCCTCATGCAACCGCGGCTTTTGTTGCCGCGCGTGCGGGAGCCATGGCTTTGAAGACGGAACACGAGGTCATTGGCGTTATCGAGAACATGTCCTATTGGGAAAGCAAGAAAACCGGAGAGATTGAATATGTATTCGGCCGTGGCGGCGGTGACAAGTTAAGTGAAGAGCTTGATACTGAATTGCTCGGCCGCATCCCGCTTCGGCAACCGGATGAGCGAGAAGATAATGTTTTCGCGCCGGGGATCTATGAAGCCGATCACCCTACAGGCAAACTTTATACGGAAATCGCTGATCAGGTCATTCACAAATCGGAATAACCGCAGAGAAAAAAAAGCCCTCTCAACAAGAGCGTTGAGAGGGTTATTTAAGCTTGTGACTGTTGGGATTGGCTGCTGTTTTGGCTTTTGCTTTTCTTTTGCTGGCCGCCGGTATTCCCCTTCTTCAGTTCTTCCTCGACGACTTGCTTGAGGATATCGGCGATTTTCGCCTTGAACAACGGGCTTTGGAAGGTTTCGGCAATAATCTTCTGTACCTGTTCCCGATATGCTTTCGTTTTCATCAATTCCAGATAATGTTTTTCCATTTCAGGGCTTTTGAGAATATCCATCATCATTGCTTGGTATTCCGGATCTTTCATCAAGTTTTTCAGCATCTTCTCATTCTGTTTCGTCATGGTTTCCGCAAGGGTCTTCGCGAATTTCGGGTCTTTGATCAAGCTTTGCCAGAACTTCTTCCCGTCTTTAGAGGTCAAAGTTTCTTGAATGGTCTTCTTGACAAAGTCCTGATCCATTAGGAGTTGCTTTTTCATTTCGGTACTGGTCATGATATCTTGAATGGCCTTTTTGCCTTCATCGGTTTTGAGTAGGTCAATCAGCATTTTCTTTGTTTCCTGATAGTCCATTTTGCTTCCACTCTGTGCACTTGTGCTGGCACAGCCGGACAGGGCGATCATCAAACAGGCCGTTAACAGGATCAGCCGTTTTTTCATCGGTTTTTCCATCTCCTTTCTATGAGCATGGTTAGTTTTAATATGAGTGGGCAAAGGAAGATTTATTCCGTTGGAAGGATGGAGATCGGTGGTAATTTGCGGCGGGCCTTGGTACAATCAAATCGGAGAAATTCCTGTGTTTGGAGGACAGGCTGTGAGTATTCGAAAATGGGTTTATTTGTTTTTTACGACGTTGGTCATCGGCGGGGTGCTCGGCGGTGCATTCGGTCTGGTTTATAATTGGGAAAGGTTTATCAGCGAAGGGTTTCTGAACCTGTTGATTGGTTCAGTGGAGTTGATTGGTTATGGCTTCATGTTTAGTGTGATCAGCCAAATGGGGTTTTTCGCCTATTTGACCGTTCATCGGTTCGGCCTTGGCGTGTTTGGCTCGGCCTCACTGTGGAATGGCATTCTTGCTGTGTTGACGGCATTTGTTCTATTTGATCTTTATTATTTCCGGGAGTCCACTTTCCGTGATCCCGGTGAAGGGTTAATCGGGTATTTTCTTGTACCGTTGTTCTTGCTTGTGTTCAGTTGGGCGGTGGCTTATCAGAAAAGGAAAGAAACGAATCGTTACGCGTTCATTCCGACGCTGTTCTTCATGGTTGTGGTAACGACCTTCGAATGGTATTATCCGTTGAAAACGAACGATCCGGCCTGGGTATGGCCGACACTTGCTATTTTGTTGGCGTGTAACGCCTGGCAAGTTCTGCTTCTGCACAGGCTGCTTGATAGCTCGAAAAAACAAAGCTGATCCGGTTGAGTTCCGGACCAGCTTTTTTCATTTCACTAATTCTGACTGGGTTTCCGCGTTGGTCAATAATTTGGACACAGTTACGAAGGAGTATCCTTCGTCTTTCAACTTTTCGATTATGGCCGGCAGAGCTTTGTCGGTTTGTTTGGCTGAATCGGAAGCGTGCATCAGGATAATGTCCCCCGGGGAAGCCGGTTCAACGACATTTCGAATGATTGTCCGGGCACCAGGGTTTGTGATATCCCGTGAATTGACGCTGGAGTCAATGACTGTATAATTTAATGCCTCAGCAATCTCAAGCACTTTCTCGTTGAAGTTTCCATTTGGCGGCCGCAACAGCGAAGTCGTTTTCCCAGTGGCTTTCTTGATGGCTTCCCTTGCCAACAGAATGTCTTTCCGAATGGCGGCCTCCTCCATGGAACGGTAATTTTTATGCCCGAATCCATGTGAACCGATTTCATTTTCCTCGGTAACGATTTTCTTGGCGATTTTCGGATGATGCTCCGCCCACGATCCTGAGACAAAGAACGTTGCCTGTACATTTTTCTTTTCCAGTACCCTCAAAATCGGTTTTGCCCGAAGATCTCCCCAGCCTATATCGAATGTCAAAGCGACTTGCTTCTTCTCGGTATTCACCTTGGAAATGGCTCTTGGCCCACCTGAGGTCGAGAATGCCGGAAGCTCACTGCTGTTCATAAACGCGATTGCCGCAGCAATAAAGGCTGAGACGATAATCAAAAGGGTTTTCTTTAGCGTTTTACCGTTGACTATCCAAAAGAATTTCATCGGATCATGCCTCTCCCTTGTCTGGCTTTGCCACATTTTATGCTTGGCGGGACAAGATATTCATAAAAATGGCTGAACTCGGAAATAATGACTTTGGAAAGAGGTGAGCGCATGTTAGGTGCTATTTTCTCGGATAAGGAAATCCAGGAATTAGAATATGTCTTAAAAAGAGAAATGGAAGAGTTGTTACTGGATCTGGGAGATGAGCGGATTGAGGGAATTGTCAAGCGCTCAATGGAGGAGCGTTATCAAATGATTTTTCGTTTGTTCAGCCGCTTTGCTGTGCCATCGGAATGCAGCCGATATGTTCGATCCTTTTCAAATCAGAATCCGGTTTAGAGGAACGAAAACGGGGGAATTGCATCGTATGTATATAGAGAAATTCACCCCCGGAGGGATGTTGGGAAATGGCGTTTGATAGAACGGAAACCGAAACGAAATTGAAGTTTAAAGCAGCCATTCTTGAATTGGAGAATGTGATTGCCGAGACCGCGCCGTTTGAGGCGGAAGCATGGAAAAAAGCCGCAGGAGAATATGGTGTCTTTCTCGGCTTTGAGGATTGGCAGAACAAAATGAAAAGGCACGGGGCCGAAGAGATCAGTGATTGGATTCTGGAAGAAAGCCATCGGCCCGATTCTGGTGAAGAGAAGCAGGATCTATTGGAGAAAAAGGAATCCTACTATCAAGAACTGATTCAGGGGCTTTCGGCGAAAGATGTTTCCCCGGGAATTGAGCCGTTGTTGAAACACTTGAAGAAAAACGGAGTCCGGATCGCGGCGGCATCGGCGAGAAAGAATACGGATGATGCACTGGAGCGATTGGGGGTCGGCGATTTCTTCGATGTGGTGTTAGATGAAGCCGATATTAGCAACGAAGAGCCGTTGCTCGAAAAAGTATTGGCCGCGGCTCAGGATCTGGATTCTTTATATAAGAAATGCATTGCTATTGTGGATGTGAATTTGAATCTGATGCAAGGCGAAGAATCGAAATTATTCGTCGTTGGAATAGGAAGCCGCAATCCCGTGAAAAGCACAAACTGGTCGGTCGCCAGTTCAGGCGAATTGACTTATGAAGGATTGAAAGAAAGGTTTCTGGAACAGAAGTTTTAAGATGACCCCGGGTAAAAAATGGATGTTAGATTCGGTTGACAGTCCGATTCTACCATGATATATTATGTCTTGCGCTGTTAAGGAGGCAGGCGCCGAGCCGTTGAGGTTTCGGGTCACACTCTTTGGCAGAGATGAAAAAAATCACGATGAAAGTGTTGACGTTGTGTCGTGGTTGTGATAGAATATTTTCCTGTCGTCGAAAAGACGGCAGCGGAAATGAAAAGCACATTGCCGAGGTTGATATGAAAAAAGTGTTGACTTCGATTGGGCGATGTGGTATATTAGAAAAGTCGCCGTTAAAAACGGCGGAGCGAAGGAATCGCACCTTGAAAACTAAACAAAAAGCCAAGCGTGACGAGGGAACTCGTTAATTCCAAGTGGACCTT
>DASTWO010000051.1:0-3640 GCA_035776675.1 Caryophanales bacterium
ATAATATGATCAAAGACGCAGGAATTGAAGAAAAGGACGGAAAGAAACGCTATAGCTTCTTTGATAAGGAAATTTACGGAGTGGAGGATACGGTTGAACGACTCGTCGAGGAATATTTCCATCCTGCGGCGAGAAGGCTTGATGTGAAAAAAAGAATCCTGCTTCTAATGGGTCCCGTCAGCGGCGGGAAATCGACGATTGTCAATATGCTGAAACGCGGTCTTGAGGAATATTCCCGGACACCGGGAGGAGCAGTATTCGCTATTAAGGGTTGCCCGATGCATGAAGATCCCTTGCATCTCATTCCGCAGCATCTACGAGATGATTTTTACAAGGAATATGGGATCAAGCCCGAAGGTTCGTTGTCTCCGCTTAATACAATGCGACTCGAAAAAGAATACGACGGTCGAATTGAAGACGTCATGGTGGAACGGGTTCTGTTTGATGAAGATAAGCGAGTCGGGATCGGGACGTTCAGCCCATCAGATCCAAAGTCGCAGGACATTGCCGATCTTACCGGCAGCATTGATTTTTCTACAATCGCCGAATATGGTTCGGAATCGGATCCGCGTGCCTACCGTTTTGACGGGGAACTCAATAAGGCAAACCGCGGAATGATGGAATTTCAGGAGATGCTCAAATGTGATGAGAAATTCCTCTGGCATCTGTTGTCCCTTACACAGGAAGGCAATTTTAAAGCCGGACGCTTTGCGCTTATTTCGGCTGATGAATTTATCATCGCACATACAAACGAGGCCGAATATCGGTCTTTCATAGCGAATAAGAAAAATGAGGCGCTTCATTCACGTATTATTGTCATGCCGGTTCCTTACAACCTGAGGGCGGCAGAGGAAGAAAGAATTTATGATAAAATGATTCGCGAAAGTGACATGAAGAACGTTCATATTGCACCGCATGCGTTAAAAGTGGCTGCCATTTTTTCGATTTTGACAAGGCTGAAGGACTCTAACAAACAAGGTCTCGATTTGGTGAAGAAAATGCGCCTGTATAACGGCGAAACCGTTGAGGGATTCAATTCTGTTGATATGGATGAATTGCGCAAGGAGCATGCCGATGAGGGCATGGATGGCATTGATCCCAGATATGTCATTAACCGGATTTCTTCGGCCATTATCCGAAAAGAGACACCATCGATTAATGCACTTGATGTGCTGCGGTCT
This sequence comes from Caryophanales bacterium, assembly GCA_035776675.1. Lineage (GTDB taxonomy): Bacteria > Bacillota > Bacilli > Bacillales > DASSOY01 > DASSOY01. The sequence continues at coordinate 1,182 of DASTWO010000051.1, forward strand.
TTGAAAGACGGGCTTGACCAGCATCCGTCGATTTCTCAAGAAGACAGGGAACGTTATATGAATTTCATCTCGGTTGCCCGCAAAGAATACGACGATATTGCCAAGAAAGAGGTTCAGAAAGCCTTCGTTTACTCTTATGAGGAATCGGCCAAAACACTGATGGACAATTATCTTGATAATGTTGAAGCTTATTGTAATAAGAACAAGCTCAGGGATCCGCTGACGGGCGAGGAAATGAATCCTGATGAGAAGCTGATGCGCTCGATCGAGGAACAAATCGGAATATCTGAAAACGCCAAGAAAGCATTCCGGGAAGAGATTCTGATTCGTATTTCCGCGTATGCCCGCAAAGGCAAGAAGTTCGATTACAATTCGCATGAGAGGTTACGTGAAGCGATCCAGAAAAAGCTGTTCGCCGACCTGAAAGATGTTGTGAAAATCACGACTTCGACAAAGACGCCGGATGAAACCCAATTGAAGAAAATTAATGAAGTGATCGCTCGCCTTGTCGATGAGCACGGTTATAACACCACTTCAGCTAATGAATTGCTCCGTTATGTCGGGAGCCTGTTAAATCGCTAAATTCGTAAAGCCCCCTTTTTGGAGGGGGCTTTCATACGGAAAAAAGAAGGGGAGGACCTGCTGAATAAGGTTAAGCCTTGCCGGAAGGCGGTTGACATGATACATTGGGAGAAATTGATGCATTGGGAGATGGCAGAATGAGCAGAAAAGCTGTGTTTGACTGGATCAAGGCAATTGCGATTGCGGTTATTATTGTTTTTGTCATACAGAATTTTTTCTTCGCCAACTATGTGGTTCACGGCCAATCGATGATGCCGACGATTCATGACGGAAATCGCGTCATTGTTAATAAGGTTGATTACGACTTCAGCAAACCGGAACGCTTTGAACTGATTGTCTTTCATTATTCGGAAAAAGAGGATTTCATCAAAAGAGTGATTGGCTTGCCCGGAGATTCGCTTCATTATAAGGATGATGTGCTGTATGTCAACGGGAAGCCGATGAAAGAGCCGTATTTGAAACCGTTCAAAAGCCGGCTGGTTTCAGGGAATCTGACAGAGGATTTCACGCTCAAGGAAAAGACCGGGCGCAAAACCGTCCCGGAAGGCAAAGTTTTCGTTCTTGGCGATAACCGTCTCCACAGTTACGACAGCCGTTATTTCGGCTTTGTATCCATGGATAAGATCGTTGGAAAAGTGGATCTTCGTTATTGGCCGATTGATACATTTGAGGTTTATTGACCTCTTAGACTGGAAATTAAAAAAAGAAGTTGATCCCCTTACCGGAAATGGTGAGGGGATTTTTGTGCAGGATCCCGCAATTCTTTTGATTCACTGCATAGGATGAGAGTAACCAACCTTTAAAAAGGCAGATACTAGACCACCCCCAGTATATGCAATATTCATGAAAATGTTCATCTATCTTTTTTAGAAGATCAAGGAGTTGAAGTCGACTTAGTCCGACAATGATGAAGGAGGGTCAAAAATGGCGAATTATATTGTTTCAGAAGAAAACTGGTCCCTCCACCGTAAGGGTTACGGGGATCAACAACGCCATGTTGAAAAAGTTCGCGAAGCCGTGAAAAGCAATTTGCCGGACCTGATCAGCGAAGAAAGCATTGTAATGTCCAATGGAAAGAAACTTGTGAAAATCCCGATTCGTTCCCTGGATGAATATAAAATCCGCTACAATTACGATAAAACCAAACACGTTGGCCAAGGGGACGGCGACAGCAAAGTCGGTGATGTCATCGCCCGTGAACCAGGCGGACAGGGGAAAGGCGGTTCCGGAAAAGAAGGAAATGCCGGCAATCAACCCGGCGAGGATTATTATGAAGCCGAAGTGTCGATGATGGAACTTGAGGAAATGTTGTTTAAGGAACTGGAACTGCCTGACCTCCAGCAAAAAGAAGAGGACAATGTCACCACGGAAGCCATTGAATTCAACGATATTCGCAAGACAGGGCTAATGGGGAATATTGATAAAAAAAGAACGATCATTTCGGCCATAAAACGCAATGCCATGGAGGGCCGTCCCGGCATTAACCCGATTCTTCAGGATGACCTTCGCTTTAAAACATGGAATGACATTGAGAAGCCGGAGTCCAAGGCTGTTGTGTTGGCGATGATGGATACATCAGGCAGCATGGGCGTATGGGAAAAATACATTGCCCGCAGTTTTTTCTTCTGGATGACCCGTTTCCTGCATTCCAAATATGAACATGTTGATATTGAATTTATTGCTCATCATACCGAAGCAAAGGTCGTTTCCGAAGAGGATTTCTTTTCTAAAGGAGAAAGCGGCGGCACGATTTGTTCCTCTGCTTATCGGAAGGCGCTGGAATTAATTGAGGAGAAATACAGCCCATACCGTTATAACATTTATCCTTTTCACTTTTCGGATGGCGACAATCTGACGTCAGATAACAATCGTTGTGT
>DASTWO010000052.1:0-13415 GCA_035776675.1 Caryophanales bacterium
TTGGGCAAGCCTAGGGCTCAAAAGCATATCTGCAAGATATAAAATTCTACGTTCGACATAATCTGGAACCGCCGTATACGGAACCGTACGTACGGTGGTGTGAGAGGGACGGAGGTTAGTCACCTCCCCCTATCTCAATTCACATTAGGTACCTTAAATAAATATAGCCGGTTGAAAGCAATAGAGCCACGAATGTTAGGGGAGCACCGATCTTTAGAAAGTCGATGTATGTAAAGCCGTCTCCTTCTTTCGATGCCATCCCGGCAACGATTACGTTTGCCGAAGCGCCAATCAATGTCCCATTTCCACCAAGACATGCTCCGAGTGCCAGTGACCACCATAGAACGGTTACATTCTCGTTCGTACTTGATAAATCCAGGCCATTAATCATTTCCTGAATTAACGGAATCATTGTTGCCACATACGGAATATTATCAATGGTGGCGGATGCTACTCCTGATACCCAAAGAATCAACATTGAAGCGACTGCAATGTCTCCGCCTGTTACTTCGAGTGCCTTCGAGGCAAGGTAGTCAATAATTCCGACATCGACAAGTGCCCCGACAAGCGTGAACAACCCGGCGAAGAAAAAGATCGTACCCCATTCGACATCATAAAAGACCTCTTCAAAACTTTCTTCCTTTACCCCTATCAACATTAACAGGGTGGCACCGCTCATGGCGACGACAGCCGGATCCATTCCGGTAATTGAATGCAAAACAAAACCGATAATGGTTAATCCGAGTACAATCAAGGATTTGATCATTAATGATTTGTCTTTAATAAAATCTTTCTCGTTCAGTTGCATTAATTCTTTCTTCTGGTCGTCATCCACATTCATCTGTTTCCGGTATATAAAATAGAGGATCACCACGGTGACAATCGCTATCACGATAATGACAGGGGTCAGGTTAAGGAGAAAATCGTTAAAAGACAACCCTGTCGCCTGCCCGATCATAATATTCGGCGGATCTCCGATCAGGGTAGCCGTCCCGCCGATGTTGGAAAACAAGACCTCTGAAATCAGAAAAGGAATTGGATTGACACCGAGAATTCTTGTAATTGAAAAAGTGACCGGCACCATAAGCAAGACCGTCGTGACGTTGTCAAGAAAGGCTGATCCCAAAGCCGTTAGCAGAGACATGATAATCAAAATTTTCATGGGGTCGCCTTTCACCAACTTGGCCGCTTTCACGGCGGCATATTGGAAAACACCTGTTTTACTGGTTATTCCAACAAGAATCATCATTCCGACGAGAAGAGTGATCGTCCCCCATTGCATATGCTCCACAAAAACACGGTGAAGTTCAACCGAATTGATGAACAGCATTAAAGCAGCCCCGGCTAATGCAATAATCGTCCGATTAATCTTCTCGGAGATAATAAACGCGTAGGCTAAGATAAATATGACAATGGTAATGATGATTTGAAAGGTTGAAGCTTCGTCCATATTGTAATCTCCTTTCCGGCCGGCGCTTAGTTTCTATTAATGCGTTTTTCCGTGTTTTGATCTATTTTCACTGCACCGCCGTCTTTCGGACATTTCAAAGTAGATAAATCATAATCGAGATCTTCAATGAAGAATTCAAAATCGCATTCCGAGCATTTGACCCGAAGCATCCGATCTATAAATACGTCCGCTGAAGTTCCTTCTTGCTCCGTGTCAATAAGCTCGACATGCTGACCGGGATCACTGTCATTTTCAGCGATCATTTTTCCTTCAAAGTCTCTCTTCGTTCTCCATGCGGAATCGAGAGTATGGTGCTCAAGGTCACTGTGAGAGGCTTGCTCCAGGATGTTACTTGCAAGCGCCATCAATTGGTTTTCCGAAAGCGAGGCAAAATCCAGATTTTCTTCGGAATGTTTCCAGGCGCTTTTCATCTGGCCTTCGGTGAATACATATTTCGTTATTTTATGAATCACAACGTTTTTCATCGGTTTCACACCTTTTTCGCAGTATTCAAGCTCTTATAATTGTACCGGTTCAAAAGTATGGAATCAAACAAAAAAAAGACGAGACAACAATAAGTTGTATCGTCCATCCGGTCAGGAACATTGGAGTCGGTCATCGAGAGAGCGGCGGTTAATCTCAGTTTTGATCAAGACAATGAAGTCCTGGCTGAGTTTCAATTCTTTTGCTTTGAAATAAGATTCAATTAGTAGTTCGTCTGATAAGTTTTCCATGTTAGTACGCCAACCGGGTTGGCAGGCACCTCCTTGACGGTGGTTTGAAAGCATAAGGCGTCGCTGCCTTAACGGAAAATCACTGAACGAAACGTGATGAATTGTGTTTAAATAAGGTTATGATTTCTGTCATACTTTTCTCTGTTCACGAATAGAATAATCATTAAACTCTTTTTATTACGTAAAGACTATCATAAAAACAGGTAGAGAACAATCGTTCTGTTATCCACAGCTTCTAGTGGATAACCTGTGGGTGACTTGTATACAACTTCGCGAATCCTAATAAAGACGTTGTGTGATTTGTGTATATGGTTATCCACAATTGTGAGGCCGATCGCTTTTTGTCGAAAAATTTCTGGTCTAATTCTTCCATCACGGCTCCTCATGCTAATAAAGACTTCGGAAATCGGAAGCGGGACATGCGTGTATTTTTAGGTTTTCTGCCTGTTGTGGTATGATGGGCACAGAACGCTTACTGATTACAGGAAGGCACCCGAGGTGTTTGAGATTGTTAAATAAATTTTTGCCTGATGAGCATGTGGAATCCATCTTTGATATTCAACCGGATAAATTGAGAGAACTCGGTATAAAGGGCGTAATTACTGATCTTGATAACACATTGGTCGAGTGGGATCGTCCGGACGCAACCCCCGAGTTGTCAAAATGGGTAACGTTAATGCGAGAACAAGGAATCTATATTACGATTGTATCCAATAATAAGGAAAAAAGAGTGAAGCGATTCTCCGATCCTGTTGAGATCCCATTCATTTATAAGGCGCGCAAGCCGATGACGAAAGCCTTTCGGCACGCGATGCGGGATATGAAATTGAGGAAAGAGGAAATTGTTATAGTTGGCGATCAGATCCTTACCGATGTACTCGGAGGAAATCGTCTTGGGGTTCATACCATTCTTGTTGTTCCGATCGCAAAAAACGACGGTTGGTTGACAAGGTTCAACAGGAGAATGGAGAAATATTTATTGGCGTGGATGAAACGAAAAGGAATGATTTTTTGGGAGGAATAGGATAGTGGCGGATCAGGAGATTTGTATTGGTTGCGGAGCGCCCATTCAGACCGAAGACAAGAAAGCAATCGGTTACGCTCCACCCGCGTCATTAGAGCGAGATCCCGTCCTTTGCCAGCGTTGTTTCAGACTTAAACATTATGGCGAAGTGCAAGATGTTCCGCTTGGTGACGATGATTACCTGAAATTGATCAATCGAATCGGCGAAACCGATGCTCTGGTTGTGAAGATTGTCGATATCTTCGACTTCACCGGAAGCTGGTTGCCGGGAATACATAGATTCGCCGGAGATAACGATGTTCTTCTTGTCGGGAATAAGATCGATTTATTGCCAAAGTCAACGAATCAACACCAGTTGAAGAATTGGATGCGCCGCTCGGCGAAAGAATTCGGTTTGAAGGCAAAGGATGCATATTTGATCAGCGCGCAGACAGGTGAAGGAATCGATGAGCTGGCATCAGGGATAGATAGATACCGTGATGGTAAAGACGTATATATTGTAGGCTGTACAAATGTAGGGAAATCGACATTTATCAACCGCTTGCTTCGCCAATTTTCCGAAGATGATCATCGGTATGAGATTACAACTTCAATGTTCCCGGGAACTACATTGAATCTTATTGATTTCGCCCTTGACGGTGAAAGCAATCTTTATGATACTCCAGGGGTCATCAACCGAGATCAAATCGCGCACTTGTTGAATAAGAAAGAATTGAAACAGGTAACGCCGAAAAAGGAAATTAAACCGAAAATTTATCAGCTTGAAGAAGGGCAGACGTTGTTTTTCGCTGGTCTGGCTCGTTTGGATTATTCTCGTGGCGAAAAGCGGCCATTTACCTGTTATTTTTCCAACGATTTGTATATTCACCGTACGAAACTTGAAAATGCCGATGAGGTCTATGAACGGCAGGTGGGAGAATTGTTATCTCCTCCTGAGAGTTTCCGATCAGAATCTTTTCCTCCGTTGGTGAAACATGATTTCAGTGTGAAGGATGAGAAAATCGACATTGTTTTCTCCGGGTTGGGTTGGGTAACAATACAGAGTGGTAAAGGCAATGTTTCCGCTTATGCTCCAAAAGGTGTCGGGGTTTCTATTCGTGAGTCGCTAATATAATCAATCAACGGAACCTTAACTTTGCACAATTTGCTTTTTTACTGCGGTTTGGAAAGGATTGTTTATGGGGAAACTGTTTGCATTGATTGGCCATCCTGTCGGTCATTCATTATCTGCGATCATGCATAACGAAGAATTTCAAGCGCTTGGATTACCTCATCGATATGAATGTTTCGACGTTGATCCAGCCAATTTGGGAAAAGCTATAGATGGAATCAGGGCATTGGGGATTGCCGGATTCAATGTAACGGTTCCCCATAAGGTCAAGGTCATGCAATACCTGGATGAGATTGATGAGGAAGCAAGACAAATAGGCGCTGTCAATACAGTTGTGAATCAGAGCGGTTATTTGATTGGGATGAATACGGATGGGAAAGGATTCCTTCATTCATTGAGGGATGTTACCGGAGAAGCGCTATCCAGCAGTCGTGTTTTGATGGTGGGAGCTGGAGGGGCTGCCCGAGGAGTGGCCGTGACACTCGATCGCTACGGTGTGAAGCAACTGGATATTGCGAATCGCACACTGGAAAAAGCTGAATCCCTTATCGAGGATGGGATTCGAAAGTCTATGGCCCAGGTTATTACATTAGAAGAAGCCGAGTCGGGGTTACCGGAATATGATGTGATTATTAATACAACACCAGTAGGAATGAGTCCGAATACAGATGAATTACCAATGGGGCTTAATGGCGTAAAGCCAGGCACGGTGCTGGCTGACCTTATTTATAATCCTTTGCAAACAAAATGGCTTAAGATAGGGGAAGGACTTGGAGCTACGACAATGAACGGAATTGGAATGTTTGTTGGCCAGGGGGCCCTTGCCTTCGAGAAATGGACAGGACAAAACCCCGATCGTGAGAGAATGCGACAAACGGTTTTGCGGAGATTGGAGGGAAGGTAGGAATGGATATCGCCATATTCGGGGGTACTTTTGATCCGCCGCATTACGGGCATTTGATGATAGCTGAAGAAGTGCTCTGTGCCTGTTCTCTCGATGCGGTATGGTTCATGCCGAGCCCGATTCCTCCACACAAAACCGGCAAGATGATTACGGATTCCCGCCATCGCATTGAGATGGTACGATTGGCGATTGCGGATAATGAAGAATTCCATTTGTCTTTGTTGGAATTCGAACGAAAAGGTCCTTCCTACACCATTGACACGATTCAACATTTAGTCGAGAATCATCCGGATGATCGTTTCTACTTTCTCATCGGTGCGGATATGGTTGAAGATTTGCCAAACTGGCATCGCGCTGATGAATTGGTTCGGCTTGTTACCTTTATTGGAGTGGGGCGCCCGGGTTTTTCCTTGAAATCCGAATATGCGGACTCCATTCGGGAGGTAAAGATTCCGGAATTTGAGGTTTCGGCAAGCTTCTTGCGAAGCCGCTTTAGAGAAAATGGCAATACACGTTATTTATTGCCTGACAAGGTTAGAAAATATATTGGGGAGAAGGGCTTGTATGGACAGGAAAACCGCGTTGGAAATCGTTAAGAAACAGTTGACTGAACAACGCTATGAACATACCGTCCGAGTGACGGATACTGCGATTCAGCTTGCGGGAAAATACGGAGTGGATGGCGAAAAGGCGGAATTGGCGGGAATTCTGCATGATTACGCCAAGTTCCGACCTGCAGAAGAAATGAAAGAACTGATCGAACAAGATAGTCAGCTACCCGATGACTTGTTGACGTATAATCTTGAATTGTGGCATGCTCCTGTCGGAGCGGTCATGATTGAAAAAGAAACGGGCCTCTCAGATTGGGAAATTCTGCAGGCGATTCGGAGCCATACAACCGGCAGAGCCGGCATGTCCAGTCTTGAAAAGGTGATTTTCCTGGCAGACTATATTGAACCGGGTCGTCATTTTCCCGGCGTTCAGGAGGTTCGGGATATTGCGGAAAAAAACCTCGATGCTGCGGTTATCCAGGCACTCAGAAATACTGTGGGATTTCTGATGGGGAAAGGCGAGAAGGTATATCCGGACACAATTGCTGCCTACAACAGTCTCATCTAATGAGTTAAGAAAGTGAAACGGGAGTAACATTCTACGCGCTACGCGGACAGCTTATGTTGATTTTGAACGAGCGGACAAAAAGACTGGAGGGATTTGCATTCATGACAGAAGAAGATCTTGCTTTGTTAACGGTGAGAACAGCTGACGACAAGAGAGCGGAAGATATTGTGGTTCTGAACATGAAAGGAATATCATTGATCACGGATTATTTCATGATTTGTCACGGAAATTCTGAGAAACAAGTTCAGGCCATTGCCAGAGCTATAAAAGAAACCGCCGGTGAGCAGAACATTTCTGTAAAAAGGCTTGAAGGCTTCGACAGCGGCCGTTGGGTTTTGGTTGATCTTGAAGATGTAATTGTCCATATTTTTCATAAAGAAGAACGGGAACATTACCAGTTGGAGAAGTTGTGGGGAGACGCCCCGACTTTGAATTTGGAAGGAATCTTAACATCATAAGCAGGAATGAACCGATAAATGTCGAATAGAGGGTAATAAGGCAAAGGGATTTTCGCCTCTTTGCCTTATTCAAATTGATTTCTGACTTTTTTTCGATCATCAGCGTACTTGGCATGTGTTGTCCTGAACAGTTCTTCGAACATATCTCCGACTTTGGCTTCGAGCACGGAAAGCCCTTCTCCGGTGACGCCTCCTTTGACGTGTACCTTTTCTTGAAGCTCCGGCAGTGTATAAATGCCTTTTTCCAGCAGTTTACCAAGACCGATCAGCATTTCCGATGCAAAAGCGGTCGCTTCCTCATGCGAAATTTCAGTTTCCTCAACAGCGGCACGAATGAAACGTTGGGTCAGGTAACAGAAAAACGCCGGTCCGCAACTAACAATATCCGAAGCCGCTCTTGTAATATTTTCTTCAATTTCGTAAGGCCTCGAAATTTGTTCCAACAATGTGAGTAAATGGTCTTTGTGTTTCTCTTCGCAGGAATGACCATACGTGATTAAGGAAACACCAGAAAGGGCGCGGTTTGTAATGCTTGGAATCGCTCTGGCCACACTGCAGTTTACAACGGACTCTAATTCTTCCACTGAAACAGGGCTTGTAATTGATACAAGCAGTTTGTCCTCAGAAAGGCCCTCCGAAATCTGCTTTATTAACGGGTATATATCAAGCGGTTTAACACAGACAAAAATAATGTCGGCAACGTCTGCGACCTCCATACCGGTATCGGCAACATGAAGTTCGGGGAATTCTTCCTTGAATTTATCAGCTTTTTGTTTGGTTCGATTTGCAATCATGAGATTCGACGGGGCCACTGCCCCTGACTCTATAAAGGCTTGAATCAATACATTCCCCATATTTCCCGTACCGATGACTCCAATTTTCATATGGGTTCTCCCCTCCTTCGGCACTACGTTATTTCTAATCTTATGTTGGATTCCATTGATTATGAATCAGAAAGGAAGTGATGCTGTGAAAGGATTGAAATGGTCAAAGCGAGAACAGATTCTTGGCGGTTGTGCGGCTGTTTTTCTGCTATTGTTGCTTGTCAGCTATTTTCACCCATTTTCTGAGGAGAGTGATACTGGATCCTTATCTTGGGCTGAACTGCCAAAGAAAACGGATGAATCCACCGACGACTCGGCAGAGAAGGCCGACAGGACGTCGGAAAAGCCGAAGGCTGTGGTTATTGATGTCAAGGGAGCTGTGAAATCTCCTGGTGTGTATCAAATGAAAGAAGGAGCCCGAATCATTGATGTCATTGAGAAAGCGGGGGGCTTTGTCGAAAAGGCGGACCGCAAACGGATCAATCTTGCCCAATTGGTTGAAGACGAAATGGTCATATATGTGCCGGAAATAGGAGAGCAAAGCAAAAATGAACTGCCTCCGATCATTGGTGCAGGAGAAAAGGATGGAAGAATCGAGATTAACTCCGCTGATGCAAGTGAGTTGGACAAGATTTCGGGGGTTGGGCCGGCAACGGCAAAGGCCATTATTGCTTATCGCAAGAAAAATGGTCCGTTCGAGAAAATTGAAGATCTCTTGAAGGTTTCCGGAATAGGTGAAAGTACCTTGCAAAAAATGAAAAGTCAAATTTCTTTGCGGTAAAAATGGATTGACGCGAGGAAACAAGCACGGCTACAATTAAATCAGAACAGGAGGGGCAGAAATGAAACGAATTGAATGGGATCAGTATTTCATGGCGCAAAGCCATTTGTTGGCGACGCGAAGCACATGTACACGTTTGGCGGTAGGCGCGACTATTGCCCGCGATAAACGAATTATTGCCGGGGGTTATAACGGCTCGATCTCCGGAGGGGTACATTGTGTTGATGAAGGATGCTTTGTCATTGATGGACACTGTGTTCGAACCATCCATGCGGAAGTCAACGCGATATTGCAATGTGCAAAATTTGGAGTATCCACAGCGGGTGCCGAGATATATGTTACCCACTTTCCTTGTCTGCAGTGTTGTAAGACGATTATCCAGAGCGGCATCCGTAAACTTTATTACGCGAACGATTATAAGAATCACCCTTATGCAGTGGAATTGCTTGAATCTGCTGGAGTGGAAACGAAAAAGGTGGAGTTGAAAAGAGCGGTTTTCGACATGAATGCTGAGGAAAAGTCTGCCTTGACGGTCAAGTTGTTGAAAAAGCTGGAGGAATCAGGAGTGGATGAGGCGGAAATTCAGGCTTTTCACGATGAAGCGGAGAGGCTGTATGCGGAGCTTGAATAAGTGAAAGGAAAATGGCATTTAATAGGGCTTTCCGCAATTGCCGGAATTACCGCGGCATCTTTCAATGTTCCGTGGTACGCCGCATCTCTCTTCGTTGCCACTTTTCTCGGGTTTTGTTTATGGAGAAGGCGGTGGCTCCCCTTCGTTTGTTCTCTCACATTTCTCCTCGCTTTTTGCTACTTTCTTTATGTTGATGATTCGAATGTCACTACTCTTTCTTCCGGTCAAACCCATTTCAGCGGCACGATTGCTTCTTTACCTGAGCTTGATGGAGATCAGCTCACCTTTCAAATGAAACTTCGAAGTGGTGAAGATGTTCGAGTTTCTTATTATCTTCAACGAAAATCACAAGTTCCTTCCATTAGGCGATACCGGTATGGTATGACTTGTTCGTTCTCCGGGGATTTAACCAAACCGGCGGGGGCAAGCAACTTTTACGCATTCGATTATCGGAAATATCTTTACAGAAATCATATTCATTGGCAAGTTACGCCGAATTCCTTAACCGCTGCAACTTGCGGGAATACCGGGTATTCTCCTTATGATAGAATCCAGCAATGGCGTGGTGCGGGAATCCGCTGGATTGAAACTCACTTTCCTGCCGATATTCGAGGTATATCAGAAGCGCTTTTGTTTGGTTGGAGAACGAATGTATCAGAGGACCTTTTGCAGGCTTACCGCAACCTTGGCCTAATTCATTTACTTGCGGTATCCGGTTTGCATGTTGGCCTTGTAGTAGGGGCTTTGTATTTTTTGATGCTTCGTTTCGGAATCACCAGGGAACGCGGATTGGATCTTTTATTTCTATTGCTTCCTTTGTATGCCCTTATGACGGGAGCTTCCCCTTCGGTTGTTCGAGCCTGTGTAATGGCGATGGTCGTGTTGGCCGCTTTACGCTTGCGGCATCGCTTGCATGCTCTTGACGGGATCAGTTGGGCCGCTTTACTTATGCTGGCCATCAATCCGTATCAATTGTTCCAAACGGGCTTTCAGCTATCTTTCCTTGTCAGTTTCACTTTGATTGTTTCTGCTCCCTTTATTCAAAATCGTTATCATCATCCGCTTTCTCAGTTGATCGCAATTTCCGTCATCGCTCAACTGGCTGCTTTTCCGATTCTCTTATACCGATTTTACGCGATTTCGCTTCTCAGCCTTCCTTTGAACTTTCTCTTCATTCCTTTTATCTCCCTGATTGTCTTGCCTTTCGTCTCCATTGGCTTTTTCGCATCAATGTTCTTCCCATTTATCGGTAAACCGTTGCTTGCGGTTCTCGATTACGTGATTCAACTGGCTCATCGCCTCTTGATGGAGATTGACAGCTGGCACCTGGGAATGTTGGTGTTTGGAAAGCCATCGTTATGGTTGGTCTTTATGCTTTATGCGGCTATTTTTTACGGATTTGTCATTTGGGAATCGGGAGACCGGAAGTTGCGTTTGGTGAAGCCGGCTGTTTTGTTTATTGGCCTTTGTTTGTTTCAGTGGTTTTCGCCGTATCTTTCATCTACGGGTGAAGTGACGATGCTCGATGTCGGGCAGGGAGACAGCATTTTAATTGAATTGCCGCACCGAAGAGCTGTATATCTAATCGATACCGGGGGCAAGGTTGGTTTTGAAAAAGAACCGTGGCAAATCCAAAAGCATTCCTTCATGGTTGGACGGGATGTGGTTCTCCACGAGCTGAAGGCAAGAGGAATCCGCAAGATTGACAAGTTAATCCTGACGCACGGAGACAAGGATCATTCTGGAGGTGCGAAGGCTTTATTCGGGAAAGTGCAAATCGGCAGTATTTTGTTTGGAAAGGGGCCAGTAGAAGAGAAGGATGTCAGACAGTTACTGGTTCAGGCGGAACAGTTGGGAATTCCGGTTCAATTCGTTGAAGCGGGGATGGGCTGGAAGTCGGGAGATGTTGTTTTTACGATATTGAATCCAATTGGCAGAAGAGAAAATGAAAACAATCGATCGATTGTCATTTCAGCTCAACTCGGGGGATTGAAATGGTTATTCGTCGGTGATCTTGAAAAAGAGGGAGAACAACGTGTGATGCGTGGTTACCCAAATCTCAACATTGATGTGTTGAAAGTAGGGCATCATGGAAGCCATACTTCTACCACAGAAAGTTTTCTGAACGAAATTTCTCCTCGCGTTGCTTTGATTTCCGTCGGTGAAAACAATATGTATGGACACCCAAGCCCCATTGTGATTAAAAGGCTGGAAGTACATGGTGTTAAGGTTTTGCGGACTGATATAAAAGGGGCGATTCGTTTTCGATTCAAAGGGGATATAAGGGATTTCACCTGGGTAAAGCAATAAAAAAAGACCGGACTCGTTCTCCGGCCTTCTTTTATGTACATTTTCTAACGGGCAATGACACTGATCGTAACGCCAATGGCGAAAATCACTGTGAAAAACAGAAAAGAATAAATAAACCCGTTTCCGGCATCAACAAAATCATTTCCTTTGTCTTGAACGTCATTTTCGAAATCGTTCTCGACTCTGTTTTCAGCCATGAGGATAACCTCCATTCAAACGCAAATGATCTCAACCCTTAGTATAAGCGATAGTTGCGAAAAAATCCAACGACAATTTTTGAAGAAATTTCAACAATGATGGGCGCAAGAAGGCGAGGACCATCTCCGGTTTTACTAAGAGTTGTCACCTATACTTTGATCTCGCATAGGATATCCTAAAGTTGAGTGAGATCCGATATCGTCAATAGCCGGTGTCCTAGGGTCCGGACGTTGGCGTTTATCATAAATAAGGGGAGCGACTTCTTCGTTGTTCCCCTTCTTCATTAATATTCTTTCCCCCCCTTATAAAAAAGCTTGTCACCATCTCGTGGAACCGATACGATAGACATGAGGTGATCCCGGATGCAAGCTGCAGACGTCCGAAAAAACATTCAACAAATGAAATTTGCCCCTGTCTATGTATTATATGGAACGGAGCCTTTTTTAATCGATGAAATGAGACAAGCTATTCTCGACCACGCTCTCGAAAAAGAGACATTCGAGTTTAACTTTGCTGAATACGATATGGAAGAAACCCCTGTGGAATCGGCAATTGAGGATGCGGAGACGCTTCCTTTCCTTGGGGAATATCGCGTCATTGTTATCAAGAACCCTTACTTTCTAACCGGTAAGAATGAAAAGAAGAAAATCGAACACGATTTGGCTAAACTTGAAAGGTATATAGATGCTCCGTCACCGAGCACAGTCTTGGTATTTACGGGGGATTATGAAAAATTGGATCAACGCAAGAAAATCGTGAAAAAGCTTAAGAAAATTGGAGAAATGATGGCCTTTTCCACAGCTGATGAAAAGGTCATTTATCGCTTGTTGCGAGAGAGAGCGGATTTGGAAGGGGCCGTTTTCACCCAAGAGGCCAATGAACACTTGCTGCACTTGACCGGTCCTCATCTTTTTCATCTTGTTAGTGAAGTGGACAAGATGGCCTTATATGTTGGGGAACAAGGTGAGATCACAGCAGAGGTCGTGGATCTTCTATGCGCAAAAACCCTTGAAAGCAATGTCTTTTCCCTAGTCGACAAAGTTGTTCTGAACAAGTTGGATGAAGCTTTCGCCATCCTCGATGACTTAATGAAACAAAACGAAGAACCGATCAAGTTGCTTGCCTTACTTGGACGCCAGTTTCGAATCATCTTTCGGGTGAAACACCTGCAGGAATCGGGCTACACCCAGGGCCACATGGCGAAAAGATTAAAGCTTCATCCTTACGCTGTCAAAATCGCTTCCGGTCAAGGCAGGAGTTTTGAGAAAGCAGACTTGTTGAGAATCCTCAATGATTTCACCGAAACGGATTACATGATGAAAACAGGAAAAATGGACAAGCGTCTGGCGTTGGAAATGCTGCTGACGAATATTCGAACGACCTAGACCATCAGTTGTAAATCTTTCTTCCTATGCTGAAAAATAGGAAAAAAGGCTCATTTTGGAAAGAAGAGCAGGAAAATGTCGAAGAATGGCGAAACGTTATAGATAATGACGAACCTTCGGAGGTGAGACATCTTCTTAACGCTTCTTTCCTGTTCGGTATCCTGAAGCCGGGGTATACGACATCAAATAATGAGGTGCTGAAATGGAAGGAAATTTGGACAAAGGGTATCTGGTTCGCTGGTATCAAGCAATGAAGAACCGGAATACGGACGAGGTCGAACATCTTAAGAGAAGCATTGAAACCACCATTGGCCAGGTCAATGATCCGGAGTTGCGGAAATTTTACCACCTTCTTGTCGTTAGATATTATTTAATGGGTAAGGATTTTGGGAAAATCGCTTCAGCACTTGCCGATGTTGAACCTATAGAAGATGACGCGGGACACTGGTTGAATTATTTCTACTATTTCTTTCGGGGGATTTATCA
>DASTWO010000053.1:0-5668 GCA_035776675.1 Caryophanales bacterium
GCCATCCTGTCGGGGGAATTGATCGTTAAAGGAACGGCAGATGGGGTGGATCCTGAAAACCTGAATCTTTTTATTGATGGGGTCCAGGTGGACGACACATTTCTGTCTACAGAAGAGGCTTACTTCGTTTTCTATTCATACGGCGGCATCGATAAGGGATATCAAAATGCCTTAACGACTGGGCATGACGTGATTAGCCTGATCACAGACGGACCGAAGAATCAGACTGTTATTTTACCGGTTGAGAGATTACATCCGGATGAGAACGTCCTGGATTTTCGCTCAGGCAGCAAAGAAGCGCCTTATTTCGAAGATAACCCGCCGGAAGGTAGCCTGGATAATTTCGACGCCGGCAATGTCCGATTAATTTTACCTGATGGGACAGTCCTGAGGGACGCTGAATACGGGGATTCCCGTTTCGGAATGGGCACTTACGGCTCGAACCTCCCGGTGAGAAAGTTTCATTTTAACGTGCAACCGGATAATATCACTTCAACCGCATACGAATGGAATACGACCTCCATTGCTGACGGAGAGCACCAAATCAAGGTTACCGGCCCGGATCAACAAGCAGCAAGCGCGACAGTATTGATTGACAACACGAAGCCATCAATAAAGCGATCATTGCAGGATGGAAAGGTCTACACCGGGGACATCACGATTGATCCGACAGTTCAAGACGAGACTTCAGGGATCAAGAATGTCAATGTGAAATTGGACGGCGAAAACATCGTAACGCCCTATCGGACATCATCGACCAAGCTGAGTACGGGTGAACACGTTGTAAAAGTAACCGCCATCGACAAAGCGGGAAATCTGACTGAACAAACGATTCAGTTTCAGGTTCGAAAACTAGCCGAACCGGAACTGGTTTCTCCGAAGGACGGAGCCGACAAAGTCAGCACGAACCCTGAATTAAGCGTGCGAATTGTAGACAAAGCCATAGAGGACGCGAATGTCACCTTCTATGAGGGACAAAGCTACACGGCGGAAGATGCAAGTATGCAAGTCTTCCAGAATGCGACACCGTCGGAACCTCCAAAGGAGAGCACACCGCAAGGTGAAAAAGGATTAACAGCCGAAGAAAAGGCGAAAGTGTCGGCGGCGGACGGTGAATTCCTGGTCCAGGATTCGACGAAGGAGTTCCCGTATGTACGTTTTCAGGTGCAATTGAGTGAAGACATCAGCCCGGACAGCACCGTCGAACTCAGTTGGGAAGGGAAATCACTGCCAGGTCGTCAGGTGACATTGTATGGCTGGAATGACAATAAAAATAAGTGGGTCACGATCGATTCTTTCGTCCCTGAATCTGAGGAAACTTTTACTTTAAGTGGCAAGGTGAATGTCGCTGATTACGCCCGGGACAATAAAATCAATGTCATCGTGCAGGATCAAATTCCGCAACGGGAAGATTACGATTACACCTTTGTGTGGATGACCGACACGCAGTATTATTCGGCGTTGTATCCGGATGTCTTTCAATCAGAGGTGAACTGGCTGAAAGATACGATGGACGACTTGAACACCAAATATGTCTTTCATACCGGTGATATCGTAAATGCCATTACGCAGGATTACCAGTGGAAACGGGCTTCCCGCTTTCTGAGTGTCCTGGACGAAGCCAAAGTTCCGTACGGTCTTCTGGCAGGCGATCACGACACAGGCTATCATCCGAGGCACGTAAACGATTATTCGGTATACCGGAAGTATTTCGGAGCGGACCGATATCAAGACAGGCCGTATTACGGCGGCACCTATAAAGACAATCGGGGCCACTACGACTTGATTTCCGCGGGCGGCAACGACTACATTATGGTGTACATGGGCTGGGGAATCGGCGATGAAGAAATCAACTGGATGAACCAGGTGTTGGCCAGTCACGCCGACCGAAAAGCGATTTTGTGCTTTCACCAATATTTATACAATGACGGCACTCGTTCAGCGCTTGGAAACCGAATCTTTGAAGAGGTTGTTAAGACGAATGAGAATGTCATCATGACCTTGAATGGCCATCGGAAAGTCGCCAGGAGAGTCGATCAAATTGATGACGATGGAGACGGTTCGCCGGACCGGAAAGTGTATCAATTGATGGCCAATTATCAAAGCGGCCCGAAAGGCGGCAGCGGCTACATGACGTTGTTGCACTTCGATACGGACAGTGACAAAATCTATGTCAATACGTATTCGCCTTACAAAGATGATTACATGCGTACGCCGGAGGCCGAGTTCACCCTTGACTTGAACCTGGATCCGATGGTGAAACGAGTGGCGACCGACTACTTTGATGTCAATGTATTCACAGGTAAGGAAATTGAAACGGTCGAAAATGTCGCAAGCGGGGAAATCGCCAAGGTGACGTGGAACGATTTGAAAGGCGATCAAACCTATTATTGGTACGTCTCTGAAAAAATTTCCGGAGGCGGCGAGGCGGTTTCAGACATGTGGGGATTCACCACACTGGTGACCCTGCCCGCGATCCGGCAAAAGGTAGACGGTTATAAGGATTCCGATGAGTTAACCGGCCCGTTGGCTGAACAGTTGACCTATAAGTTGACGCAGGCTGAACATTTCTATGACAAAGGTTCGATCCAGAAAGCCGGGAAGAAGATGAATGACTTTCTGAAGCTATTAAATAACGAGTCCATGCAAGCGTACATTTCGGAAGAAGCAAAAGATGTGCTGAATGATAAAGTGAAAGCTTTGTTTGCGGTTTGGTCGACTCGGTAAGGCCGTATGGGTTTCCGGATCCCCTTGTAGGAAGATTCATTCCCGATACAAGGGGATTTTCTACCGGATAAAGGGTTAGGAGACTTGGCGCGAGCCAGGTTTTCGTTATAAGAACACGGAGGGAGAGACACATGCCGAAATACAAGTTGTTGGCGCTCGACCTGGATGGAACGCTGCTCACAGATGAGAAGGAAATCTCGCAGAATACGAAGATATGGATTCGCCGCGCGGTTCAGGAGGGTGTCACGGTGATCTTCGCGACCGGCCGTGGGTGGCCAAGAACAGAACGGTATTGGAAGGAACTGAACTTGTTGGATTCTCCTATGGTTTTGCTGAACGGCGCGGAACTTTGGAAATGGCCGGGCGAGTTATTAAAGAGACATTTCATCGATCCAAAGGACATTCGCTGGCTTTATCATTTGGCTATGAGTAAGGAAGCGGGATTCTGGGGTTATAACATAGAAGGGTTTGTCAGGAAACCGAATTGGACGAAAGAAATGTTTCATCAGAAGTGGATGAAGTTCGGCATCCGCCATGAGAATCCGATTGTGGCGGCGGAACTCAAGGAACAGATAGCTATGCGGCCGGGGCTGGAGGTCGTGTCATCCAGCACGAACAGCATGGAAATCTCATTAAGAGGCATTACAAAAGAATCCGGGACCCGTGATATCGTTGAATTTCTCGGCATTGAGATGGAAGACGTGATGGCGGTAGGAGACAGTCCGAACGATTTGCGTTTGATTCGCGCCGCCGGGTTGGGGGTAGCCATGGGAAATGCCGTGGAGGAAGTGAAGGAAGCCGCGGACAGGATGACGGCTTCGAATAATCAGGACGGCGTGGCTGAAGCGATTCAGCGCTATTTGTTCGGCTATCGCCAGGAATTGCCGTTGATAGAAGAAACCAGATTGGGGGAGTTATGAATGGGGACCAACCGTTCAAACCAGCCGAATGTCATTGTTTTTTTTACCGATCAGCAGAGATGGGATACAACAGGGGTTCACGGAAATCCGCTTGGCCTGACCCCCAATTTTGACCGAGTGGCGCAACGCGGGACGCATGTGTCCAACTCTTTCACCTGCCAGCCGGTTTGCGGGCCGGCCCGTTCTTGCTTGCAAACAGGGAAGTATGCGACAACAACAGGTTGTTTTCGAAACAGTATTCCTTTGCCGTCCGAAGAGAAGACCCTCGCGAATTATTTTAAAGAAGGCGGTTATTCAACGGGTTATATCGGAAAATGGCATCTTGCCGAGAAGGATCCCGTACCGGAAGCAGGCCGGGGCGGCTACGATTATTGGCTCGCCGCCAATACGCTTGAATTCTCTTCCCAACCGTATGACACGGTTGTCTACAACAATGATTGCCAACCGGAGAAGCTGCCGGGCTATCGGGTGGACGCCTTGACTGATGCGGCCATTCGCTATGTTGACCACCATCAGAAGGATCCATTTTATCTGTTTCTTTCGTTTCTTGAACCTCATCACCAGAACGATATTGACGATTATCCGCCGCCCGTTGGTTACCGGGAACAATACACGTCCAGGTGGACACCGCCTGATCTTGACTCACTTGGAGGAACGGCTCCACAGCATCTTGGCGGCTATTACGGCATGGTGAAACGGCTGGATGAGGCATTCGGAAGGCTGTTGGACGCTCTTAAGAGTTTGGATCTGTTGGAGAACACGATTGTGCTGTTCTCATCAGATCACGGCTGTCATTTCAAAACCCGGAATGGCGAGTATAAACGCTCCTGCCATGAGAGTTCGATTCGGGTGCCAACCGCGATTCAAGGACCCGGGTTCAATGGGGGAGGTTATCTCAGCGATCTTGTCAGTTTAATTGATTTGCCTCCGACGCTATTAGATGCGGCTGGTTTGCCGGTGCCCGAGGAGATGCAGGGCCGGTCGATTTTGCCTCTGGTTCGTGGAGGCGTTGATGATTGGCCGGAGGAGGCATTTGTCCAGATCAGCGAGTCTCAGGTCGGTCGTGCTGTCCGCACGCAGAGGTGGAAATTCGGAGTGACCGCTCCGGACAGGAATGGGAAGACAGATCCGGGATCGGATTCATATGTCGAGGAGTTCCTGTACGATCTTGAAGCGGATCCGTACGAGCTGAGAAATCTCGTAGAGCGTGAGAAATATAACGGAATAAAAGAAGACCTTAAGGCACGGCTGATTCGCCGTATGGTGGAAGCCGGTGAGGAAGCTCCAATGATTCACTCTGTTGCCGACAAGGAGCGGGTACAATGAAAATCAAGATCCTGGGAACAGCGGCCGGGGATCAGATTCCCTCTCCGTATTGCAATTGTTCGACGTGTGCTCACGCTCGAAAACATCGCGGCCGGAACCATAGGAAACGATGCTCTTATTTTATTAATGATAACTTGCTTGTAGACATGGGCCCGGATTTGTTAGCGGCCTGTGCGATCCATGATGTTGATTTAATGAATGTAAAATATGCCCTGGTCACACACAGCCATCGGGATCATTTCTTCGTGCAAAATTTGACCAACCGCGCGGCCAGGGCAGCTGAATTGCCGCCGCTCACCTTCGTGGCGCCTCCTTCGGTTATGACGCTGTTGAGTAGATCCGGCGCTTCGGATACCAGTATTGGGCTGAAGCGAAGGCCGATCCTGCCTTATGACAACGTGGATCTCGAACCCTATCAGATTGGCACAGTGAAGGCTACGCACATTCCCGGTATCGGCGATGCGGTCAATTACATCATTGACGATGGCAGGAAGAAAGTCTTGATTGCCTCCGATACGGCGGTTTATAAGGATGAAGTGTGGCCGCATCTGGAAAATCTTCGGCTGGATCAGTTGATCATCGAATGCACGATGGGAACGGATCCGGGCAAGAACAAACCGGACACGGAGAAAGTTCATCTGAATATTGAAGGCGTCAAGAAAATGCTTGCCAAAATGAGGGCCATTGGCGCGGTA
>DASTWO010000054.1:0-2232 GCA_035776675.1 Caryophanales bacterium
TTCAACATCCTCAAGTAACCCGCGTGCCCATGACAAATCGTCGATCTTAACGTCTTCAGGTACACGATAGCGTGAAGCCATGTCATCCAACCATTTTTCAGGGTTCGGATGGCTCCGTGAAAAGTCGTACAGCTTTTCAACAAGCGTCTGCAGAGCGACATCGCTGCGATCCCCGCTGTACCGGTCTACAAGCTCATAGAAAGCTTCATTATCCGATTTACCGTACTCCTCTTCAAACAACTCCCCGACCACTTCTTCTCGCATCAACTCCGCTTCTGTTTCATCAACGACGCGAAAAGCCGGATCGATTCCGATTTTGTAATAATAACGGCGTAAAACGTTCATGCAAAACGAGTGAATCGTTGAAATCTGGGCGCGGTTCAACAGAGAAAGCTGCCTCCGTAAATGGCGGGAAGAAGGGTCTGCCACAAGCGCTTTTTCCAGTTCCTTGCCGATCCTCGCCTTCATCTCAGCTGCAGCCGCATTCGTAAACGTGGCCACTAGCAGACTGTCAACATCAACCGAGTCTTCGGTAATTTTTCGGATAATCCGTTCCACGAGCACCGCTGTTTTCCCGGAGCCTGCGGCAGCCGCCACAAGCATGTTCTGCCCACGCGCAGCAATCGCTTCCCATTGCTCATCGCTCCAGAAAACTCCTTCCGGCTTAGGCTTCACTTGTTTCATCGTCTCCCCTCCCCTCAAGCATCTTTTTCAGCATCACATCGTCCTTTTCCTTACGGAGCCAGCGATAATCATTTGTTTCCATAGACGGATCGAACTGGCACACAGGGCGATATGAACAAAAGGTACAAGGCGTCCTGTCCTTTAACCGGTATGGCGCAATATCAATCATGCCGTCAGTCAGATTGGTGCCGATATTTTGGATTACACGACGCACATATTTACGGATATCGGAAAATTGTTCGGGCGCGGCGACTGAAGAGTTGCTGTAAAATTCACCGTTCTTCTTTAAACCGGCGGGAATGATATTGGAATGCCCATTTTCAAGCGTTCCATCCATCAGCCGTACCGTTTCTTCTTCCGCCAACACGAGGCCGTTCATTTTAAATTCCTTAAATAACTTTTGTTCAATGGCTTCCGGCGTTAATGCCTGTGATTCCTGCAACATCGGATTATGCACATGAAAATAAAGGACGCCTGCAGGAGAGGCCTCTCGCCCCAACCACTGCCCGGCATGTGTCAAAACAACATCCAGATAAGTCAACATTTGCAATGCAAGCCCGAAATACACTTCTGTCAATCCCAAAGATGTCGCGCTTGATTTATAATCGATGACACGCAGCAACAGGCCGTTGCTTCCTTCAGCGGCATCAATACGGTCAATTCGGCCGACAATTTCCATTTTCGTGCCGTTTGCCAGTTCAAACTGGATCGGCGGCAGCTGTTCCTTCGGTCCGAACGGCAATTCCAAGCCTATCGGAGAAAACCCACTCGCCTTAGCATGATCGCGCAGAATAGTCGCTGTTCGGGAAACGACACTTTTCAGCTTTCGGGCAATATAGTGATGGCGATTCGAACTGAGCAAGATTTCCCTTTGTAATTTCGGAATCAATCCGTCAACGAACTGGCCAGCCAGCCGCTCGCATTCCGCATCACTCAATTCACCCCAATTTTTCCTGGTTTGCCGGACATGATCAGCCATTAAACTCAATGCTGAATGAAAAAGCTGCCCGATATCCGGCGCTTCCAGCCGGAAAGTCTCCCTTTCTTTCAATCGAAGCCCGTGCGAGGCAAACTGCTGGAAAGGACATGAACTGAACCGCTCCATGCGGGAAACACTAGCCTGAATTTTATCTCCATACAAGCTCTTCGAAGTTTCGGGGCTCAAACGCTTCTCTTTATTTTTATAAAATAATCCACTGAACAAGCGTCGGCCGTCAGCCTGCCATTCCGGTCTTTCAGCCAGCCAATTGTACACATCCCACCACACCGGGGTAATCGGATAGCCCTTTCTCCACTGGCGAACCTGGCCAAGAGTATAGACAAGTCCCCGCTGAGGGCCGGACACATATTCCAGCGCTTCTTCGCCCGTCGCTTCCTCCGGTTCGGACATAATCAACTTTTCCTTCAGATCCGGGAAAACAGCCTTCAGGCGATTGATCAACAGTGACGGTTGCAAGGCTTTCCCTTCCTCATCAGCAAGAGGATAACTAACCCACAGCCGTGCCTTCGCCCCCGCAAGAGCCAAATACATCAGCAGTTCTTCTTCCA
>DASTWO010000055.1:0-3719 GCA_035776675.1 Caryophanales bacterium
CGTGATAAATTGGATACGTTGCTTAATAATCTGATCTTCAAACTGCGCAGCAATCCGTTATTCAATGACGGCCGCTTTATCAATGAAAATGCCATGGTCTACATTAAGAAATATTATGCGTAAAGAAGGAGCAGCTGAACAGCTGCTCCTTCTTGTGGCTTTATCTAAGCGCGCTCGGGAGGATTCGAACCCCCGGCGCCTGGTACCGGAAACCAGTGCTCTATCCAACTGAGCTACGAGCGCATTATTTTGTGGCGTGTCTTTCACGCGCAACGACTATTATACCTGATGTGATAGCAGGATTCAAGAGGGAATTTCTTGGTTGTTTTTGATTGTATTGTACATCAGTCATTTTATCATAAGGTAACGAGTTAGCGGAAATGTCATGAGTCATTCTTTGCTACAGTCCAATTTTTTGAAAAAGTGCCTGTCTGGCGGGCTTTTCGGGTGGAATATGGTTGCCTTTCGGCCGTGAAAGCGCTTATAATTTAGATAGATCCATGGTGTTGAGGGCACATTCCACAGGCAGGGAGGGACTCGAATGGAACTGGGGCTGTTTCAACAACAAACGGTTAAGTTGGTGATGACTCAGGAGTTGAGGCAGGCCATTTCGATTCTGCAATATTCGAGACAGGAACTGACCCAATTCATTCAGGAACAAGCGCTTGAAAACCCGCTTATTGAGTTGGAAGAGCCGGCTTTTGATCAAGGCGGGAGCGACCTGGCGGCTTACAAGACATCGACATACCGAGGAAACGACGACTATAATCCTTTTGATTTCATTAAAGATGACCGATATAGTCTGAAAGAAGATCTTGCCCAACAGGCACGTTGTCTGAATTTGGATGAACCGGTATACAAAAGGCTTCTGTACTTCATTTTATTGCTGGATGATGACGGTTATTTACCTGCGAACATCACGACTGAAGCGGCGGAAGAATTGCGAAGACCCGAAGCAGAGATCGAGGAAATCTTATTATTGCTGCAGAAACTGGATCCACCGGGAATTGGCGCCAGGAGTTTGAAAGAGTGTCTTGCTTTGCAAATCAAACAGACCGCCCCTGATGATGATTTGGCGCTGATCATTGTGGAAAACCATCTGACCCTTTTGGCCGACAGGAGCTGGCAAGAATTAGCGAGCCTGCTTTCTGTTTCGATGGAAGAAGCCAAGGAGGCAGGCTCCCTCATCCAACGGCTAAATCCAAAGCCTGGCGCCCTTTATAATACGGAGAAACCATCATTCATGCAGCCGGATCTAACGGTTGAAAAAGCAGAAGATCATTATAAGATCGTCCTTCACGATGATTTCTTACCAGTGGTTCGCCTTAATCCCTTCTACAGAAGCTATTTATCCGGAACAGAAAAGAATGAAGCCGGTCAATACATCCGCGAGAAATACAAACAAATGATGTGGCTGGTCAAAAGCATTGAGCAACGGCGGATCACGCTTACAAGGGTAATGGAAACGATCGTGCGAAAGCAAAGAGGCTTTCTTGAGAAAGGGATGCGAGACCTTGTTCCAATGACGCTCAAAGAAGTGGCGGATGAACTGGATGTGCACGAATCGACGGTCAGCCGGGCCGTCCGGGGCAAAAGTGTTCAAACCCCGCAAGGGCAGTATGAAATGAAATCGTTTTTCACATCGAAGGTTCAAACAAACAATGGCGGTTCAACTTCTTCCACAAGTGTGAAAATCTTGATCCGGGATATGATTAAGGAAGAAAATATGAAACATCCTCTTTCCGATCAGAAAATCGCGACGGCCTTAAAGACGGATAATGGCATCGCTGTTTCGAGAAGAACCGTGGCCAAATATCGGGAACAAATGAGAATTTCCTCATCCTCCAAGAGAAAAAAGTCCTACCTTTAAGTTCGAATCTGGTCCTTTAGACCCGGTTCGACTTCTTTATTTTCCGAAATTAAGCAGGGATCCTTCTTTGTTTTCGAGAAATTCACCAGATAGGTGAGAAACACTATGGCTTAACTTGTGTTTTCATTTTCCCTTCTCACCCCTAATCTTTGAAAGCAGACGGAGTGATCTTCTTGGTTCATGTCGGTAATGTGATCCGTGACAAAAGAAAGCAGCTCCACCTTACCCAGGGGGAAGTCGCGGGGGAATATATGTCCATTAGTAAGTTGAGTAACATTGAAAATGGCAAAATCATTCCCGATCCCCGAACGTGGGGTTATTTGCAGCGAAAGCTGAGGCTCAGCGATGAACTCAGCCTGCAAAAACAATATGTGGAGAAAGTCGGGTTCCTGCTTGAACAGGCGGGGACGTATGAAACAGCCGGTTTGAAGGAAAAGGCAATGGAGAACTATCACGAAGCGGCGGAAATGGCTTCCCACTTCATGTTGTCGGGTAAGGCCGGAAAGGCCTATCAGAAACTGGGCGGCTTATACACGGAAAGCAAACAATACGATCTGGCGCTCAATTGTTTGGAGAAGGCGCTTGGTTATCTTGAATTGACGGATGACTGGGAACAGAAAGTCATTTGTGAACTGAAGTACTCGGTTGTCTTCTACAAAGAAGAGAAATACGTTGAGTCCCTGGAACATGCCAAACTAGCACTGAAGCGAATCCCCGATGGTGAGGATAGCATGAGAGGAGCGGTTCATTATGACATTGCCTGCGCCTACTACAGGTTGCAAATGATTGACCGTGCCAATCATGAGTGTGAACAGGCTCTTTCGTATTTGGCTGAAGAAAACGGCGATTATTACATCGCGGCCCTTATTTTACACGGTATTTTGTTGAAAAAGGCCAAAATGTACCTGCTGGCGGAGAAGAAACATCGAGAGGCGAGGGAGTTGTCGTTCAGTCGGGGGAAAACGTATTATCTTGGGCTGTGTTGGCATAATCTTGGCGACGTGGCTATGGAATCCGGACACTTCGAAAAGGCGCTTGAATGTTTCAGGCTCGCAATGGAAGTGAAGGAGCAAACGGGTGATACGCTCGGGATCATTCGAACCAAAACGTACAGGGCCGAGTTGTACTATCGAATGGGAGACAACGATAACGCGCTCAAGTCGGCGGAAGAGGTGTTGGCGGATGCCAGGAAACTGCAGTTGAAAACGGATGAATTCTTCATTGTGAGGACTTTGGGAAAGATTCATGCCGCTTTAGGAGACGAGAGACAGTATCTGGATTTGGCTTATAAAGCGATGACGCTGGCGGATGAACTGGCCTTCGATAATGAAAAAGCCGAATTATTGGGGGACATGGCGGATTTCTATTACAGGCAAGGCAATCAGGAACGTTGTTTGGAAAAGCTGTATCAAGCCTTCCTTGTGAAATCTCAGTACAATGATGTGCGGCAGGAGGTGTTAGGAAATGAATGAAGATTCGGTTGTCGTCTTGCAAGAACATGAGGCCGGTGTGATTTGCCCCGATTAGGTTAAACCCGCAAGGGTTTATTTTTTTTTGGATGGCTGGATTTTTTCGTTTTCCGTTGAATTCTACTAAAAGAAAAAAAGCGGCCCTGTGAAGGCCGCCTTTAAAATGAAAATCCCTTAATAGACCCCGACTTGGTTCCAGGAATCGGCGACAATATCGTATTCGTTGCCATATCCGTAGTAATCGGCGGTAGCTTGCAGCAAAGCATTTCGCGCGTCGCTGAAGCCGGAGGTCGGGCCAAGGTAGACAGTCAATGCCCGATAGTAGATGTTAGCGGATGCATCACGTCCTAGACGGCTAAGTGTAAGGTAAGCCGCTTTTT
>DASTWO010000056.1:0-30866 GCA_035776675.1 Caryophanales bacterium
TATGAAAGGTGAAGACCGTGAAGCCTTTCGTGCTTTGATGCATGAAATGAATGAGCCTGTTCCGGAGAGCGAAATCGTTGAGACAGTTGAAGAGGCTTTGCAATTCGCAGCGAAAATCGACTATCCCTTAATTATTCGACCGGCTTACACTTTAGGGGGATCCGGCGGTGGATTCGCCAATAATCAAGAAGAGTTGACCGCTTTGGTGACGGGCGGTCTGAAAGCCAGTCCGATCCATCAGTGTCTTGTTGAGAAGAGCATTGCTGGATATAAAGAAGTCGAGTACGAAGTGATGCGCGATGAGAACGATACTTGTATTACAGTGTGCAATATGGAGAATGTGGATCCGGTTGGTGTCCATACCGGCGATTCAATCGTGGTCGCGCCTTCGCAATCCCTTTCGGATACCGAGTACTATAAACTGCGTGAGGTATCTTTGAAGATCATCCGTGCCCTCGGGGTAATCGGCGGATGCAATATTCAATTCGCACTTGATCCGGAAAGCAGCAACTATTATCTGATTGAGGTAAATCCTCGGGTAAGTCGTTCTTCAGCACTTGCCTCAAAGGCGACAGGCTATCCAATTGCGAAAATCGCCGCAAAACTAAGTCTTGGCTACCATCTTCATGAATTGATTAATCCGGTGACCGGGGGAACCTATGCAAGTTTCGAACCGGCTCTCGATTATGTCGTCGTGAAATTTCCGCGTTGGCCGTTTGATAAATTCCCGGAAGCCGACCGTACCCTTGGGACGCAAATGAAGGCGACGGGTGAGGTCATGGCCATTGAAAGAAATTTGGAAAGCGCGTTTCAAAAAGCAGTGCGTTCTTTGGAAGTCAACTGCATCGGACTGGAGATTCCGGATATTAACGAATGGCCGGAAGAACTATTGTGGCAGAACGTTACCCAGGCTTCCGATCAACGTTTCTTCGCTGTTCTGGAATTGTTGAGGCGAGGAATCTCAGTAGAAGATATCCACGAAGATACGAAAATTGCCCGCTTCTTTCTGAATCGATTCGAGAAGCTCATCCAATTGGAAAAAACGGCAAGAAAATGGAGCTTCAATGAATTAAACAGTACTCAACTATCCGTATTGAAACAAAATGGATTTTCTGATGAGTGGCTTGCCTCAATCTGGGGAACGGAGTCCCACAAGGTCAGGAATAAACGCAAGCAATTTCATCTTTCTCCAACCTTTAAGATGGTCGACACCTGTGCAGCCGAGTTTGAAGCGCAAAGCGCTTACTATTACTCCAGTTGGAGCGGCAAGGATGATGTGAATCCGAACTTTGACAGAAAGAAGATCCTGGTTCTCGGTTCGGGGCCGATTCGTATCGGACAAGGGGTTGAGTTTGACTATTGTTCCGTCCACGCGGTGCAGGCTCTCCAGGAAGAAGGATATGAAACGATTATTATAAATAATAACCCTGAAACGGTGAGTACTGATTATACGTTGGCGGACCGCTTGTATTTTGAACCGCTGACTGTTGAAGATGTGTTGAATGTTGTTGATTTTGAAGGAATCGACGGTGTTGTTGTTCAGGTAGGAGGGCAAACAGCGATTTCCCTGTTGAAAGGGTTGGAACAAGCTGGTGTTCCTATACTTGGTGTAAATCAGCAAACGGTCGATGAATTGGAGGATCGTGATTTATTTTATCGATTTATGGAGAACATCCAGGTTCCCCATATTCCGGGTCTTACGGCACACGATTCGAAGGACTTACTGGACAAAGCTTGCCAGGTAGGTTTCCCGATATTGCTCAGGCCGTCATACGTGATTGGCGGAAGGGGAATGGTTATCCTATCTTCACGAAAAGAATTGGAAGATTACATGGATGAGGCTTTAGGGACTATCAGTTATCCGATTTTGATTGACGCTTATGTTGCGGGTATTGAAGCGGAGGTCGATGTTCTGACAGATGGAGAAGAGATTCTTATTCCCGGAATATTTGAACACATGGAGAAAGCAGGTGTTCACTCGGGAGACAGTACCGCTGTCACCCCTTCCTTTTCACTGTCAGAGGTAATCAAGAACCAATTGATCGATCATACAAAATGTATTGCCCGGGCAATGAACTTCAAGGGGATTTTCAACATTCAGTTCGTCATTAACGAGGAGCATGTTTATGTGTTGGAAATCAACCCTCGAGCATCAAGGACAGTTCCGATATTAAGTAAGGTTTATGGGCTCGACATGATAGGAGCCGCGATAAAATTAATGCTGGGAAATCAGTTGGCTTCATTGGGAATGGGCGTGGGCTTATTAGCTGAACCGGGTTATTATACAGCGAAAGCTCCGATATTCTCTACTATAAAGCTTCCAGGCTTGGATCCGTTACTTGGACCAGAAATGAAGTCAACGGGTGAAGTGATTTCAATTGCTCATTCAGTTGAAGCTTCAACCTGTAAGGCAACCGGAATTACAATCCAACCCGGAGATGAAATCTTCTGTGAGGTTGCCAGCGGCCAATGGGAATATTTCAAGAAAACATCTGACCTTTTGTACGGCGCCGGGGCCATTCTGGTCTCTGATCAACAGCGTTTCGGAAGATGTTTCGGCCTGACCCCGGTTTCCTCTTATGACGAGTGGTTGAGATCCAAACATGCTTCGATTCTAATCAGTGTAGGAAGTACAGGGAGCTCAGATGGAAAAGAAAGGCGTCTGTCTGCCATTCACAATGGTTTAACTGTATTGACGGAATGGACACAAATTGAATCCATTCTCACGGCAGCAGAATTAGAAGAAGAACCGGAACCGATAGGAAGCTGGCTTCGGTTAAATGAAGGGAGCGGGGTGCATTGATCACAACAGTGGTTAAAGAAACAGAAAAGCTTAAAGGGAAAGACTGCCTGACGCTGGCGGATTTCAGCAGCGGAGAAATTATGGCGTTACTTGATCTGGCCCAACAATTGAAAGTAGAGAAATTCTCTCCCTTGCTGATGGGAAAATCACTCGGAATGATATTTGAGAAACCTTCGACACGGACGCGTGTTTCCTTCGAGGTTGGAATGACGCAATTAGGGGGCCATGCCCTGTATTTGAACGGCCATGATTTGCAGTTGGGGCGGGGAGAAACCATTTCGGATACCGCAAAAGTATTGTCGCGATATGTGGATGCCATCATGATTCGTACGTTTGAACAGGAAAAAGTCGAATCCCTTGCCGAAGCTGCGGATGTCCCCGTGATTAACGGACTCACGAATGAATTTCACCCTTGTCAGGTTCTCGCTGATTTATTGACAATCCGTGAAAAGCTCGGCGGTTTAGTAGGGAAAACGCTTGTCTATGTTGGTGATGGCAACAATATGGCACATTCTTTGATGATTGGAGCAGCGAAGGTAGGCATGAACTGTATCATTGCGGTGCCGCCGGGCTATGAACCAGACCCGCGTATCACTGAAAAGGCTCATATAATCGGCGCAGCATCCGGAGCGGTTATAAAGGTACAAAATGATCCGAGTGTTGCAGTACAAACAGCTGATGTTGTTTATACTGATGTATGGTCAAGTATGGGCGACGAAAAACAGGGTGAAGGGCTTAACGGCTTTGCACCGTACCAGGTGAATTCACGGTTGCTCTCCTATGCGGAAAAGCCTGTCTTGTTCATGCACTGCCTGCCGGCACACCGCGGGGAGGAAGTGGAAGCCGAAGTAATCGATGGCTCAAATTCGATTGTGTTTGATCAGGCGGAAAATCGGCTTCATGCGCAAAAGGCGCTGTTAGCCGCTCTCTTAGGGTAAAAGAAACGGACATCCCGATTTTGTTTCGGAGATGTCCGTTTTGTAGTGCTATAGGAACAAGAGCACAAGCGGCCCAACGATAAAACAGTAAATCGTGAAATAGCCAAGGTTGCCGCGTTCCATAATACCCGCGAGCCACTTGAAAGAAATGTAAGTGGCGACAAAGCATATTAAGAATGCAATCATATAAGGAATCAGAAGGTTTCCGAGTTCATCGTCAGTGAATAATTCAGGGATTTTTAAAATCCCTACTCCAAGGCTGACGGGAATGTAAAGTAAAAACGAAAAACGCAACGCCGTTTTCTGTTTCATACCGACTCCCATTGAAGCAACAATGGTTGCTCCTGAACGGCTGATTCCCGGAATAAGCGCAACAGCCTGAGCGAGACCTACAATTAATGCATCTTTCGTAGAAAGGTCACCGTCACTTTTGCGGCCACGGAGATTTCGTATCAGCCAGAGCGCAATTCCTGTAACAATCAGCATTGCCCCGATTACCTTCACTGTCGCGAACTTCTCGATATAATCATCAAACAGCAGTCCGAGAATACCGGCCGGAATTGTGCCAATAATTAAGTAGATAATGAACATAAAATCTTTTTTCGATTCCTTGTCTCGGCGAATCAGATAGCTTGTTCCGCCTGCTGCCAGTTGAAGAATGTCATTTCGGTAGATGACGAGAATCGCCAGCAACGAGGCGAAATTGACAAAGATCTCAAAGCCAAGTCCAGGTGTTTTGATGTTAAGTAATTTTTCAACAATAATGAGGTGTCCACTTGACGAAATCGGGATTGGTTCAGTAATGCCTTGTACAAATCCAAGAAAGGCGAATTTCAGTAAGATCAAAAATTGTTCCATGTTCCCCTCCGAAATTTTTCTGTTCTTCCATGTTAATAGGAATGGCGTACCCTTTTTATTATCATGATTGTCCACGCTATTGTAAAGACTTTTTTTCGGTGAATTTTGTTCAATTTAGCAACGATTTTCTTCAGATGTTGGCCAATGCCTATTTTATGTCCGCCCTGTCAACATATGCCCGCAGGGTGAATATCATGGCATTGAATCATGAAAGCACCGTTTGCTTGATCAAGGTGCCCAATGAAATGGGAGGTTAAAAGATTGGATAATGAGAACATGGGACCGGAAGGTGTGAGTCCAGCGCACATGGGCCCGAATAATGAGCCGCCGATGGGAGTAAGCCCGGCACATATGGGCCCGAATAATATGCCGCCGATGGGTGTAAGCCCGGCACATATGGGACCGAATAATATGCCGCCGATGGGGGTAAGCCCGGCACATATGGGTCCGAATAATATGCCGCCGATGGGGGTAAGCCCGGCACATATGGGTCCAAATCACTGTCCACCTATGGGGGTAAGTCCAGCACACATTGGGCCGAATAATATGCCGCCAATGGGAGTAAGCCCCGCGCATATGGGGCCAAACAATGCGCCGCCGTCGAATGTAAGTCCCGCCCATATAGCACCGGAACACAAGAAGCACTTGAAGCACATGCATGACCTTTGTAAGAAACATCACAAGCAAAAGGTTATCATCAACACTGTCCACGGCGATCAATTTAACGCCTATATTGATGACTTTGACGCGGAGAACGTTTATGTCATCATTGGTGGCAGCGAAGATGAGCAAAAACATCGTGAAGACGATGACAGCCGTGTTTGGGGCGGCTGGGGCTGGGGCCCCGGATACGGACATGGATGGGGTTACGGATATCCCCACCATGGTTACGGCGGATGGGGTTACGGAAGATATATCTTGCCGTTAATCTTCCTGGCCGGTATCAGTTCTGGCTGGTAAGTCTAACACCAATCGCATTTGCGGTTGGTGTTTTTATTTGATCTTATAACCGTTCAGTGATTTGCAGGATTCGGTGGCGAATGATTTTCTAATAAGGGAATAAATTAATATAAGTAGAATCTATGCTTCGAGCCAGTTGACAATTCAGCATCTTAAGGGAGACGGAGAGTGGCTATGGGTGAACAAATTAAAGAATTGATCGCACTCCTTCGACAGGATGAAAGGAATTTAACAGAATTGGGCCGCGATCGAATTCGAGCGTTAAAGGATCAAATCCGACAATTAAAAAGCGGCGGATAGGCTTGCGCCTTTTCATAACAATCCCCATTGCATACATTGTAAAGGAATGACTGAGGTTAAGGCGAGGGGGAAATATGTGTTATTTGAAAAGACGGTTTAAACTCGACGAGCAATGGAGCTTTCTTCATTTGCCGGAAAAGCCGAACGGTTTTGCGGTCATGGTGCTCGGAGATACCAACCATTATGTTCATGAAGACTCAAGTTTGTGGGAGGAACAGGAAGGCCGCCGCCATTTACTGGACAGCTTGCTTTCAGAAGGATATACCGTATTCTACTCTCATTTATATGGAAAACATTGGGGGAATTCGAAAGCGTGTCGATTGGCAGAGGAACTTGTTCATTTAATGTTAAAGCAAGAACCACTGAACTCTACCATTCATGTGTTGGCGGAAGGAATGGGAGCACTGACGGCACTACGGTTAATGGAGAAAGGAAATCCAGCCATTCGTTCGGCCGCTTTCATTAATCCATGCCTGGATTTAGGAGCTTATATTAAAGAAGTCAAGGAAACCAGATGGTTCTATAAACGATTACTCCAGCAAATTTCAGAAGCATACAAAACTCCCTTACCATCCGTATATAAAGTGATTGAAAAAACACCATCTCTTAGTGATTATCAGGCTCGGGTTCCCGTTAAAATATGGCATTCAACGGGGCGAACTGTTTTTCCTTTTTATGTTCACAGCAGACCCTATGCGAAAACACGAGACGAACTGGGTTCTCCGATTAAATTACTGCTTCATGTTCCGGAAAGGCAATTTCATTATAGTGAGGCGATATGCCGTTTTTTTCGCGAAAATGAAAAGAACTTATAGCCTGTTAACCGGTGGATATACTGAAATGTTAGGGAAAATGTAGTTTGGCTCAAGTGTGACAATGATGGAGGGGGATTCTTTTGAAAAAAGCGGTGGTTACGGAGGCACTGGGGTTTATCGGATTTCATTTGTGTGATCGGTTATTGGAGGAAGGTATTGAAGTGACGGCGATTGACAACCTTGCGAACGGGAGGAACAAAGAGGAAAAGGAGAATAAATTGGATTATTTCGGACGGAATGCTCTTTTCGATTTCCATGACGGAGAGGTTAAGGATATTTCCATGCGGCAGCCATTCAAGGAGGCTGATGTCTGTTTTTGTCTGACTCCATGTTTTCTTCAAGAGGAAGAGGAGATGCATACGGCCCTTCATGATGCCTTTGAGAACGTTCGTATTTTCAATGATGAGACTGCGAATGAGAATAACCCTGTTTTCATTCTGGCATCGTCTACCGATATATATGGTCGTGTTTCAGGGGAAATAGAAGAGTCTGAAATCATTTCGCCGATTACCATGATGGGAATGATGGCTGTGGTTCATGAATCCCTACTCGACTTTAGAGAATTGCCGTTGTTGGTATTACGACTCCCTGAAATCTATGGACCCGGCCAACCTTCAGCAGGAAGCCTGCATCAACTCCTTCAAGGTGAAACGCCAAGTGAAGCGCCGTTGGATCTTTTGTATGTGAAGGATGCAATTGAAGCATTTATTGGGGCTGCTCAAAAACCGGTGACCGGAACTTATAATATTGCCAGCGGTCGATCCAATCAGTGGAAAATGGCAAAGGACTTTATAAAAGGTGAAGGTTTGTCCACTGGAGAGGATAAATCGGAAGAAATCCGATTCTGTATCGATAAGGCAAGAAACACCTTCGGGTTTCAACCCAGGACATCACTTGAAGAAGGGATAGAGGAACAAAGGGATTCTTAGCTCGAATCGAATATTTCAAAACCTCCACAGTCTTCAGATTGAAGGAGGCTGTTTTCCTTACCAATGTGATTTTTCAGTAAAAAAGCGAAAATTCTTTTGAAATATCGTTTTTTTCGTTATGATATGAACAGAACTGTCACTTAATCAGGATTCTGAGGGGCGGGGAGGTGAGATATTTGAGAGCACCATTCATGGTTGGCTTACTGGCTCTGGTTTTCATGTTGCTTTCCGGTTGTGGCAATCACGTAACCGCCGGACAGTTGAAGAACGTCGGACTGCTTTTGCCGAACACTATTAATGAAAAAGTATGGGGATCCAAAGGATACAAAGGGTTGTTAAGTATCGGATCCAGCTTCGATGTAAAGGTTTATTACAAGGAAAACATCGATAAGAAAGCAGAAGTTAAGAAAGCCGTCGAGGCCTTTAAGAAGAAAGATGTCAATCTCATTTTCGGCCACAGCAACCTGTATGCAGATCTCTTTATGAATTTGAAAGATCAATATCCGCGCATTCATTTTGTTACTTTTAACGGAGAAGTACAGGGAAAGAATATTACAAGCCTTCATTTCCAGGGAGAAGCGATGGGATTCTTCGGGGGAATGGTCGCCGCGAAAATGAGCAGAAACCATTCTGTTGGTGTCATTGCCGCCTATCCGTGGCAGCCTGAAGTAGACGGATTCATTGAAGGTGCTATTTTTCAGAATCGCGAGGTGGACGTGCATTACCAATATGTTCAGGATTGGAACGATACTGAAAAAGCCTTGAAGATTCTCAATCATATGATTGACGAAGGCGTAGATGTCTTCTATCCTGCAGGTGACGGCTATAATATTCCCGTTATTCAAAACATTAAGAGCCATGGATTGTACGCGATTGGTTACGTTTCCGATCAATTGAATTTAGGCAAGAAAACGGTGCTGACCAGCACTGTTCAAGAAGTTGATAAATTGTACAAGCTTGTGGCAGGGAAATATAATGAAGGAAAATTGAAATCCGGAAACTTGTATTTCGGCTTTGATGACGGGGTCATTAAGATGGGGAAGTTCAGCCCGTTGGTTCCGGACTCATATGTTAAGAAGATTCAGGATCAAGTTGATCAATATATTGAAACCGGAAAATTTCCGTATGAACGGTAACCACTGGAGGGAAGCTTATGAACCGCCTCGGAGGATATTGGTTATTTCCGGCAGCCGCCGTGATTGCGGCGTTAATCATCGGAAGCTATTCGCTTCTTTTGTTAGCTGTCATTTGGAGTGTGGTGTTGTTCGTCGGAATGCTAATTCTTCGAACCTCAGACAAAAGATCGAACCACGGAAATCGTAAAATAAAACGTAGTTAAGGTTCGTTCGCAGATCACGGTAAAAAAATATTCTGTAACTCCCATAGACAAATCTCTGTACATGCATTAGAATTAGGACCTAGTCATAATATGAAGTAATAAATTACAGACTCGGCGGACAGGCAGCAACCATTCGGTTCACCAAAAGCCGCTGGTCGAAGGGAGCTATATAAATGAACACCGGGATTCTGGGGATCGGGAGATATGAATCGGAGCGAGTGTTGACCAATAAAGACTTGGAGAAGACAATGGATACGTCTGATGAATGGATTCAGACAAGGACAGGTATCAAGGAACGCCGTCTTGCTCCGGAGGAAGTCAACACATCGGACATGTCTTTTGAAGCAGCGGAAAAGGCGTTAAAGGACGCTGATTTGAAGGCGGAAGATATCGACATGATTTTGGTCGCAACCGTGACGCCGGACTATCCTTTTCCGTCCGTAGCCTGTATGATACAAGATAGATTAGGAGCAAAAAAGGCCGCTGCCATGGATGTTGGCGCCGCATGTGCAGGATTCATGTATGGTATTATTACGGCGAAGCAATTTATTGACAATGGCACTTATAAGAATATCCTTGTCGTTGGGGCGGAGAAGCTCTCGAAAATCATTGACTGGAATGATCGCAGTACCGCTGTGCTTTTCGGAGATGGGGCCGGTGCGGTTGTAATTGGGCCTGTTTCTGAAGGAAAAGGAATCCTTTCCTATGAGTTAGGGGCCGACGGCAGTGGCGGGAAACACTTATATCAAGATGACTATATCAAGATGAATGGACGAGAGGTATTTAAATTCGCCGTCCGGCAAATGGGACAAACGGCTGTGGATGTTATTGAAAAAGCCGGCCTTAAGAAAGAAGATGTTGATTTTCTTGTCCCCCATCAGGCGAATGTGCGGATTATGGAAGCCGCGCGCGAAAGGCTTGAACTGCCGAAAGACAAGATGGCTGTCACCGTGGATCAATACGGAAATACGTCTTCCGCTTCGATTCCCATTGCCCTTGTTGAAGAATTGAATGAGGGTAAGATTCAAGATGGAGATTTGGTCGTACTTGTCGGTTTTGGTGGCGGTTTGACCTGGGGAGGCATTGCCATACGCTGGGGAAAATAAGAAAGGAGAACGAAGAAAGATGGACAAAAAACGAGTTGTGATAACCGGAATGGGCGCTTTAAGCCCTTTGGGAAATGATGTTGAAACGACTTGGAAGAATGCGATCGCAGGGAAAAATGGCATTACCAGCGATGTGACACAAGTGGATATTTCGAAATTTCCGGTAAGTGTTGCCGGAGAAGTGAAAGGCTTTGATCCGACGGATTTCATGGAAAAGAAAGAAGCCAGGAAGATGGACCGCTTTACTCAATTCGCGATTGCGGCTTCCGCCATGGCGGTGAAGGATGCGGATTTGAAAATATCTGATGAGAACGCGGACCGTGTCGGTGTTTGGATCGGCTCTGGTATCGGCGGAATGGGTACCTTTGAAAATCAGGTTAGAACATTTGATGAGAAAGGCTATCGCCGGGTCAGCCCGTTTTTCGTACCTATGATGATTCCGGACATGGCGGCTGGCCAAGTTTCGATCATGTTGGGTGCGAAAGGTGTCAATGGTTGTACAGTTACAGCCTGTGCAACCGGAACGAATTCCATTGGCGATGCGTTCAAGGTCATTCAACGAGGAGATGCCGATGTGATGGTCTCTGGAGGCTGTGAAGCAGCATTGACTGATATGGCATTCGCAGGGTTCTCCTCTATGAAAGCACTGTCGACCAACCCGGACCCTGAGTCAGCCAGTCGCCCATTCGATGCCAATCGTGACGGGTTCGTTATGGGAGAAGGAGCGGGTGTGCTTATCCTGGAATCCCTTGAATCGGCACTTGAGCGAGGGGCACATATTTATGCCGAAATTGTCGGTTACGGGGCGACTTCGGATGCCTATCATATTACAGCGACCGCTCCAAACGGAGAAGGAGGAGCACGGGCGATGCGCGCGGCTTTGAAAGATGCGGGCATTCAACCCGAGGAAGTCGATTATTTAAACGCGCACGGCACAAGCACGCCGGTTAACGATCCATCGGAAACTCAGGCTGTAAAGACCGTGTTTGAAGACTATGCTTACAAATTGCCGATCAGTTCAACAAAATCAATGACGGGCCATTTGCTCGGCGCGACCGGTGGTGTGGAAGCCATCTTATCGACCAAGGCTATCATTGAAGGAATCCTTCCTCCGACGATTCATTATGAAACCCCTGATCCGGAATGTGATTTGGACTATGTTCCGAATGAATCACGCAACGTTGGAGAGGTTAATGTCACCATGAGTAATTCGTTCGGTTTTGGTGGCCACAACGCTACATTGGTATTCAAGAAATATCAAGGTTAATTATATAAACATGTTATTGTCGGATTGCCTCCTGTGTGTTAGAACACAGGAGGTATTTTTTTGATTAAACCATCAAAAGCCACAAACCTGGAATTCAAGTCAATTC
The DNA here is from genome assembly GCA_035776675.1 of Caryophanales bacterium. Taxonomy (GTDB): domain Bacteria; phylum Bacillota; class Bacilli; order Bacillales; family DASSOY01; genus DASSOY01. The sequence continues at coordinate 11,422 of DASTWO010000056.1, forward strand.
AGTCAATCCGCTCATAAATGGATGGCTTGGACAATACAATGATAATGGACAAGTCACGAGGGGGAGGACAATGGTTTTTCGCTTTTTTGTGCTGATGATCGGGTTCGGGATTGCGGTGGGCGGCGGTGTGACGATTATTCTCTATCTGAACTTAATCGCTGTCGGCACAGGTGCCGGGGAATATGCTGTTTTTATTGTGTCCCGGCCGGAATTTTATTTATTTCTTACGGGTCTCCTGCTTATTTGGCTCAGTATTTCATTTCCACCAAAATAATAAATAGGGTGGAATATTTCCGCTATTCTCTGACCATACTGTGGGTACAAAACCGAAGTAAGTGAGGGGTTTTCCAATGCAGTATTTAGGAGACGTATGGGTCAACTGGTTCGAAGGTGAAGAAAACGGCTACAACGTCTGCGATTTCCATGAGTGGCGAAAGGATGACTTGATTGAACTACTTGACCAGGTTCCGGTGTTGAAACTCGAATCGGCACTCTTTTCCTTGATCGAAAACGAACTTCATGACTTGCCTGATGATTTAATGAAAGAGGTACATAACAAGAGTTTCATTCGCCAAAACAATCAGCGCAAGCCGATCGAATGCTGCTTTATTGCCAGTGACGGTGTAAGGGTTATCGCCGTTGACACTATGGGCTATCGGATCCCGGTCCGGAAAAGCCGATTAATCCCAAGGCAGGAGCAGGTCATTTTCGAAAAGGTGAATCATGAGGAACCGAGATCGTACCATTATGAGCCCAATATCGACAGCAAGGAATTCCATATACTGTCCCCTGATCCAAAATGGATGCGCGGTCTGACAAGGCGCGAACGCAAATTGAAACAACTGCTCTTTATGGCTCTTGACCAACTGTATGCGGCCGGTAGCACTGCGGAAATGCGATATTGGCACACGGAATGGGTCCCAAAGAAATATTTTGAGATCCAGACGATGGACTTCGATACTGCTTGGGAGTCGTTATACAATGAAATCAAAAGCGGTTGGTCGGAACGTCACTATGAAATTTGCAAAAGGCTTGTTAAAGGGCAGCCTTATTTCGAGAACATTTGGGAATTGGAACACGGCGGTCGTGTGAACGAACAACAAAATCATTAAGCGGACAACCTCGGGGCGCCGGGGTTGTTTTTCTATGAACAAATTTCCATATAGGGAAAAGAATATTAGAACCCTTCATGTTTTGGAGAAAAATGAAAAAATCCGATGCATAAGAATGGAAAATGTAGTACGATAAGGGAAGTTCATCAACCTCTTCTATTCCTTTGGAGTGGTTGTATTTTTATTAGAGAGATCGAAACAGGGGGGCTTAGTATGAAAGGAATTTTGAAAAGTCGGAAGTGGAGGGCAATTGGTTTTTTTATTTTGGCCTTTATTGTTTTCGGCGGGTTGTTGATGTACCGTAATCTGGATCAGGAATTAACCTTGCCCAGTGAAAATTGGAGCCGGGATATCGAATTGCCGGTAACCATTTCAGGTGAACATAACGAGACTTTCGTCCGAGAAGACGGGGGTCGCTATCATATTTATACTCACGGAAAAGATGGCATTAATCAAGTGGTTATCGATTCGAAATTAAATGTTCTGGAGCAATCTAGTCTTTCTGTCGATATTCCAAAATCAGCTCCATTCTGGGTAAGGGACCATGCGGTTCTTACAATTAAAGATCACAAGCTCATCCTTTATAAAAATGGAGAGAAACAGACTCTGGCTGATTCAGTGGAAGGAATCGTCGTGGATGAAAACAGCGTTGTGGTATGGAAAGGAAAACAACTTTATACGGTGGATCTGAAATCGTTTACTCTTCAATCGGCAGGAAAATTGGATACCAATATACATAATGTCATTCTGGAAGAGAAAGCGGATTCCTTTCTGGCTATCACCAAAACGGAATCTACCCCGGCAAAGTTTCACCTTATTCAGAAGCAAGGCGGGAACTCTTTCAAACAGACGTATGAGTTTTCTTTGTCGGGAACACAATTTTCAGAGTCCGATACGCATTTTGCCGGATTTAATCACGCCCTTTCAGGCTTTGATTATGTCTATCGCGATCATGTATTGAGTATTTATTTTTCGTCGTTCGGGATGACCCACTTTGGTTTGCAACGGAAAAATTATCTTGCGACCATCCCGGTCCATCAAGTAGGTGAGAATGCCACACTTGAAAAACTTACTCTTATCGGCAAAGGCAAGCAAAAGCTTCAGAACGCAAAAGGCTTTCAAGTCACTTTTCAACAAGGGAAACCTGTCCTTTTGTTCTCAAGTTCAGGTTATATGCCCTACATCGGGACCGCGACAAATGTATATCGTGCCGAAAAACAAGGCGAAAAGTGGTTGGCTATCAACGTCAGCGGCACCAGGAAACCGTCCGAAGATCCGGTTTGGTTAAATGACCACACGGTGCTTTGGTATGACATGAATTCACTGGAACAACAATTTCTAAAAGGGGCGAGCCAGAATCCTCAGGTGATTTCTCGCAGCCTCCAATTGGACGGTCATGATTGGACATTTGCCGCCGGTGATACGCTCTTTAGCATGTCCAAATCATTGCTTTTGCTTGTGTACACACTATTTTGTCTCGTACCTTTGGGGTTGTTTCTGCTCATCATGCACGTCGTGAATATTAATTTAATGGAAAGAAATCCGCGGTGGGTCAAACTCGTTTCCATGGGATTATTTCTCGTTTCGGAACTTTATCTTATTCAAGCCTTCCTTGGAGACTCACTTGGAGGGTCTGTCCCAGAATACTTGTCATTTGCAGGTAGTCTCTATGTGATCCCTATTGCTTTGGCCGTTCTCTCCTGGTTTATCACAAATCTTGTGAAAGGGAAGGAATGGGAGAACATGACTCAAATTTTTTATTTTATCGGCATTGACGTATGGATGTTGATGTTATTGGTCGGACCTTATTTGATTTAGATCTGGTTCAATTATGGGTAGTCTTTTTTAAGGCTATAGAGAAAAGTATGGGGGGCTATGAATGAAAGAAATACTGAACAGTCGCAAGTTCAGGGCGGTTGGATTTTTTGTTTTCATATTTTTGGTGTTTGGGGGCATTCTCCTTTTCCGGAATCTTGAACAAGAGCTCACTTTACCGAGTGATGAATGGAGCCGTGCCATTGACCTTCCTGTTACGGTACCGGGTATCTATAATGGAACGTTTGTACAAAAAGAAGAAGATATCTATCATGTTTATACTTACGACAGCCAATCCATTCACCATCTTGCTTTAAGTCCTGATTTGAAAGTGATGGGGCAATCAAGAATTCCTGTGAAAGTTACGAAAGACACGCCTTACTGGATAAGGGATCATCGGGTGCTGCTATTAAAGAATCATCGACTTATTCTCCACCAAAATGATAAGAAGACAGTGCTGGCGGAAGGTCTGGATGGAATGGAACAAAGCGGGAGCAGTGTGGTTGTATGGAAGGAGAAGAAGCTGTTTACCGTGGATTTGGACACTTTCACCCTTCACTTTGCTGGTGAAATGGACAATAAGATCGAAAATATTGCAGTTGGGAGCAATCCTGCCTCGTTTCTGGTTATAACGGAAGGGGGATCTAATCAATCTATCGTCCATTTCATTGAAAAGAAGGACGGAAACTGGCCCGAGCCTATTCGGCTTTTCTCAGCTGAAGGTGAAAGTGTATCCAGATTTGACTACTACCTTAATCACAAGCGGTTGGTGATTTATTATTCGATCTATGGAAGTTCACACTTTGGGTTGTCTCGTACAAGTTATCTTGCCAGAATTGACCTCGGCCAATCGAAGATTGATCCGAAGATTGAGAAGTTAACCATCGTAGAGAGCAACGGAGAACCAATTAACGAGCCGGTAAATTTCCGGCTAAGCTTGCAACACAACAAGCCGGTTCTATTGTTCGCGACGGTGGATTATATACCTTATAAGGATACAAAGGCGGCAAATATTTTCCGTGCGGAAAAACGAGGAAACAAGTGGATAGCTACTAATGTGAGCGCTACAAGGAAACCTTCTGGTGATCCTTTCTGGTTAAATGATCATACGGTATTATGGTATGATTTCGAATCATTTAAAGGGCAATTTCTAAAAGGGGCCAGTCAGAATCCGCAAGTGATCGCCAGAAGTCTGCATATTGACGGCCATGATTGGTCATTTGCCAGCGGTGACTCATTGTTTAACTTATCTGAGTCTCTGATTGTCATTGTGTACGCTCTTTTCAGTTTGGTGCCAATGGGCTTGTTCTTGCTTGTTATGTATATGGTCAATATCAACTTGATGGAAAGGAATCCGTTTTGGGTTAGATTGACAGCGGTAGTCCTGTTTATAGCCGCACAACTTTATTTTATCAAAACCTTTCTTGGTGATTCATTTCTTCATCAGATGCCGGACTACCTGAGTTTTTCCGGTAATATGTACCTGATACCTGTCGTTTTGGGTGCTTTTTCGTGGATGATTATGAATTTCGCTAGGGGAAAAGAATGGGAGAACATAGCGCAGATCTTCTATTTTATCGGTATTGACGTATGGATGTTAATGTTATTGGTCGGTCCTTACTTAATTTAACCGATAATGAAACGCCAGCCGCAAACCCTTTGTTGCAGCTGGCGTTCTTTACGGTTATCTTCCCAACCCCATGGCATTTTTTGTTTTATTCAATGTGGTTCTTGCGACGCGGTCGGCTTTCTCGGCTCCCTGATCAAGGATTTCATCAAGAGCGTTGGATTCGATCATTTCGTGATACCGGTCTTGCAACGGCTTTAATTTGGAGACGACAGCTTCCGCGACATCTGTTTTGAACTCTCCATAACCTTTGCTTTGATATTCACTTTCGAGTGACTCTAAGGTTTTGCCACTGCACAAAGAGTAAATGGACATTAAATTGCTGATTCCCGGTTTGTTCTCTTTGTCATAACGAACAGTCATATCCGAATCGGTAGTGGCGCTTTTGATTTTCTTGATGATTCGCTTCTCATCATCGAGCAAGAAGATGGTCGCCTTTTCATTTTCGTCGGATTTGCTCATTTTCTTAGTCGGTTCCACAAGTGACATGATGCGGGCGCCAACCTTTGGAATCTGACCTTCCGGAATCGTAAATATCTTGTTGTAACGATTGTTGAATCGTTCGGCGATATCCCTGGTCAATTCAATGTGTTGCTTCTGGTCATCACCGACAGGCACAATGTCCGTGTTGTACAATAGAATATCCGCCGCCATCAACGGTGGGTAAGTTAACAATCCCGCTGAAACAGCCTCTTTGCCCTGGGATTTATCCTTGAACTGGGTCATTCGCTCTAATTCTCCGATATAGGTAACACACTGCAGCATCCATGCCAATTGTGAATGCGCCGGAACTTCGGATTGAATAAACAATGTGGATTTGTCTGGATCAATACCGGCCGCAAGATAGAGTGCCGCAAGCTTTCGGATGTTTCCTTGCAAGACTTTACGGTCCTGGGGAACAGTAATCGCATGCTGGTCGACAATACAGAAATAACAGTCATTGGACTCCTGCAGCGGAGGGAAATGCTGCAAAGCGCCTAAATAGTTGCCGAGCGTTAGTGTTTGTGTCGGTTGAATACCTGAAAAAATCACGCTCATTTCCATCATCCTTTCAATTGATCAAATAAAAAAAGCCCATCCATCCCGAAAAGGGACGAATGAACCGCGGTGCCACCCTCATAGCCCCAAACAAACGGGACCACTTTGTCCGGACTAACCTTCAATCCGGTTTCTCTGATAACGTACTGAATCAACGCCGAAGCCTACTTCTTTCCGTTTCGGTTCGGGGCTCCAAAGTCCATTCCGCTGCCGTCAGCTGCCTGTTCCCACCGCCCACAGACTCTCTGAAAGCTTTCGAAAGCGTACTCTCTTCATCATCGCCGTTAAATATCGAATTGAAAGTAGTATACAGAAAAACACTGTAAAAATCAAATCGTATACGAAAGAGCCAGTGTAAGTAAGAAAAGGAGTATCCCGACTATGAGCGCGGGGAAAGTGAAGGAAAACGTACGTTGTGTCGGCCTGTAGTCTTCCTCATTATCGTCAACTTCATCCTCGAATCCTTCGGTAGATTTAAGTGATTTTCTGTAAAAGCGTTTAAAGCTGTAGGAAATCCCATTGAAGAATCCTCCCTGGACTACAAGCATTGAAGCTCCAACAATAATCAAAATCAGGCTCGCCAATGATGCCGAATTGATCGCGGACAGGAAAGATACTTCTTTATAAATGCCGGCCATTATCAATAGAGAAAGAATGACAGCGGCTGTAAAAGTTATGGCATAAGATTTCATTGAATTTCACACGCATCCTTTATATAGAAGATGCGAATATTATACCAGAACTTAAGCCCAACTCACAAAAAACCCTTTAACAAACATGGGTCTTTAGACCTATATTTTGTTATGAAAACGTAATTATGAAAGGGTTTTCTCAAAAAAACTTAAAAAAAGTGATGCAAAAGTGGGAAGAACCTAGTATAATACAGCTGTAGGTTTGATTCAAACTTGACTGACAGTTTGTGAAACTTCGAATCTACGAAGTGATTCATCATCTTAAAGGAGGTCATATTTACATGAAGGGGAAATCAAAATGGTCCCTGTTCCTCGCGCTCGTTTTCGTTATGAGTGTATTCCTGTCCGCATGTAGCGGTGGAGGCGGAAACGAAGGCTCGTCCGGCACAAACACCGGCGACGGGGGCGAGGGCACAACAGAAGAAGGTACCGATGAAGGTACAACAGACGAGGGCAGTAAATTGGCAGACGAGCAGGTAATGCACTTGAGTTTTGCATCAGAGCCGCCTTCGCTTGATATTACACAGGCTACGGATACAACTTCAAGCGCAGTCTTGACTCGTATCAAAGCCGGCCTGATGTATGACAACGGCCCGGATATTCTTCCGGATCTTGCCAAAGGGGAGCCGGAGGTCAGCGACGACCTTACAGTTTACACTTATCATATTCGTGATAACGCTGTATGGGAGAATGGTGAGCCTGTAACAGCCAAAGACTTCGTTTGGGCCTGGCATTACCAGTTGACTCCTTCTACGAAAGCTAAATATTCCTTTATTTTCGCATCGGCGAACATCAAGAACGCTGCGAAAATCCTGGACAAAGACAGTGATATGTACGGCAAGGTAGACAAATTGGGAGTTAAAGCAGTCGATGAGAAGACATTGCAGATTACTCTTGAGAAGCCGACATCTTATTTCAACTATCTGATGTCCTTCCCGCCGTTCTTCCCGTTGAACAAGAAATTTGTTACGAGCCACAAGGACAAATATGGCCAAAGCCCAGATACTCTCTTGGCTAACGGACCGTACAAATTGGAAAAATGGGATCACGGTTCGGGCATGACACTTGTAAAGAACGACAAGTACTGGGATGCTGAAAACGTCAGCATTGATAAAGCCACTTACAAGATTGTTAAAGAAGCAAAAACAGCTTTGAAATTGTATAAGACGGGACAACTTGAGTATACCGGTATCAGCGGTGACAAAGTTCCCCAGTTCAAAAACGGAAAAGACTTCCATACAGTTCTTTCAAACTGTGTATTCTATGCGAAGTTGAACCAGAAAACGGTACCTGCATTCAAGAATCAGAAGGTACGTAAGGCAATCTGGCTCTCTATTGACCGTAAGCAAGCGGTTAACGTGCTGATGAACAACGGTTCCGTTGTTGCAAACTACGTTGTTCCGCAACAATTTGATAAAGGCCCGGATGGCAAGTGGTTCCATGCAGAAGGTGGACCAGCAGACATTAAAGCCTATCCGCATTCGAATGATGAAAAAGCTAAACAGCTTTGGAAGCAAGCCAAAGAAGAACTTGGCATTGATACGCTCGAAGTTGAATATCTGACCACTGATGGAAGCTTTGCTTCTAAAATGGCAGAATATTATGTTGCTCAGGTTAACCAGAATCTTGAAGGATTCAAGTTCAAGATCAAGAAAGTAACGTGGGAAACATATCTAGAGCTGGATAACAAAGGCGATTATGAGTACGGTGCCGGTTCTGGATGGTGTCCGGACTATAAAGACCCGACAACCTTCTTGGATCTGTTCGCCAAAGGAAACCCGCAAAACACTATGGGTTACAAAGATGCTAAGTTCAATGAAATGATGGACAAAGTTCATAGTCTTGGCGCTGAACCGCAAAAGCGTTGGGAAATGATGCAGAAAGCTGAAGCCTACTTGGTTAATGACGCTGCGTTCATCCCAACTTACCAAGATGGAAGTGCTGTATTGCTCAAGACTTATGTTGAGGGCACCGTGTTGTCCGGAGATGGTTTGAGATACAGGCACGCTAAGGTTATGCAACACTAATTTGTTCCATTCATTTGGATATTAAAGAAATTCAGGAGAGTATATGTCATCCTGGCATATACTCTCTTTTATGAAAATCAATGTATGCGCTTTTATGCTAATATTATTGTAAACTAGCATGTATTTACATTGATTATGACGAAAGTTATATGCTAAGATAGGTTCATAGTCGGGGATTCACAGATTTTTACTGATTATTCGACATCAAGATACAGTGGCTTACAACAGGAGGTGTCATGCTTGTTTCGTTATACGTTACAACGTATAGGTTACATGATTGTCACGATCTTTGTGATTATCGCGATAACCTTTTTCACAATGAAACTTTTGCCCGGAACACCTTATCAGAATGAGCAAAGGTTAAGTCCGGAAATGATTCAGCAATTAAATGAACAGTATGGTTTGGACAAACCGGTCCCAGTTCAGTTTGTTTACTATTTGGCCGGACTCGTTCAAGGGGATATGGGAGATTCTTTCTCACTTGGTGGTCGTCCCGTTACCCATATTATTGCTCACAGACTGCCTGTTTCCGCGGAATTAGGCATTGAAGCTATGTTCTTTGGTGTGATTGCAGGAATTATACTTGGGATTATCGCTTCATTGAGAAGAGGAACTTTCATTGACTACGGAACCGTAATATTAGCCGTGGTTGGAATCTCGATTCCATCATTTGTATTTGCAGTGTTGTTGCAACACTATTTCGCTGTAAAGTTTTCGCTATTGCCTGTGGCATTCTGGGAAACGCCTTCGAGTCGTGTGTTGCCTATCATATCACTGGGCATTGGAGTTATGGCGTTTATTTCCCGCTTTATGCGTACCGAAATGGTCGAAGTACTTGGACAAGATTATATAACTTTTGCTAAAGCACAGGGCATGAGCCGGATTACAGTAATCGTAAAACACGGCATTCGCAATGCGTTGATTCCAGTTATCACGATTATCGGTCCGATGACTGCCGGGATTTTGACAGGTTCACTAGTTATTGAGAATATCTTTGCAATCCCTGGAATCGGTGATTTGTTTATCAAATCCATCTTGACAAATGACTACCCGGTTATTTTGGGAACGACAGTATTGTACAGTGCTGGCTTTGTAGTCATGCTGTTTATTACCGATGTGTTATACGGAGTCATTGATCCGAGAATCAGGATTGCTGGAGGTGATTCTTAATGGCTATGACAGAAGAAGAAAGAAAAAATATAACGCAAGATATGTTTAACCCTGCTGATTTATTATCGGCTGATAAAGAGAAGGTCACTGGTAAATCGATCAGTTATTGGCAAGATGCTTTTCGGCGCTTAAGGCAAAATAAGGCGGCTATTGTATGTGCCGTTATTATTGCATTTATTGTTATTCTGGCGTTAGTTGGTCCTTATATGAATGATAAGGATGCCATTTCTCAGGATTTGAGCGCTCACTATTTACCACCACGTATTTCTTTCTTAACAGATGTTCATTGGCTTCCTTTCGATGGTTTAACCCAGCAAGGCGTTGACCTTTACGAGCAACGAGGAGTCGATACCAACTATTGGTTTGGTGCCGATAAGTTTGGTCGAGACATGTGGAGCCGTGTTTGGCAGGGTACACAAGCTTCTTTGCTAATCGGCTTGGTGGCTGCTCTTGCTGACTTTATTATCGGTATTGCTTACGGTGGTATCTCCGGTTATTTCGGGGGGCGTACTGATGATTTTATGCAACGTGTGGTTGAGATATTGGTTGGTATTCCGCAAATGATTCTGTTGATTTTGTTGATTATGGTCATGGAGCCTAGTCTTTATACAATTATTGCGGCAATCGCGTTTACCGGCTGGGTCGGTCAATCCAGGATTGTACGTGGGCAAATTATGAAATTGAAATCTCAGGAATTTGTATTGGCGTCTCGTACACTTGGTGCAAAGCCAAGCAGACTAATTAGTAAGCACCTGCTTCCCAATACAGTTGGACAAATTATCATTACAACCATGTTCAGTGTTCCTGCCGCCATTTTCGCGGAAGCCTTTTTGAGCTTTATCGGTCTTGGGGTTCAGCCCCCGAAGGCATCGCTTGGAACGCTAATCAACGATGGCTTTGACGTCATGCAAATTCATCCGTATATGGCTTTGTTTCCAGCGATTGTGATCAGTTTGCTGCTCATTTGCTTTAACGTATTTGGCGATGGATTACGTGATGCTTTGGATCCGAAGTTGAGACAATAGGGGGTGACACGTTATGGATAATATCTTGGAAGTGAAAGACCTTCACGTATCGTTCGACACTTATAATGCTGAAGTCCAGGCTGTACGGGGAGTCAACCTTGAAGTAAAGAAGGGCGAAGCTCTCGCAATCGTCGGAGAATCAGGATCCGGAAAGTCGGTTACAGCGAGAGAAATTATGAAATTAAACCCACGGCCGCAGGGGCGTGTTAAATCAGGTGAAATCCTGTTTGAAGGAAATGATCTGGTCAAGTATTCTGAAAGAGGCATGCAAAAGGTACGGGGATCGGAAGTCTCAATGATTTTCCAGGATCCGATGACCACTTTAAATCCGACGATGACGATCGGTAAACAAATTATGCAAGGTTTAAGAAAGCATTTGAAAATGAGTAAATCCGAAGCAAAGAAACGGGCCATTGAACTGCTCAGGCAGGTCAGGGTGCCCAATCCCGAGGAACGGATCAATCAATACCCTCACCAGTTTTCAGGAGGGATGAGGCAACGTGCTGTTATTGCGACAGCCATCGCTTGTCAACCAAAGGTTTTGATTGCCGACGAACCTACAACTGCTTTGGATGTAACGATTCAGGCTCAGATCTTGGATTTGATGAAACGTTTGCAAAATGAATTGGATACAGCGATTATTTTGATTACGCACGACCTTGGTGTCGTTGCAAATTCCGCTCAACGTGTCGCTGTTATGTATGGCGGCAAAGTTGTTGAAACCGGTATGATCGACGAAATTTTCTATCAACCGAAACATCCGTATACTTGGGGATTGTTGGCGTCGGTCCCGAATCCGAATGCTTTGGATGAGGAACTGTCAGCTATTCCAGGAACGCCACCGGATTTGACAGATCCTCCTAAGGGGTGTCCGTTTGCTCCGCGTTGTCCGCATGCTATGCAGGTATGTACAGAACACATGCCTGAGTATACCGAGCTGTCGGATACGCAGAAGACAGCCTGCTGGCTTCTAGACGAGCGTGCTCCGAAAGTGGATCCGCCAGAAGCCGCGATGGTAGGAGGTTCTAAATAATGGCGATGAACGAAGAGAAATTACTCGAAATCAAGAATTTAAAGAAACATTTCAAAGTAGGCCGAAAACAAACGCTGAAGGCTGTAGACGGCGTCAGCTTTCATATAAATAAAGGTGAAACGTTCGGGCTTGTTGGAGAGTCTGGTTGCGGTAAATCAACCGCAGGACGGACGATTATCCGCCTATATAACGCCACGGACGGAGAAGTCACCTTTGATGGTGAGAAAGTTCATGGTAAGAAATCGAATGCAGATATTAAGAAATTCAACCGAAAGATGCAAATGATATTCCAGGATCCGTATGCCTCCTTGAACCCAAGGATGACGGTCAAGGATATTATCGCAGAAGGCATTGATATTCATGGCTTTGCGAAGAACAGCAAGGATCGGTTGAATCGTGTGTATGAGTTATTGGAAACAGTCGGTTTGAATCGTGACCATGCCAACCGTTATCCGCACGAGTTCAGTGGCGGCCAGCGTCAACGAATCGGTATTGCCCGGGCTTTAGCGGTTGATCCGGAATTTATTATTGCCGACGAGCCGATTTCTGCACTTGATGTGTCTATTCAGGCTCAGGTGGTTAACTTATTAAAGAACTTGCAGCGTGAACGCGGTTTAACTTATCTCTTTATTGCCCACGATCTGTCTATGGTTCGTCATATTAGCGATCGTGTCGGTGTTATGTATCTTGGTAATATGGCAGAGGTCGCTTCCTCCGATGAACTGTATAATGAGCCTTTGCATCCTTATACCCAGGCTTTGCTTTCGGCCATTCCTGTTCCGGACCCGGAGGTAGAACGCAGCCGTGAACGCATTATTATTGAAGGCGACGTTCCCAGCCCGATCGCTCCACCGAGCGGTTGCCGTTTTCGGACCCGTTGCCCGATGGCTATGGATGTTTGCGCGAAGATTACGCCAAAATGGCAGGAAATTCGCGATGACCACTGGGTAGCTTGTCATCTGTACGATGAAGAGCATAATGAAGGCAAAAAAGCTCCTAAATTGAATTTACAAGCTCAATCTTAATGATTCTATTAAAGACCTTTTGTCGGTTTGACAGAAGGTCTTTTCTCATGGTGTTACTCTTCTCGATTTCTCCGATATTTTTCATATATTCGTCCCAAATAGGCCGCGATGCACACAATGATCCATCCTTTCAGCCACCAACCCAGTTCTACTCCGCTCCAGTATGAATAAAGGATGAGCCCCATCAATATAAGTATGCATGTAGCCAAGATACCTTGTGTCTTTTGCATAATGTCCTCCCTTGTAAACGCCATTATATCATTTATTTTTCGATATTTATTGCTTGATTATTGAATTGTTTTGCATAATGTCGGCCTGGGTTCGTACAAATATAGTAGAAGGTGATGGATGTGAATTGGAAATGGATTTACTTGTTGAGTTTCATTTGTGTGGTCGGGCTTCTTCTCTATTTCTCAGGTACGCAGGATGAAGCAAGAGGAAATTCTGTTACCAGAAATGGACAGAGTCATTTAGAAGGGGTGAAAGATGGTAGGTCATCTGACCATGTACAAGCTCCGGACTTCACATTAGAATCGCTGACGGGGAGAAAGCTGTCATTAAGTGGTTTTCGGGGAAGGTACGTGTTGTTGAATATGTGGGCGTCGTGGTGCGGACCCTGTAAGCAAGAAGCTCCTCATTTGGTGCAAATTGATCAGGCTTTCCAGGACACCCAACTAATGGTTATCGGAGTAAATATGACATCCCAGGAACTAAACTTGTCAGATGTGAGGGCCTTTGTGGAAAAACACAACTTTTCCTTTCCCATATTGTTGGACAAAGACGGAAGCGTCATGGATTTATACCATGTTATTGGGATCCCCACCACATACTTATTGGATCCAAAAGGTCGCGTTATCCAGAAGTTCCGCGGGGTTATCACACTTGAAAAAATCACTGAAACATTGGACGGAAAAGTTGCAAAATAAATGTCGAAAAAACCCTTTTCATTGCAGAAAGATGACATTATAATGAAAGAAGATACACATGGGGGACGTTTCTGATTTAGCCCCGAAACATTAATTTAAACAGCCAGAATGGGGTGCTTTATGTGGGGAAAAGGTTTACAACCTTATTGCTGACGGCAATATTGTGCTTTGGGACGGGTTTGACGGCTTATGCTGAGGATGGAGAGGGTCCGAAACAGGTTCTGCTTCTCTCTTCATTGCAATTGGAGTTGCATAAGTTGGAGCTTCCCGAATTGGTCCCGCGGTTCGTATTTCAGGACGGATATGATTTCGAACGTCCGAAATATGTTCGGGGGATTTATTCAACTTTTTGGACGGCTACGACTTCGAGAATGGGCGACTTGATCGACTTGATTGATTCAAGTGACTTAAATTCAATTGTTATTGATCTTAAGGACGCCTCCGGTACTATTGCTTTTGAACCCGAAAATAAGAATGCTCCTTTCGCAAAAGCGGCAAAGTCAATCATTGACGATCCGAAGAAGTTGTTGAAAAGGTTAGAGGAACATGATATCTGGCCGATCGCGCGAATCGTTTGTTTCAAAGACGATAAGCGGGCTCACGAAAATCCTGAGCTTTCGTTCCGCAGGCAGAACGGGGAATTATGGACAGCCAGTGGGGACACGGCTTTCATTAATCCATTTTTGAAGAAGAACTGGGAATATAACGCCAGTGTCGCGATTGCCGCAGCGAAAATGGGCTTTCAGGAAATTCAAATTGATTACGTTCGGTTTCCGGAAGGTTTCCAAAATCATGCTGCTGATTTAGAGTACTCGACTGGTACGTACGAGGAGTACAACAAAAACGACAAGGAATTGGACGTTCAACAACGAGTAGCAGCGGTTACCGATTTTGTCGAGTTTATGCGCAAGAAACTTGAACCTTACGATGTTGAGTTGTCTGTGGATATATTCGGTTATACGGCTACTCTTCCTGAAGCTCCGGGAATCGGACAGAACATGACCAAGATTTCTAAGAATGTTGATGTCATTTCATCGATGATTTATCCGAGTCACTGGACTTCGTATTTCGGCATTCGTTATCCGGATTTGCATCCTTATGAGTTAACAGCGGCTTACGCGAAAGCTGAGAAAAAGAAACTGAGTAAGTTAGAAGATCCTCCGGTTGAGCGGCCATGGATTCAAGATTTTACAGCATCTTGGCTACCTCACCACCGTGTCTATGGTGCAGAAGAAGTTGAAGCTCAAATCCGTGCGCTTAATGAGAATGGCATCCATGAATTTCTCATTTGGGACGCCAACAATACCTATAGTAATGGCGTTGATTACACACCATTGAACTAAAGGGACTTTGACAGGCTTACCGCTTTACGGTATCATAATAGTACAGAGAAAAACCTTCACTGCGCAGTGAAGGTTTTTCTTTCCTACCCGACCTGTTATTCTCTGGTCATTTTCCGCCATCCTTTTTGCGAATTCATGTTGTGGTCATAGAAGACGTTCCCTTTCTTACGTCCGAATACACGTTCACCAATTTGTGTGGAAATTACGCCAAGCATCGCTGTTAATCCGATCACAAGTACAGCCAGCACAAGCAGATCAATCAGAAACCCAATCATAGCATTTCCTCCAATTCGGCCAACACGAATATTACTTATAGTGTAGCAAAAGGATGGGAAAAAAGAAAAGATAAAATAAATACGAAATGGCCAATGTGGTATAATAAAAGTGAGAAGTAAGAGGTGGGGTCCGGAGTGAGTCGGCTTACAGCCGATTCAACAATTAGCTAAAAAGGCAGGTAAATCGATGAATTGGTACGAGAAATTGAATGAATATTTTCCAACGGAAGAGATGAAGTCACAGGAACACATGGAGTTATTGTTGAAAGAAAAAGGGGATATGTACCACAAAGATGAAGGTCCGAATCATGTGCTTATGTATGTGGAAACCAAGGATTTTGTCTTCGTGGATTATGTGTATGTTTCCTCAGCTTCAAGAGGACAGGGACTTGGCCACAAGTTGATCGAAAAGCTAAAGAAGAAGAACAAGCCGATCATTCTTGAGGTGGAACCCATCGACTACGAGGACTCCGATTCGGAAAAACGGCTTCATTTCTACAAAAGGGAAGGATTCAAGCATGCGATTTCCATCGGATACCGCCGACGCTCGCTTGCAACCAAAGAAGTGAATGAAATGGAAATTCTCTATTGGTCACCGCAAAACGAGTCGGAAGAAAGCATTCTTGAGAAAATGAAGAAGACTTACGAAGAAATTCACACGTACAAAGACGAAGAATTATACGGCGACACCTATGAAGATGTTGATAAAGTCCTTGCCATTGAGAAAGAGAAGGATGAGAACATTCTCGCATTTGAAAATACAAAAGAGCCTTCGTAAGAAAGGAATTAGGAAGCGGTTCCGTTGTGGATCTAGGCCCGAAGAAAGGAAGGTGATGACACCATGAAGGAAAAACAGAAAACAAGAAAGAAGAAACGTGACGCGTTGAAAGAAGTGTTGAAAGATAAATTAAGAGGTTGGAACCCGGAACCGCCGAAAAAACCTTCATCGAATATTAAAACATCGGCTTAAGGAGATTTTTTTTAAAGAAATCTCCTTTTTTATGATTAGGTTTATCGTATTCGGGGTACATAAGAAACAAAGGTTATTTTACATACGACTTTTTTGGAAAACCCACTATCCAAATTAGAAAAATTATTATATAATAAAGGTGAGGTAACGGATGGTTACCGAAAGGAGTGAAACCATGATTACACTATATACATCTCCTAGTTGTACATCATGCCGAAAGGCGAGAGCCTGGCTTGATGAGCACGATATTGCTTATGAAGAGAGAAACATTTTCTCGGAACCGTTGACGGTCGGAGAGATTAAAGAGATATTCAGAATGACTGAAGACGGAACAGATGAGATCATTTCCACACGATCTAAGGCGTTTCAACAGCTTAACATCAATCTTGAAACGATGCCGCTTCAGGAATTGTTTCAATTGATCAGTGATAATCCCGGTTTGTTACGCCGTCCGATTATTTTGGATGAAAAACGCTTGCAAGTCGGTTACAATGAGGATGAAATCCGCCGCTTCTTGCCAAGAAAGGTTCGCACCTTTCAACTGAGAGAAGCGCAGCGCATGGTGAATTAAGACAAGCGCAAAGGGCTTATCCTTTCTGTGGTTTGATATTCTCATTTAAAGAGACAATCTCAAAAAAGCACTTTTCCTGACCGGAGGGTGCTTTTTTAACTTTATTCAGGTGAAAACTTGATTAGGAACGTGCCACCCCGAAAGGCAAGAGGAGTCTGGGGCTATCACTTAAATGCGAAAAAGACAAAGCGCAAATACGGAGAGGTGTATTTGATTTACATCTTTGCCTGGGAGTGCTCATAAGATATTGTAGGCTCTCTGTAGAGGGCAGTCGGGACTGGGTGGGTACTTGTACAATTCCAGCGGTTTCGACGTTTATTGATTTCATTCTTCTGTATTTTGTCATAGAATAAGGGTACAAGGACCTTTATTTCAATGGAATCTCGTGAATAAGGGGAATGAATAACAAGTGGTCAGAGGTCAGAGGATAAAAGGACACTTGCAAAAGCGATAATATTGCATTTCATCTCTTGAGGTGTTCCCTCTATTTTCTCTGGTAAGGCCTCTTATCTGGCTTCTGCAAGAAGACAGAAGGGAGCGATTCACAATGAAAATTGAAAGAGTTAACGACCATACGTTGAAATTCTTCATTACGTATGTCGATATGGAGAAGCGGGGATTTGACCGCGAGGAAATATGGTATAACCGTGAACGTGGAGAAGAGTTGTTCTGGGAAATGATGGATGAGGCCCATAGCGAAGAGGAATTCTCATTGGAAGGTCCTCTCTGGATCCAAGTTCAGGCCCTGGAAAAGGGATTGGAAATTATCGTTACAAGAGCCCAACTTTCCAAGGACGGCTCGAAACTGGAACTGCCGATTAACGATGAGAAGCAGATCGATATTCCGGTTGATGAGGAGATGGAAAGTCTAATGGAACAATCCACTAATATAAAACAACGAAAACTGGAACGGATTTCTCATCCGGAAGGGAAAGATGAGCTTTCATTCCTGATCGGGTTCGATGATTTTGAAGATGCTATCCAGTTAAGTCATCGTTTTGACGGAGAGCAGCTGACCACCAGCTTACACCATTTTAAAGACGCCTATTATCTGCATGCCGTTTTCCATGAAGAAGAAGAGGAAGACGATAAACAGGACAATCAACTTAGCGTCTTGCTGGAGTACGGTTTTGAAACGGACTTGACCATTCACCGTCTTCAGGAATACGGAAAGTTGATTATCAAAGATCAGGCGCTTGCTACTTTGCGGAGCCGTTTTCAAATTTAGCCCTAAAGCGTTCTGAAAAGGGAGATCCCAAAGAAAGTGATCTGTTACCGAACTTCCTTCGGGAAGCGCTCACCGGTGCAATGGTGAAAGGTAACTGCAACTTGGGATCGATGCTTTGATGCCGGTATGGAATCGCGAAAGCGGTTCTTTTTATTTTGCGATCTGTTTCTAATTAATTAGGATAACCATTGAATGGGATACCCCCATCTTGTATGATTACATTTGGATAGATAAACAGCTAAGGGGAAGAATTGATGATGAAGAATAAATTACCGTTACTGGCTGCCATTCTGGCTATCGTCGCAGTCATTTCGTTTGCCCAAGGGTATTGGACTCCTTGGATCAGCGGCACTTTGAATATCGGTTTTACAATTTCGGTCTTATTGATTGCTATTGTTATATTCCTGGAGAACCGTGATCCTTCCAAGACCATTACCTGGTTAATTGTATTGGCGATTTTCCCGATCGTCGGTTTTATTTCTTATATCATTTTCGGCCAGAGTTATCGAAAGCATCGTCTTTTCCGCAGAAAAGCTTTTCTGGACGAAGAAGCGTTTGCAAGAATGGAAGAGGCTCGTCCGATTAAACAAGAACAAATGGAAACGATGGGAGATCATCAGCAGTTGCTGTTCCGGTTGGCTCACAAGCTTGGAAAGAGCCCCATATCATTTTCGACGGATTCGAGGGTGCTTACGAACGGTGAAGAAACATACGACAGCATTTTCGAAGCCATTCGGGGCGCTGAACACCACATTCATTTGGAATACTATATTGTTCGGGACGATGGGATTGGCCGCCAGTTTAAAGATCTGTTGATTGAGAAGGTGAAGGAAGGAGTAGAAGTTCGTTTTCTCTATGATGCGGTTGGGAGCTGGCTATTGCCAAAACGTTACCGTCGTGACTTACGTGAAGCCGGTGTGGAAATGGTATCATTTTTTCCAGTGAAACTGCCTTTTCTCAATCATAAGATCAATTACCGGAATCACCGAAAAATCGTAGTCATCGACGGCAGCATTGGTTTTATCGGCGGATTGAATATCGGTGATGAGTACCTGGGGAGGAAGAAGAACGGGTTTCGGTTTTGGCGTGACACTCACTTACGTGTTGAAGGAGAAGCTGTTCGAAGTTTGCAGCTCTTTTTCCTTCAGGATTGGTATTATATGACCGGCACCTCTCTTTTGTTGCCTGATTATTTGTCACCTAAGCCTTTGGCATTGGAGAACACCGATTCCGGAGGTGTGCAAATGGTCGCAAGTGGTCCGGACGGAGAGTGGGAAGCCATTAAGAGTTTGTTCTTCTCTATGATTGTTTCCGCAAAGAAATCGATATGGATTGCGTCCCCGTATTTTATTCCGGACGCTGATATTTTCAGTGCCCTCAGGATTGCGGCATTAAGCGGAATCGACGTTCGGATTCTTGTACCGGACAGGCCGGATAAGCGAATTGTTTTCTACGCCTCACGTTCGTATTTCCCCGATTTGCTTAAGGATGGGGTGAAGATTTACGAATACGAGGAAGGCTTCATGCATAGTAAGTTGATTGTTGTCGATGGGGAATTGGCATCCATT
>DASTWO010000057.1:0-28298 GCA_035776675.1 Caryophanales bacterium
TTAAAAAAGGAAGCTCGCTATCTATATCATAAGTTGCTCCTGCCGCCTCGGCGGTAAGTGTTTCCAACGCCTCATAAAGTCGAAAAGCCTGTTCGCGTGCCTCTTTATCGGGTTTAAGTTCTTTATTTGTCCATTCACCCATTTTATCCGGCCATACAAGTAATTGAAGGCGTTGCAAAAGGCCGTCGTCTGCTGAACCGTTTGCCTGTAATGCCCCCGTGATATAGCTTTTTAGCCGCCCCGGTTGAATACCGCCGATAATGGACAAGCACACCGCCGGGATGTGGGTTGTCCCTCGTCCGATCCGGTCAAAGGTGAAACTTCCCGTTCCGTTCCAACTCTCAAGATAAAACTCACGGTCTCCCTCATGGCCGGGCTTGTCCAATGTCCTTAACCATCCGCTTAATTCATCTCGGGACAATAACAGGCCGTGCGGGTTTTCCTGCAAAAGTTCCCCTAATTTCTCAACGGTCGGGTCTTGGATGAGATAACGCTTTTGTGTGATCGCACAATCATTGATTTCCTTAATCTTTTCGGCAAGCTCTGCCTTTAATGCCTCGGTATCACCACCTTTCTTTGCTTCTTTTGCCATTTGTTTTTTGATAGCGTCCATTTCCGCCTTTTGTTCCACTTCTTCCGCCTCGGCCATGGCTTTTTTATCTTCAAAGTCTTGTATAGCTTTCGCGGCTAATCGGGAAACGGGTTTCAATGCTTCGTTTACGGCATATGATTTCATCACACCGGGGCGGCCAACAATGCCGCCCCAAAGGTTAGGCACAACCGTCCAGTCATCAAAGCGCCCCGGACGAATGGCTATCCGCCTGCCTATGATACTGCCAAGCGCAACAATGGCGGGAATCGCCACAAACTCAAGCGGAATGCTCGCCCGCTCAGATACATCAATTAGCCACGGTCTAAGCGGTTCCGGTATCATTCCCGCGCCTAATGACGGTGTTTCCGGCTCACCTGGCAGTTTTGTAGGCTCCAGCGCAAAATTTTCTTGTGGGTAGGGCTTGGTGTAAGATTTCCGATGATCGCCTTCTAATAAATCACGTAATTTGTGCCAATCGTTCCCCTGACAGGAATTATGAAAACACTGGAAGGATACCGCGCCGCCGGGAAACTGAATGATACTTGAATCACCTTTTTTATGATCGGGATTGAACGGGCATTCCTCCAATTCGTACACTGTACCGCCTTGCCATGCTTTTTCTTTTGAAATGGTTAAGCCGTGATCGGTCATATACTGCTCAATATCAAATGACCCGCCGCCTCCATGGCTTTCATATCTTTTATTTTGTGTCCTTTCGGGTTCCTTTGGCTTTGTATTGGCTAATGCCTTCAAATGCTTTTTAGGGACAACCTCGACGGGTTTCGGCACATTTATGATTTTTGCTTCCCGGTGTGGCCGTTCTTCCGTGTTGTCGCCTTTGCAGGCTATTGTTCCGTATAATTTGCATATTCTCGCGGCGTTGTAGACACCTATATCAATATCTACAACTTGATCGCTGAAATGATAATCCAACGCCTTCAAACAGTTTGTAATGAGGGTTTTGCTTTCTTCGTCATTTGGCAAGTCGATACGGTATAACAGATGTGCACCGTTCCCGCTATCGGCAAGGATTGGAGAAGGAAAGCCGTTATTTAACAGCTTATCCCTCACCTTTTTGGCGCGTTCTATGGCGGCGGCATGTTCTTCATCCGTTGAAGAGATTCCCGCTGGACGTTTCGGATCGAAGTCAATATAAAACCAACAGCGTTTTAAAATATTGTTGTCGCTTGTTGTGTTTGCGGCATATGAGGCGGCTTTGTTATTCGACCTCGCCAACAACCCTTTATGTACAGGGTTCAGCGTCACATAAACACCCGCATATTTACCGCTATACGTTGCGGCGGCTTCGCTTAATGCCTTTCCGTTATCGAAGTATCCGCTTATGGTTCGATATTTCCCGGCTTTGGGAATCCGCATTTCGACAACATCCCCACTGTTGAACAAAACATTTAAACTCTCGTGTATTTTTTCAGCCTGTTGCGGTATACTGGAGGTAATCAAACTTTGACCCCCTTTGCCCAATGTGGGCCATTTGTTTTTATGTCCATGTTCTTTAATGCAGTTACGCGGTCGGTTAAATATTGAACCCGGCTTTCTAAATGATGGATAGCCTCATTCCGATCTCGTTCATCGGTAATGATAAAAAAACCGGAATTTCCTTTTGCAACACTACTACCTACTGGCTTGTGGTACACTGTGACTAAATCAGCCACGATCTCCCGCACTCTCTGGGGCGGTATCCCCGTGAGTTTTGAAACCTCGCTAACGGTTGTCCGGCGGTCGGGGCTGATGATAGCTAATACAGCTCGGTGAGGAAGCGGTAACTTCTTCGCCGGGCTTTTATGTTTCTTCTCCATTCGATCACCCCCAATCTTCCAAGCTGGTTTCTTCTTGTTCTGCTAACCACCGATCAATAGAATCCTTTTTGAAAAGAATCCGCCGCTCCCCCAAACGAATAAACGGAAGTTTACCCTCACGCCGTAACCTGTAAACCGCATCCTTCGATAAACCTAAGTATTCGGCCACTTCCGCCGCCTCCATTGTGATTTTCTCCATGGTTACGCCCCTTTCATTTCGTTTTTCATTTCATCAATTACGGCAAAGATTTTTTGTTTTTCTCCCAATGGCAATTCCTTACGCAAACGGCGGCTGAAATTCCCTTCGTTTAGCCCGTAAGCATCCGCCACTTGCCATTGTTTCAAGCCTGCTTCACGGATCGCTTCTCGAACATCTTGATTATTTTGCATTATTATTTCACTCCCTCTCTTGTTTTGTTGGTGTTGTTGCTTTATACTTAAATTAACATCAAAAAACACGCCTAACAATGTTATTTAACGTGACATTACATGACTATTTTAAAATTTAAGCGTGATAATGCTTAACAAGGAGGAAAAAGGAATGATTGACAAGCAAGAAGCGGCAATGAGCAGGGAAGCCGGTTCAGCAACAACTTGGGGTGTTGAAGCAAATTATGAGATCGTAAATGGAGTTCTACGTCCGGTTCGTGCAAACGGGGAAAGCGAACGGCTTTACTTTCCAATGGCACACACTGAACTCCCAAATGTGATCGCTAAACTAAATGCTTATAACTCCAGTGACTTAATCCAGTTTGCTGAAAACTACGGGAACTTGGGACACTATGCACTTGTGAAACCTGAAGATAGACAAGGTGGTGACCCGGTTGGGTGGATAGAGGCACATGTAAATACCGTCCGACTTGTGACTGATTTAATTTCTTGCATTCAGGAATGGGATGAGGAAAAAGCTACACGAATTTTGGAAGGAATGGAGGTAGAAGGTGACGAAGGCCCGGACATTCCCACGTCAATTATTGGAAATAGCGGGAAGGTCTCTTTAACAAGGTGGGCGTTAGGACAAGCTTCTGAAGGAACGGCTCTTGAATTGGCGAATAGAGTTGTTCGTGACATACTCAACAAAAATATAAAGGGAATTCAACGGAAAGCCTATAAGGTAGAAAACCATCAAATCAAATCATTTTTTGCATTTTCTGCCTTGATTGAGGTGGTCTATTGGCAAATCCTAAATACTGCTGAAAAGGGCGCATTTAAAAGGTGTCAGTTTTGCGGGACACCTTTCATAAGTACAGACGGCAGACAGAAGTTTTGTCCGGGATTTAATAAGGGAGAAAGTCGATGTGCGGTATTACACAGACAAAGGAAACGAAGACAAAAACAGAAAGGGGAAAAATAACATGGCTGGACGTGGGAATGTCCATCAACGGGGAAAGGATTCATGGCGGTTACAGTATTCAATGGGGTTTGACCAAAATGGAAAGCGTATATGGAAGCGTAAAACGGTAAAAGCAAAAAATAAGACGGAAGCGCGGAGGCTACTTGCTGAATTTCAAACAGAAATTGAAGCGGGGGAATACATTGACCCGTCAAAAATGAAGTTTGCTGATTTTGTGGATGAATGGCGGGAGAAATACGCAAAGAAACATCTATCAAATAAAACAATACAAGACAATAACACACATTTAAAAAATAACATTCTCCCCGTGTTTGGGCATATGCGGCTTGATGAATTTAACCCCATCCACATTATTAACTTTTTGGACAGTTTGGAACAAGACGGCGCACGGAAAGACGGAAAGCCCGGCGGTTTGGCCTCATCCACTATTCACCGCCATTACGCTATACTGCGGGATATATTCAAATGCGCGGAACAATGGCGGCTTATTCAACATAACCCGGTTAACGGCGTTCAAAGGCCAAAAGTGAAATATAAAAAGTTTGATGTTTATGATGAGGATGAAGCGCGTTTTCTATTTGAAAAACTTCAAAACGAACCGCTTCACTGGCGTATATTTCTTACACTTGCCTTAACATGCGGATTAAGGCGCGGGGAACTGCTTGCCCTCGAAAAGGAACATATAGACTTTGAACAATCGACCATAGACATTAAGCAACAACTTCGATACACAAAAGAAAAAGGCCATGAATTTGTACCGCCCAAGGCTTCATCCGCCCGTACTGTGGCCGTACCGCCCGATGTAATGGAAGAATTACAGGCTTATATCCGCACGAAAGGCAAAGAACGGTTACAGGCGGCGGAACTGTGGAAAGGCGGGGAACACTTTTTTATTTTCTCCACTTGGAACGGAAAACCTTACTACCCTGATGTGCCTAACCGATGGTGGCGACGGTTTACAAAACGAACCGGATTAAAGCATATCCGCATTCATGACTTTCGGCATACGTCCGCTTCATTGCTTATCAATCAAGGCGCACACGCAAAGGTTATTGCGGAACGGTTAGGCCATGCCGATATAACTACAACAATGAATACCTACGGACATGTGTATGATAAAGCGGATAAATCCGCCGCCGCCTATTTCGATACATTACGAAAACCACAAAATGAATCAAAGAAAGCATAATCCGGGGATTTTACCCTTGATTTTTTTACGGCCCTCGCCATTTCACTAAAAATAATCTAAGAAACAAGCCAATTCCAACGCCCGGAATTAAAGCCAACATCGGTAGCCAAACTGGTCCAAACAAAACCCCAAAAACTTTAAAACTTGGGGAATAAATCACCCCGACCGTGACAAAAAAGGCGGCAAACACAAAGGGCAGAAACGTGTAGGGGGATTTTTTGCCCTCATCGTCCCGATAAGCGTCCCACGCCGCAAAGAAATAAAGGCAGGGGTAAAACATAAGCCATTCATAATTGGTTTGATGAATGGCTTTTTCAATTTGACCGTGAAAACTTAATTTAATGAGCACATTAAAGTTGGATTGAACATTAATTACAAACTCCAAAAAGATAAACAAAGCACCTTTTAAAAACTTTCCGTTGAGAAATTGGCCAAATCCTGGTAGCGCAAAGCTCCACAACAATTTCTCCATTTATAAACTCATCCCTGTTATCGTTAATGAACCTCTACATAGTAGTCATTTCGTTAATTGATATCGGTCCTCTGCTTGAGGCGGTTCTTCCATCCAGTTGTGTTTCACCATAAGCTTGCCGCCTTCCTTCGAGAAGTTAAAAATATCTTGGGCAAGCTTTGCCATTTTTAAAGGTAAATCACTTCTCAAACTGAAAGCCGCACCTATGGTGTTACTACCAAGACCAAATGTACTTAATAAGCTGGTGTTATACATCATTAATTTATCGGAAAACGGTGGAATTGTTGAATCCGTTGCTCTTCCTGTCCAAGTAGAAGGGGGCTGAATATCGCTGTCCATCAAAAGTTGGCCTAAAGTATTGACGACTTTTT
The DNA here is from genome assembly GCA_035776675.1 of Caryophanales bacterium. Classification (GTDB taxonomy): domain Bacteria; phylum Bacillota; class Bacilli; order Bacillales; family DASSOY01; genus DASSOY01. The sequence continues at coordinate 5,796 of DASTWO010000057.1, forward strand.
TAGAGAGCTCCATTCCTTTGGTGAAATATTGTTTTGTTTCTTTTTCTTGGGCAGCTTGGGCAAATCCGGCCATCAATTGCACACCCAAAATATTGGATTCCATGGCCTGATAAATATTTGCAATTTCCACAGTATTCAACGCTCGTTTATCCGTTAACAAATTAAACCCGCTCATGTAACTTTTATCATCAACAAATTCAACCTCTTTGGGCATGGAAACGTAAGGCGGACGGGCAAGCACCCCTTTTTCTAATAGAAACGCTGTCGTCTGATCATACGTTTCCTGTGCATCTGCCGTGAAACGTTTGTCTAAACTTCTGATATCTTCACGGTAGGCCATGCTCGAATGTAGCGCATAAAATCCGATTTGAACCTTTGCCATCACGCGCGTATACATCATATCAAAGCTGTCATCCCAAAGGCGGGGGACCCCTTTATTCACATCCTTTTCTTTATATCCTATGGGCATGGCCACATTTTCAATTTGAAAAATGTTTGTGATGATTTCTACATGTTCGCCTTTCTTTTTATACACGGATTGAAAAAGTCCTTTTGATTCTCCCCCTTCCGCTTTTTCTATAAAGTGTTCTAAAACCCTCATGAGCAGAGTGTCCATCTGATATTCCATCCACAATGTTCCTAACTCGGTCGCCGTCAGCGGAACGTGATTTGAATTGGTCATAAGTTCCTCCTTTAAAACTTTATATTTAATGGTTCCCATCATTTGCGTTTTGTTTTTTAGTATGTTCCCCGAAATATTCATCATTATATCCCGGAGCTAAATTTGCAAAGTTTGTCCTTCGACTAACGTAATGTGTAGCCAGATAGATAAGCCCATAAATCCCAAAGGAATAAATATATTTCCAGCCCTCGGGATTGTATACATTGACCCATTTAAAGATCGGTTCCCCTACACAACACGTCATACCGGCAAAAAAAATGGCCTTAATTACAGGATTCAGGTTTGGTTTAACCTGTAACAAAAACATGATCGTTACGGGGATTAAAGAGAAATCCCACGGGATAAAGGTGGGCATGGTCGGAATAAGGCTATATTCATATGACCACAGCCCCAAAGAGACGCCTTCAAAGTCGAGCCATGAAGAAACAAGCATGGCAAAAAACCCTGCATACAATAACCGGTCTGTGCTGTCCCTTTTCCTAAAGATCAGCCAAACAGTCCAAGGAACAAGCGTCAAACCTACTTGTAACCACCATTGCCAAGCAAAGAGGCTATCTGTCACCCATACCTGAGTCATTGCCTGATTGACTTCATAAAGGGCCTTATAAGCTTTGTGGATCGTGTCGATCTGATCCATATTGACGGGCGCATTCACGAACTACCCACCTCCAAATAAACAAAAGATACATAATCTACCCTAGTTGAAAAGTTTCGAAGCCAGGGAAAACATCGGATATGGTTGCTGTCCACCAGACAACCAGCCATGGGTTTCTTAAGAGTGATGGGGTTGTATAAACGATCTTAGACCCCTTCTCTCTAGTATCAAGGAAAAACAAACACGATATGTAAACTCACGTTAAAAATTAGTTACAGACTTTTCCCTTCTTTCTTTACACAACGTGGAAAAGCGCAAACCCTTCCAGTGCGCCACATACAATCCCGACATTTGGCAGGATGGATTTTATACTCTATTCCATTCCTCATTAGGCAACACCTCGATATTTTTTCAACAACAGTTGGAGAAGCAGTCCGATTCCAACCCCAGGAACCAACCCCAAAATCGGCAGCCAAACCGGGCCGAATAAGACCCCAAAAAGTTTAAAACTCGGGGAAAAGATCAATCCGACAGTGACAAAATAGGCAGCAAAAACAAAGGGCAAAAACGCGTAAGGAGATATTTTGCCCTGATCGTCACGATAAGCGTCCCACGCTGCAAACAGGTAAACACAAGGATAAAACATTAACCATTCATAATTGGTGTGTTGAATGGCCAATTGGATCTCCCCATGAAAGCTGTAAATAATGATCTCGTTAAAATGACTTTGGACATTAATCAGAATTTCCAAGAAGATCAGTACTGTCCCTTTTAAAAATTTGCCGTTTAAATACTGGCCAAAACCGGGTAGGGCGATACTCCATAACAATTTTTCCATTCATTTTCTAATCCTTATTTAGGGCACTTCCTTGTCCCGAGAGTTTATTTCTTCTTAAGATGTGACGCTATGGCTTGTTATTATCATTTGGTTAGTTGATTTCGATCTTCGGCCTGTGGGGGTTCTTCCATCCAGTTATGCTTCACCATCAGTTTGCCGCCTTCTTTTGAAAACATAAAAATATCTTGAGCAAGCTTTGCCATCTTTAATGGCAGATCGGACCGTAAACTAAAAGCTGCCCCGATTGTATTGCTACCAAGCCCAAATGTACTTAATAAACTGACGTTGTACATCATCAGTTTGTCGGAAAACGGCGGGACTGTTGAATCGGTGGCTCTCCCTGTCCAAGTGGATGGAGGTTGAATATCGCTTCCCATCAAAAGGTCGCTTAAAACATTGACAATTTTCTTGGAAAGATCCTTTCCTTTGGTGAAATACTTTTTGACTTCTTTTTCTTGGGCCGCCTGAGCAAATCCACTCATCATTTGGACGCCCAATATATTGGACTCCATGGCTTGATAGATATTGGCAATTTCAACAGTGTTCAATGCCCGTTTCTCCGATAACAAATTAAATCCGCTCATATAACTTTTACCATCCACAAATTCCACCTCTTTGGGCATGGACACATAAGGTGGGCGTGCAAGCACCCCTTTTTCTAACAAAAACGCCGTTGTCTGATCATAGGTTTCCTGTTCATCCGCTGTAAAGCGTTTGTTTAAATTTCGAATGTCTTGCCGGTAAGACATACTGGAATTTAACGCATATATTCCGATTCCGACTTTGGCCATCACGCGCGTATACATCATATCAAAGCTGTCATCCCAAAGCCGTGGCACCCCTTTATTAACATCTTTTTCGGTATATCCTACGGGAATGGCCGCATTTTCATTTTGAAAAATGCGTGTGATGGTCTCTATATGTTGGACTTTCTTTTCAAATTGCGATTGAAAAATCTTCCTTGATTCTTCACCTTCCGCTTTTTCAATAAAATGTTCTAAAACCCTCATGGTCAGTGTGTCCATTTGATATTCCATCCAGAGCGTTCCTAATTCAGTAGCCGTTAGCGGTACATGATTTGAAGCAGTCACAAGAAATCCTCCTTGGGGCTCGTATTTATTTGTAATATGTGCCCATCTGCACAAAATATTCACTTTACTTAAGGGTTTGTTTCGCTAAAATTTAAAATTAACCCCTTGGGATTGTGTGTAAGCACAAAAAAGTGTATTTGTACTTTCACTTTTTCTTAACTGTACCCAAATTGTACCCAAAGTGCCTGTATCAATAAAAAATGTTGTTGTCTGTACTAACAATAAAAAGCTCGAATCACCTTATATATCAAGGGATTCGAGCTTTCTGTACTAATCGGGATGACAGGATTTGAACCTGCGACCTCATGCACCCCATGCATGCGCGCTACCAAGCTACGCTACATCCCGACGATTTGGATTGATCCAACACTAATTAGCTATACCCTATAAAAATGTTTCACCACATAAGTATAAAGTGGTCGCCAAAACGTGTCAAGAGATCGTCCGACCGACTCCCCGCTTGCAAACTGAGGAACAAAAACGGCTTGTTTGAGTGACCTTTATTTTGCAAAACACATGGGGACAAGTTTAGTTCTCTTTTATAAAGCCTCTTAAGGCTGAGGCCACTTTATCCGGTGCTTCTTCGGCTGAAAAGTGCCCGCAATTTTCAATGATCTTTGCTTCGACATTCGACAAACCACTTTCCCTAAATCCTTTCATGTACGGTTGAATATCTATGTGTTCATCTTCTCCACGCAGGTAGAGAATCGGCATCGAAACCATTTTATCCTTTGTCGCGGCATTATCTTTCTGATCCTGATCGAAAGATCTATAAATATCAAATCCTGCTTTCAGTGCTTCCGGACGGGTATAAGCCTCTGAATATGACTTTCTGTAGGCATCACTCAACCTCTTCCCCTTTCCAGCCAGAACATCATAAAAATAAGAAAAATATAGAAGCTCATGACCTGTGACAAGTTTTTCAGGTAATTGCGGGATGGCATGAAAAGCAAAATGCCAGATGTATGGGTTTCTTTTCACCGCATCCCATGGTTCAATTCCCGGGATGACGACGTTCATAATGACCGCACGTGAAATCCTTTCGGGAAAACTCTTTAGAAAAGCATACGTTACCTGCCCTCCAACATCACATCCGACCAGCGTAACATCGGTTAAATTCAATGAATCCATAACACCTCGAACATAATTCGCTATATGGCACTTGCTGTATGATTGAAGCGGTATTTCAGAGCCCCCAATACCAGGCAAGTCAATGGCCACTACACGATAATCCTCGGACAGAATCGTCATCACCGATTTGAATTCCACCCAACATGCCGGCCATCCGTGAACAAAAAATATTGCGGGCTTGCCGACCGACCCGGCTTCAACCACATGAACAGGTATCTCATTGACTATCACTTTCTTATGTGTGAAGGATGCTTCTTGGCTTTTTGCTGCATTTCTCATTTTGGCTCACTCCCTTAATGGTTCTTGACCTACTGTACGAACAATTATACAGACCAACCCTGACAGGGAGTGTCAGTTGATTTAATATTTCATGAGATGTTTAAGCATTGAAAAATTATAAGCTCCTCCCCCTTCTGAAACTCGCTTAGAGAACTTCATTCACCTGCCGCAGACGAAACATGCGCCGAGACAAAGATTTTTGGTATGATAGGCAGTGGACAAATCATAGATAATTGAGGTGCTGAACATGGACAACAAAGTGGCTCTGATTACAGGCGGGACAAGAGGAATCGGCAAAGCGATCGCGAAGAAATTTGCCAGCGATGGTTACGACCTCGTCCTGAACTTCATGAGAAAACGAAAGAGTGCCGAACAGGCGAAAGAGGAACTCGAAGCCGAATACGGGATTCGAGTGTTGACGGTGAAAGCCAATATTGGCGAGATGGAACAGATTGAAAATCTGTTCACTGAGATTGACAAGGCGTTCGGACGGCTTGATGTATTCGTAAGCAACGCGGCATCCGGTGTGATGCGGCCGCTTATGGAGATTGAAGAGCATCATTGGGACTGGACGCAGAACATTAATGCCAAAGCGTATTTGTTTGCGGCACAGCAGGCGGCCAAACTGATGGAGAAGAACGGAGGCGGCTCGATTGTCGCCATTTCCAGCATCGGAGCCATCCGGGTGTTGCCGAATTACGTGGCGGTCGGAGTGTCCAAAGCTGCCGTTGAGAACATTACGCGCTATCTGGCAGTTGAATTGGGACCAAAAGGCATTGCCGTCAATGCTGTATCTGGCGGAGTGGTTGACACTGATGCGTTGAAGCACTTCCCAAATCGGGAGGAATTGCTTGAAACCGCGAAGAAAAGAAATCCCGCGGGACGCATGGTTGAACCGGAAGACTTGGCGGAGACCACCCATTTCCTTTGCACGCCGGCAGCCGATATGATTCGTGGACAAACCCTAATTGTCGATGGCGGTATTTCGCTTCTTGGAGAATAATAAACCACGGCAGAAAAAGATCCAAAAAAGTGCCTGGCTGTCTTATTGCGACAGTCAGGCACTTTTATGATTTAAAACATCTCGGATACAACTTTTTGCTCAAGGAAGTTGAGCAGATAATCCGGGCTGCCTGTTTTGGCGTCGGTGCCGGACATCTTGAATCCGCCAAACGGATGATAGCCGACAACAGCAGCTGTACAACCGCGGTTTAGATAAAGGTTGCCGACGTTGAAATCACGGCAAGCGAGATCCCAATGCTCACGGTTTTTTGTGATGACGGCTCCCGTCAACCCGTATTCGGTATTATTGGCAATCTCCAGCATTTCGTCGAAGTCTTTTGCTTTTGTAAAGCCAACGACTGGACCGAAGATTTCTTCTTGCATGATGCGAGCTTTCGGATCGAGATCAGCGAAAATCGTCGGATGGACGAAATAGCCTTTGGAATCATCTGCTTTGCCGCCCAATTTCAGTTCGCCTTCTTCTTTTCCGATATCAATGTATTTCTTGATTTTATCGAATTGCTTCTGATTGATCACCGGACCCATATACGTATCGTCAAGCGGGTTGCCGACTGACAATTCTTTTGCCAGATCAATCGACTTTTCCAGCACTTCATTGTAGACATTTTCATGGATTACGGCACGGGAACAAGCCGAACATTTTTGCCCGGAGAAGCTGAACGCGGAATTCACAATAGCATCCGCAGCCAAATCAAGATCAGCATCCTCGTCAACAATGATCGTATCTTTTCCGCCCATTTCCGCTATCACACGCTTCAAGAAGCCTTGACCTTCCTGAACCTTGGCGGATCTTTCATAAATCCGTGTGCCGGTAGCTCTTGAGCCGGTAAAGGTGACAAAATGAGACTTCGGATGGTCTACAAGGTAGTCCCCGATTTCTTTTGGATCTCCTGGCACAAAATTCAATACGCCTTTCGGGAGTCCAGCTTCCTCAAGCACTTCGACTAACTTGTAAGCAACAAGCGGTGTGTCTTCAGCAGGCTTGAGCAACACAGTATTTCCCGTAACAATCGGTGCAACTGTGGTACCGGCCATGATCGCAAACGGGAAGTTCCACGGCGGAATCGTTACGCCAGGCCCCATCGGTTGATAGAAGTATCTATTATGTTCGCCCACACGATCTAAGGTCGGTTTGCCTTTCGCCAGCTCCATCATGGAACGTGCATAGTATTCAATAAAATCAATGCCTTCAGCCGTATCTCCATCTGCCTCGCCCCACGGCTTACCTGCTTCATAAACCATTAGCGCGGAGAATTCATGCTTGCGACGGCGAATAATAGCAGAAGCCCGCAGTAAAAGTTCCGCTCGTACCTCGGGATCCCACTTTCTCCAAGTTTCATAAGCCTCCTCAGCAGCCATCATGGCAGCTTCTACATGATCCTTTGTCGCTTTGGAAACATAGCCGACCACCTGCTCAGTATTTGACGGATTGATCGATTCAAGCTTGTCCTCGGTTGTAATCCTTTGTCCACCGATCACAAGCGGAAAAGTCATCCCAAGTTCAGCTTTCACTTGTTTCAATGCCGCTTCAAAGGCTTTGCGATTTTCCGGTTTTGAAAAATCAGTAGCCGGTTCATGTTCATAAGGTACTACCATATGTACAACCTCCCTTTATGATATGTACACTGCTTTAGAAACAGTGATTAAAGCGTTGCCAATACAATATTAACCTAATCCCGCACTTACTTCAATCTCTTCAGTTTCGATGTACCCTCACAGCCAGAGAAATAAACATTAACGCCTTTCCACACTGGCTTTAACGACCACATCCACGTTGCCGCTTAAAGCTTTTGACACCATGCAGCGGCTTTCCGACCTTTTGACAAGTTCGTGAACTTTCGTCTCCAGTTGGTCATCAGCATCTGTCGGGAGAACAATCTTTGGGTAATGCACAATCTCTTTAAAGTGCAAACCTCCTTCGTCACTTGCTGTGCCTGAAGAAGTTATGCTTAATTCCTTAGGAGAAATCCCCTCCCTTTCAAGGCCAAAAGCAAGGGTCATCAGATAACACGAACCTGCCGCACTTACCAACAGTTCATCAGGATTGGTTCCTTCCCCGGGACCTCCCATTGAAGCTGGGGTTGTGATCACCGATGAAAGATTTCCCGACGCGATCTTTCCTTTGCCTTTCCGCCCGCCAGACCAGTTTCCTTCGTAATGAAAGAGATGTTCAGCCATGTCACCGCTCCTTTCTGTCCAAGTCCATCCTTTATTATAACGCAAATGCAACAATCGATAGGGTATTGTGCTTTTTTGTGTAAAACAGGAAAAAGCGCCGCTCCAAAAAGGCAGCGGCACTCAACATTAACGGAAAATATGCACAAAAGGTTCATCCATATCCGGCTTTCGAATGATTAAAGCCTCAGGTCCCGCTGTCGAAGAAATGTACACCTCAAGCGGAACTTCCTCTGGAAACGGATTGTGACTCTTTGAGACAAGACCTGTCACATACTGAGTGAATGAAATCACTTCCGTTTGCGCATAGAATTTAATGGGAATTTCAATTCTCAAGTGTTGCAATTCGTGATTCTTGTAATCGCCTTTCCCGATCACACCGACAAAATTCGGAAAATACTTTTGGATATCTTCCTTGAATTTCTCAAACCGATCCGCATCAGCCTTATGGTTTTCATTCGCAGCATCCGACGGGAAGAGCACGTGGGATTCCTGAACGGCTTCCCATCCTCCAATCGTATTGTCTCCGGCATCGACGACCGTTTTCGCAAAATAATGGCCCGGGACAACCGACTCTGAATTCTGTTCTTGATAAAGGCCAATGACTATTGGAACATCCTTCATTTCGTCGGTTTTCCTTACCCGCTTCAAAATGACTTCCGCGAAGTGCTTGGCTTTCTCCTGAATTTTCGCCTGGTTATCCAGCACCACTTCTCCACTGTGAATAAGGCCCTTGTCATCCTCAATCTCATAGGTGAAGACGCGGCTCATTGAAATAGCTAATGATACGCCCCCGAGCTTAATTTTATCGTCTCCGGCCTTGACCAGATAATTTTGCTCGACCACATAGCTTAAGTAGGAAGGATGACCTTCAAGGAATTGTTTCTTCTTCTCCCATGAAAAGTCATGATAACCTTTCGGAAGTTCCGGATTCAAACCCAGCGGGTTGTAAGGTTTCTTCTTGCCGTTCTGGGTCTTGAATTTATTCATATCTTTATTTTCCAGCCAGCTTTCCAGCGTATCCTGGCTCAAATACTGCCCGTCCTGGTAGATGTATTGATCAGGAGGAAAAGCGGATTGGGAAATTTGCATTAAGCCGGTTTCCAACTCATCGATATCAAGGCGGTTGCCGACCCCGTATAAAATATGTCCTCGTGCAGCACCCGGATGGAAATCAACGACCGTACGATAGTATTCTTCAGTTGTCTCCACTCTCGGCGTGATTTGGACTTTCTCCGCCTGTTTGCCTTTGTCTTCCGTTTTCTTCACAATCTTTTTCGTTTCATCTTCTTTGTTGAATCCGGGCATACAGCCGGAAAGAAACAGTAATAAGACGCAAACGATAATGGTCATTCGTCGGTACATGCCAACCAACTCTCCCGTTTAAGAAGTAAGAGATGTGAAACCCTGGTTGTTATGAATCAAGGGCTTCGATGAAACGGTCTTCGTCCCATATGGTAACACCCAGTTTCTGGGCTTTCGACAATTTAGAACCGGCTTCCTTGCCGGCAACAAGCAAGTCCGTCTTGGAACTGACACTTCCAGTAACGTTCCCGCCCCGATTCTCTACTTCGGCCTTGGCTTCATTTCTAGTCATTTGCTCCATTTTCCCCGTTAGCACAACAGTCTTCCCATTGAAGAAGGAATCGTTCTCCGCTTCCGCACTAGGTGCCGGCCCGTTGAACGACATATTAACACCCAATTGTTTCAGCTCTTCAATCAGTTCTTCGACTTCAGGCTGGCCGAAGTAGGTCATGACGGAATCGGCCATTTTATCCCCAACTTCATCCACGTCAAGCAGATCTTCCTCCGAAGCCGCCTGCAAAGCCTTCATCGTTTGAAAATGCTGGGCAAGTGTCCTCGCCGCTTTAGATCCGACAAAGCGAATACCGAGTCCAAACAGCAGACGTTCCAGAGAATTATCTTTAGACGTTTCGATCGCTTTGAGCAAATTGTCTACAGACTTTTCCGCCATCCGCTCGAGCTGAAGAAGCTCTTCCCGTTTCAACTTATATAAATCGGCGACATCCCGGACAAGGTCCTCGCGAAATAATTGCGCGATCACCTTTTCCCCGAGACCGTCGATATTCATGGCATTGCGTGAAACAAAATGAATCAAGCCTTCGCGAATTTGCGCCGGACACTGCGGATTGATGCAGCGTAAAGCGACCTCGCCTTCAATGCGAACGAGTTCACTGCCACATTCAGGACATTCATCAGGCATATGGAAGTCTTCTTCATTCCCTGTACGCCGATCATCAATTACACGGACCACTTCCGGAATGATGTCGCCCGCTTTTTTGATGACGACGGTATCCCCAATGCGAATATCTTTCTCCCGAATGAAATCTTCGTTATGAAGTGTCGCTCTTTTGACCGTCGTTCCTGCAACTGCAACCGGGGTTAACAACGCAGTCGGCGTAATAGCACCTGTGCGCCCAACAGTAAGCATAACCCCTTCAATCTTCGTTACAACTTCTTCTGCGGGGAACTTATAGGCGATTGCCCAACGCGGGCTTTTCGCTGTAAAACCGAGTGTTTGCTGCTGACCCAGGGAATCCACCTTAATCACAATGCCATCGATTTCATAAGGTAGATCGTCTCGTTTTTCCGTCCAAGCCTTCACGTAATCAATGACTTCACCAATATCAGAACAACGGCGCCATTCAGGGTTGGTTTTCAATCCGATGGACTGCAGGAGTTTAAGCCCTTCACTATGTGAACCGACATCCTTGCCTTCCAATTCTCCAATACCATATAGAAAAATATCAAGATTCCGCTCGGCAGCCAGCCGGGGGTCAAGCTGTCGGAGAGACCCCGCTGCCGAATTACGCGGGTTCGCGAATGGCTCTTCACCACGTTCCTTCCGTTTCTCATTCAGTTTCTCAAACGATCGCTTCGGCATAAAGGCCTCTCCGCGAACCTCAAGGTCTACATCTTCCTTCAAACGCAAGGGAATGGAACGAATCGTACGCAGGTTGACTGTAATATCCTCGCCGATTGTTCCGTCCCCTCTTGTCGCACCGCGGGTAAATCGTCCATTTTCATAAGTGAGGGAGACAGCCAACCCATCGAACTTCAACTCACAGACATAGGTGAACTCATCACCGACAACTTGACGGACACGACGATCGAAATCACGTAGATCATTCTCATCGAACGCGTTCCCCAAACTCATCATCGGAACACGGTGTTCCACCTTACGGAAGGCGTCAATAGGTTCACCACCAACTCGTTGAGTCGGAGAATCAGTCGAAATAAGGTCAGGATACTCCTGTTCAAGCCCGATCAGCTCTCGCAAAAGTCGGTCGTACTCAGCATCAGGCACGCTGGGCTTATCCATCACATGATATTCGTAATTATATTGTTCCAGTAAATCGCGCAATTCATCAATGCGGGATTCCGCGTCTGAACGCTTCATTTGTCCAACTCCCTACCCAAATTGTGCTACGTCAATCGCACCGTGTGTCCTGAACGAAGATGCCCGATATTCCCTACACTTTTTCAATCGGGGCAAGCTCGGCCAACAACCGCTTCACACCGGTTCCCGCTCCAAACGCTATGTCTAATTGACAGGAGCTGCCGTCATTCTTAATACTAACCACCGTACCGACGCCCCATTTGCGATGATTGGCTTTATCTCCAACTTGCCAATCCACTTGTTCAGCTCCGCTTTTCTGGGGCTTGATTCTACTTGGCCGTCTCGGCACACCTCGAGGCCGTTCCTCCTTCGGAGAAGCTGCTTCTCCTACGGTTTCCAGACATTCCTCAGGAATTTCCTCAATGAAACGAGATACCGGGTTCGTGTTCGTAAAACCATATAATGTACGCATTTGTGCATTCGTCAAATACAGTTCCTCTTCAGCACGCGTCATGCCGACATAAGCAAGCCGTCGTTCCTCTTCCATTTCCTCTTCATCTTCCAGTGACCGGCTGTGCGGAAACACATTTTGTTCCATGCCAACGATGAAAACAACCGGAAACTCCAATCCTTTCGCCGAATGTAAAGTCATTAACGAAATAGCATCCTGGACACTGGTCTTGTCATCATCCAGCTGGTCAATATCCGCTTCAAGAGCAAGGTCCGTCAAGAAAGAGACAAGACCCACTCTTTCTTCATCTTTTTCATGATCTTTTTCAAATTGTGTGGTGACAGACAAAAATTCATTGATATTCTCCACCCGGCTTTGGGCTTCCAGTGATGAATCCTCTTCATACATTTTTCGATAACCGCTGCGATCCAATACATCTTCAACCAGCTCTGTTACGGTCAAGTACTCCTGCATCTTCATCCAACCGGTAATCTGCTTTTCAAAATCAAGCAATGTGTTAACAAACCGTTTGGAAAGACCGACCTCTTCAATTTCCCCGATGGCCTGGAACAACGACAAACCGTTCGCTGTCGCATAAGCCGCGATTTTCTCCAAAGTCGAGGCTCCGACCCCCCGTTTTGGAACATTAATCACCCGGAGGAGACTAATATCATCGTCTGGATTGGAGATCAACCTTAAATAAGCGAGAATATCTTTGATTTCTTTTCGATCATAGAATTTCGTTCCGCCGAAAATATTATAAGGAATATTTGATTTCATCAACGCGTCTTCAACAGCACGAGATTGAGCATTCGTACGATATAAAATAGCAAAATCACGGTATTTCCGTCCTTTTTCCATCGTAAGATCCCGAATCACTCCGGCGATAAATCGGCTTTCATCCTGTTCTGTTAAGCCCCTGTAGTAGCTGAGCTTCTGACCGTCTCCATTATCCGTCCACAGTTTCTTGGGTTTGCGGCTCGTATTGTTTTCAATCACATAATTGGCCGCGTGGAGAATTTTCTTCGTCGAACGGTAATTCTGTTCCAACATAATGGTTGAAGCATCGGGGTAATCACTCTCGAAAGACAGGATATTTTGTATATCCGCGCCACGCCACCGGTATATAGACTGATCGGAATCCCCAACCACACACAGATTTTGATAACGATTGGCCATCATGTTAACGAGCTTATATTGCGCGAGGTTCGTATCTTGGTATTCGTCAACATGGATATACTGAAATTTCCGTTGATAGTACTCCAACACGTCGGGTACACGCTCAAGGAGCTGGATGGTCCTCATGATTAAATCATCAAAATCAAGCGCGTGATTCTTCCGGAGCTTTCTTTCATATTCTGTGTAAACCTCGCTTACTACCTGACTGTATATGTCCCCGGCTAGGTCCTTTGCGAAGTCGTCAGCCGTCTTCAGTTTGTTCTTCGCCGAACTGATCGTTCCCAGAATCGACCTTGGCGGAAACTTCTTCACGTCATAATTCAAGTCTTTCAGAATTTGTTTAATAACCGTTTGCTGATCGCTTCCGTCCAAAATCGAAAAGCTCTTCTTAATGCCAACCCGATCACCGTCGCGCCGCAAAATCCGCACACACATCGAGTGGAATGTCGAAATCCAAATCTGTTCCGCCAACCCGGGGCCGGTTAATTCCGCCACCCGGCTTTTCATCTCACGCGCGGCCTTATTCGTAAAGGTAATCGCGAGCAAGTTCCACGGCGCAATCTCTTTCTCCACCAGTAAGTAAGCAATCCTGTGAGTCAGCACTCTGGTCTTTCCACTTCCCGCTCCCGCCATGATCAAAAGCGGTCCCTTTGTATGCTTGACCGCTTGTTGCTGTACATCATTAAGCCCTTTTAGAAGATTCTCCACAAATTGCAATTCGTTCACTTCCTTACGAACGTATGTTGTCCTTATTTTATCTTATCAAAGGCGGATTTTCAACTCTACTTGACCGCCTTGACCGTTTTCAAAGCCTGTTTCAAATCGTCATAAACCGCATTGCCAACCACAATAGTGTCAGCGAACCGGGCCATTTCCGCCGCCTGTTCCCGATTACAAATACCGCCCCCGTAAAAAAATTGCGTCTCATTCAGATTGCGGCTAATATCTTCTGCCACGTCGGGGTCACCATATATTCCACTGTATTCCAGGTAAAAAATCGGCAGCTGAAACAACTTTTCGGCAATTAAGGCATAAGCCCGGATATCTTCAAGATCCAACTCCGTGTCAGCCTCGGCCAGTTTAGCCGCTTTTGCGTCTTTGTTGACAATACAATAGCCTTCCGCAACCATTTCCTCCCAATTAATGAGATCCGCCATATCTTTGACAGCCGAATGCTGATGGCCAATGATCCAGTCGCGGTTGGCGCTGTTCAAAACACTTGGAATAAAATAAAAATCGAATCCCGGGGTCAAAGCTTCAAGATCGGAGACTTCCAGGGCGCAGGGCACAGAAAACCGGCGAATCCGAGCCAGCAAATTCAGCGTATTATCAAGCGTCACCCCGTCGGTTCCGCCTACAATCACCGCATCCGTCCCCGACTCACAGACCGCCGCGAGCGCATCATCCGTCATTTCTTTGTTAGGATCCAATTTAAATACATGCCTCCAACGGCGAATCTCGTCCATCTTTCATATCCTCCCGAGCAGCTATCAAACCGCATTTCTTCCCGCGGAAAACTTCAATTCTCTTAATGGATTATAACATATCAGAACAGCGCTATGGTCTTCCTTACGAAAAACGGCTTCCCTTCGATCCAAATCGAAAGAAAAGCCGAATTCATCTATTCTAATCCTTCTTATGAACCCGATCCAGTGTCATTTGATAGCCGTCATTCCCAAAGTTCAAGCAACGTTTCACCCGGGAAATGGTCGCGGTACTGGCACCGGTTTCGGTTTCTATTTTATGATAAGTAAAGCCTTCTCTCAGCATCCTGGCCACTTCCAAACGCTGTGCGAGAGACTGAATCTCTCCCATCGTACACAAATCATCGAAAAAACGGTAACATTCCTCTGTATCTTTCAAAGAGAGAATCGCTTCAAACAACTGGTCTAATGATTGGCCGCGCAATTTATCAATTTGCACTGTCATCCCTCCCGTTAATGGTAACAGAAGCTGAGATCCCCGGATCCGTCGGAACCAGATTCACCCAAGTTTGGCCAGGAACAAATCCGACTGGTTCTCCATTCTTAACAGGCACAATTCGGCCGTCTATGTTTTTCCAATGCAGCTTCTGGACAACACCGTTTCGTATGAGCAACGCCTCGCCTCCGGCTTTCAGATCCATTCCTCTTCTTGGATAACTGTCTATAAAAAATGTTGGCACTGCGGCGATAAAAACGTTAGAAACAGTAATGGGGGTATTCGTTTTGCGATCAACCGATTTTTCACCGTCACTGTAACGCAAATAAGTTTTCGTATCAGGCTGATATTCAAAACGAACCTGATAGCGATCGAGATAATCGATTTTCACCTCAGTTGCCGATTCCCCGTTGAGATTCTTCACTTGTTTTTCACTCAAGAACGTTAAGGGTTCAACGTCTGCCTTCAACTTATAGTCGTTCTCTTTAGCCCCTTTGATAATATTTTCATAAGGGATGTAAGAGTTGTGCGGCGCGCTGCGAAACTCCACGCGATGAAACAATGTGCCGTCATAATACAAACCGTTGATATTATCCGTTCCGGATGATTTGATCAATGATTTGGCTTGCGGGCTCCAGCCGTGATGGACATAAATGCCATTGTATCCATTATTGATTTTCACGAAGTAATGTCGCGCGCTGCGAACAGGGCCGATTATTTCCGGCTCTTTGCTTTGGAAGATCGCCAGAAATCGGGTAATCGCGCCTTCAGCCAACGCTTCATACACAATGTCCGCCTTGTAGATTCCCGTTTGCGGACGGGCCGGAGCCGAGTTCTCGACCATGACCCCGATCGGGCGTTTATGAATTTCATGGTCCGCAGGTTTCCCTGTTAACGGATAAATAAAGGCGGGCGCCTGATCTTCAGGTTCTTCCGTTTCCTTCGGTTCATCGGTAGACGGTTGTTCCGTTTTGGCAGGTTCTTGTTCTTCAGAAGGCTTCTTCGAGGTGTTAGTCTCTTCTGACGAAGATTTGCAAGCGACCAAACCGAATACGAATATGAGAATAAAAAAACCAGTCATCCATTTTCTTTTCACGAGCTCACAACCTTTTTCTCTGAGAAGTCGGCTTCCTTTATTCCAATGAATAGTTAAAGCATCCTCGATTATTATAGCATGTTTTTCAATACCATCGCGAAATTCTTATTTAAACAAAACCCCACACAGAAAGGATGCCGCAAAATCCATGTTCGATGGTTGCGGCATTCCCTCCCAGTAGCTCCTTGAACGCTATGCCCGCATAATCGCAGGAAACAGAACCGAACGTTTCTTCACATCATAAATTCCTTTTTGGGTTACACGTATATACGGTAAATGAGTCGAGGATAGAAACAATAGCGTATAGATCGCATCGTCAAACTCATAACCGCGTTTCCGAAGCTCTTCTGTAAGCTGTTTTTCCTCTTCCATCAGAGTTTCAATCGGTTTAAGCGACATACCGCCCATCAGCGGGAGAGCGATTTCCGTTACCACTTCGCCCTTTTCAGTGAGCACGATCCCGCCTCCAAGCTCTTTGGCGCGATTAAAGGCGAGCTCCATATCTTTTCTGTTTTTTCCAATCACAATAATATCTCCTGTACTGGAATAGGTGCTCGCAAATCCTGAAACGTCAGTGGCAAACCCTTTAAGAAGAGTATTAACACGCCAGGTCCCATCCCGATCCAGCAACATCAAGAAGCACTCATCTTTCTCAAATGAAGGGCTTCCGATAGAAGGATCAATTCGTAAATAATACGGCTTCGTGATCACCGAGTTGACCATTTCCATCCCGACAGGCATTGAAAATTGAAAGTCATCCTCGGTCAAGCTCCAATTGAAACGACTTGACGTCAAATCATAATCTTCCCAGGAGAAATCACCTTCAGGATAACAATCCTCTCCGTTGCGACGAACCCACTGGCCTTTTGCCAGTACAGAGTCAGGATCCGGCTTCCTTTTATCGTTAAGAATATTAAGATGCGCCAGCCTCCCAGGAGCGATTAAGCCAAACAATCGATCCAGCCCGTAATGACGGGCTGCGTTATAGGACGCCATCGCATAGGCATCTACGTCTGGAATCCCTTTCTCCAACGCAATCTCAATCATTTTATCAAGCACACCTTGTTCGTGGAAAGCAGGCGTTGAACCGTCTGTCGTCATATAGATTCGATCGAAGTTTTCAATGCCCCTTTCCCGCATTTCATCGAGGATCACCGGCAAATCAGGACGAATGGAAGAGTATCTGAGAACCGTAGAATAGCCAAGATTCAAGCGTCGTTCAATCTCTTCTCCGGTCATCGCTTCATGATCCGCATCCACTCCCAGAAGTGCCATTTGGGTCAATGTTTTCTCCGAAGCTCCCGGCAAGTGGCCCTCGGTCGGCTTGCCGAGACGGGTCGCCATCTGCATCCAATCCAGAATTTCATCGTCTCCGGCAAGAACTTTCGGCCAACTGGTCAATTCCCCGCCTTGCAAGACAGCAGGATGATTCAACCAAGCGTGAACGTTTTCTGTTGTGAAAACGTCGTTCTCATCACTTAATTCGGTCTGGGCATCATAACGGCCCCACCAAAATATGGAGGTCGGTAACTTCCCAAGTTGATCAATAAGTGTAAACGCTTTCTTAATTCCCGATCTTAAAGAAAAGACAAGATTGTCACAGACGAGTGTAGTCGTTCCCCGGACCGATGCATACCGGGCGAATGTATGGGGATTATAAAGTTGAAAAGGATGAACGTGCGGTTCAATATAACCCGGAACGATATAAGCATTCGAGCAATCGGTGATTTCCGTACCGGTTGTTCGTTTTGGAAGTTCTTTGCCGACGTAGACAATACGGTCCTGATCAATCCATATATGGCCGTGCATCCATTTTTTTTGTGCCATATTCAGGTAAGTTGCGTTTTTCAGAACCTTAGTCGGTGATTTCTCGCCGCGGACTACGGCCAACTGTCCGCGCAATTGTTTCTTTGTCCAATATAGACTGCGTTCCGGCATGTCGGTTCCTCCGTTTCGTACGTTTTATTTTTCCATCTTAACACAATATACCCGTGATACAAGCGATTTTACGCTTTAATTCTTTAACAAAATAGTGAACTTCGAAGGTAGGTGAGAAAATGAAACCGAATATCAGCGTTTTGAATGCGATTATGAGGATTACATGCGGCCTGACCGCTCTGGCATGGGCAACATCGCGCCTTGCGCGGCGCCCGCACCGTATGTCGTTTCTAATGGTTGCCATGATGGGAGCCATGAAGGTAGGAGAGGGCATCTACCGTTACTGCCCGGTTACCGATTTCGTGAAGCAAAACGCGAACAATAATGAAAAAGAAAAAGGAAAGTCATCCTCAGATCATAAATCTGAACACAGATCCTCAGATCACGACGAATAAAAGGCTCCTTTTCACGAGGAGCCCTTTTTCTATTTGATTGCTTTATTTGCGATGTCTGAACGGAAAAAGGCTTGATCGCACGAGAGATGCTGCAGCTCTTTGTAAACTTGATGCTGTGCTTCTTCAAGACGGTCCGAAATACGAGCAAGTAATAAAATTCTTCCGCCCTTTGTAAGCCATTTGCCATTCTCCAGTTTCGTCCCGGCGTGAAACACGAGAGTATTCTCGTCCAAGGCTTCAAGACCGTCGATAGGGACACCTTTTTCATAAGAACCCGGGTAACCGCCGGAGGCAAGTACGACTCCAACAACCTCATCTGCCGACCAATTCAGGGTCATTTCTTCTTCATTCAGAAGCGACATTATCACATCTGCAAGGTCATTATTCAAGCGCGGCAAAACCACCTGAGTTTCCGGGTCACCGAAACGGGCGTTAAATTCAATAACTTTCGGGCCTTCCGCTGTTTGAATTAAGCCTGCATAAAGGATCCCTGTGAAAGAACGATTTTCCTCAACAAGCGCTTGGGCGACCGGTTGTAAAATGGTTCTGGCGGCCTGTTCAGTGGCATCTTCAGGAAGTTGCGGCACCGGAGAATACGCGCCCATTCCTCCTGTATTGGGACCTTTATCGCCGTCAAATGCCGGCTTGTGATCCTGGGAAAGGGTCATCGGATATACTTTTTCACCACGCACAAAAGCCATCAGCGAGAATTCCTGCCCTTCCAGGAATTCCTCAACTACGACCTTTTGCCCGGCTCCAGAAAATTTCCTTTCCTGCATCATTTCTTCAAGCCCTGCCACTGCTTCTTCAACCGTTCCTGCCACAATAACACCTTTTCCGGCAGCCAGCCCGTCCGCCTTAATCACAATCGGAGCGCCCTGCTGCTCCACATAAGTCCGCGCTTCCTCAAAGGATGTGAAAGTACGGCTTTTCGCAGTCGGAACCCCATATTTCTCCATCAAATCTTTCGCGAACGATTTGCTGCTTTCAATCAAGGCCGCTTCCTTAGTTGGGCCGAACACCGGCAGTCCTGCTTCCTCGAATTTGTTCACGATTCCTTCCGCGAGCGGCTGTTCCGGTCCAATCACTGTCAGACCGATGCTCTCCCGCTCAACAAACTCGATTAATTTATCGTGATCATTCTCTCCAATGTCTATGCACTCGGCAAGTCCACTCATTCCGTCATTTCCCGGGGCAGCATACATTTTCTTAACACGCTCGCTTTGCGCCAGCTTCCATACAATCGCATGCTCTCGCCCGCCGCCGCCGACAACCAATACCCTCACATCAATCCGCTCCTTGTATCAAATGCGCCTTGGCGTATTTGCGTCCAGATTTTTTATCGCGACTAGGCCTACAGGAGGTAGGTCAGTTCGACGTTGAAACAGGAAGTTGCGTTCTTAGTCGAACCTCCTTCATTACCCCTTTAAAAAATCTGTGGCATCCGCCGGAGGCTAACTTTATTCAGACAGGTTTGCATCCACACTTGATCATTAAAGAATTCCCTTTATCTCACCCATTTATGGAATGGTAAAACTGAATAAAGTTAATGTTTGAAATGGCGTACGCCTGTACAAACCATCGCGATTCCGTACTCATCCGCCTTCTTGACCGAATCCTCATCCCGGATCGATCCGCCCGGCTGAATGATCGCCGTAACGCCGGCCTTCCCGGCCGCTTCAACCGTATCGTCCATCGGGAAGAACGCGTCCGAAGCCATCGCCGATCCGTGAATCCGCTCCCCGGCTTGCTCAATCGCAATTTCCGCGGCTCCAACGCGATTCATCTGCCCGGCTCCGACACCTACGGTCTGCTTGTCATTCGCCAGCACAATCGCGTTCGACTTCACATGCTTTACGGCCTTCCACCCAAGCTTCAGCGCCTTCCACTCTTCTTCAGTCGGCTGACGCTTCGTCGGAACCGTAATTTCCGCATTCTCAAATCCGTATTGGTCTTCGTCCTGAACCAACAAGCCGCCGCGCACAGCTG
Source organism: Caryophanales bacterium (assembly GCA_035776675.1). Taxonomy (GTDB): domain Bacteria; phylum Bacillota; class Bacilli; order Bacillales; family DASSOY01; genus DASSOY01. The sequence goes on from DASTWO010000057.1 coordinate 25,939, forward strand.
TCAACAGCTTTTCATCTCCGGCGCTTTCGCTCAAATCCACAGTCAGCAACCGCAAATTTTTCTTGCCAGTCAAAATGTCGAGCGCCTCCTGGCTGAATCCGGGAGCAATAATGATTTCAAGGAAGATTTCTTTCAGTTTCTTTGCCACTTCAGCATCAACCTCACGATTCAATGCGACAATTCCACCGAAAATCGACGTAGAATCCGCCTCGTAAGCCCGCCCATAGGCTTCAAAAAGCGTTTCACCGACCCCAATACCACAAGGATTCATATGTTTGACCGCAACGGCCGCTGGCTCCGTGAACTCATTGATTATCCGAAGAGCCGCATTGGCATCGTTTATGTTGTTGTAGGAAAGTTCTTTGCCATGAAGTTGCTCGGCACCGGCAATTGAATTTCCGTCACCGAGTGGTTCGCTATAAAAAGCCGCCTCTTGATGCGGATTCTCCCCATAACGAAGCGCTTGTTTTTTCTCATAAGTCACCGTTAATTGCTCAGGGAAGGTGTCACCGACCTGCTCGGTTAAATAGCCGGCAATCAAAGCGTCATAAGCAGCCGTATGACGAAAAACCTTCGCCGCAAGTGCCTTGCGGGTGTCTTTCTCCACCTCGCCAGAGTCTGCCAACTGTTCCAGAACTGTCGTATAATCAACCGGATCAACCACAACTGTCACATCACGATGATTTTTCGCAGCGGAACGCAACATACTCGGACCACCGATATCGATATTTTCAATAGCATCCTCGAAGCTGACATCCGGTTTCGCAATCGTTTCTTTGAAGGGATACAGATTAACAACAACAAGATCAATCGTCTGGATGTCCTGGTCACGCAACTGGCTCATATGTTCATCATTATCACGAATCGCAAGCAAGCCACCGTGAATGTTGGGATGCAAAGTTTTCACGCGGCCATCAAGAATCTCCGGAGAACCAGTGACATCAGGCACAGCAGTAATGTCCAAACCCGCTTCCTCCAGGGTTCTTTTCGTTCCTCCGGTGGAAATAATCTCAACACCTCGCGCGACCAGTTCCTTCGCAAATGGAACCAACCCTTCTTTATCGGAAACGCTGATTAACGCTCGTTTGATTGGCATAAATGAATCTCCCTCCGTTGTATAAGCTCCTCAACCGTCTTAGGATACAGCTCGTGCTCAACTTTTTGGATACGGTTTTGCAGCTGCTCGTGATTGTCGTCTTCAAAAACGGGAACCGCCTGCTGTGCAATAATTTGGCCGGTATCCATCCCGGCATCCACAAAGTGAATGGTCACTCCTGAAACCTTCACGCCAGCCTCCAACGCCTGTCCAACCGCATCTACCCCCGGAAAAGCAGGCAAAAGTGACGGATGAATGTTCACGATGCGTCCCTCGAAAGCAGACAACAACGTGTCCCCGATCAACCTCATGTAACCCGCAAGCGCGATAAAGTCAACCTCACGCTGTTCCAACTCCGCAACAATTTCCCGTTCAAAATGAGCTTTGCCGTCATAATCCTTTGCCGAAAAAATAAAAGCCGGAACTCCGTGTTCTCGCGCACGTTCAATGACCCGGGCATTCGGACGATCACAGACCAACAAAGCGATCCGGGCATTTAGCTCACCAGACTCTACCGCATCAACCAAAGCTTGAAAATTGGACCCGCTGCCCGATGCGAAAACAGCTATTTGGATCATAAAAGTTCACCACCGAACGTAACCCCTTCACCTTCTCTAACCCGGCCGATAATATAGGCCTTTTCCCCGTTCTGTTCCAATTCACGAATGACTGAACAAGAATCCTCGGGAGTTACAGCGAGTACCATTCCAATGCCCATGTTGAAAGTTGACGCCATATCGTCCCGTGCCAACCCACCGTGTTCCGCAATCAAATCAAATACCGGGGGCACCGGCCATGAACCATCATCTATATCCGCTCCAAGACTCTCCGGTAACATACGAGGCACGTTCTCTCCGAAACCGCCTCCGGTAATATGGGCAATGCCCTTAATATCATGTTTTTTGAGCGCCTCCAGCACCGGTTTTACATAGATCCGTGTCGGGCGCAACAGTTCTTTTCCGAGTGAGCCACCCAGATCCTCATATTCTTTTTTCAAATCCAAACCGCTCTCCCGGATGATCTTCCGAACAAGAGAAAAGCCGTTACTGTGAACCCCATTCGAAGCGAGTCCAATCAGTAAGTCACCGCTCTGAATCTGGTCGCCGGTCAATATCTCGGATTTTTCAACGGCGCCAACAGCAAATCCGGCAATATCGTAATCCTCAGCATCATACATTCCTGGCATTTCAGCGCGCTGAAATGCCAGGAATGTATGATGCTGAGGATTACGATATTGCCGGATTTGCTGTTGGCGCCGTTGAAA
>DASTWO010000058.1:0-5185 GCA_035776675.1 Caryophanales bacterium
GAATGGCCATTTTCGGGACAATACATGAAACCGGCCACGCTCTATATGAACAAGGTGTCAACCCCGACTATGAAGGAACGGTCATTCGACGCGGGGCTTCACATGGTATTCATGAATCGCAATCCCGCTTCCTGGAAAACATGGTAGGACGAAGTGAGGCGTTTTGGAAGTACTTCTACGGTGATCTTAAGGCTTTCTTTCCGAAAGAGTTAAATGGCATTTCAGACAGAGAGTTTTACCGTGCCGTAAATATGGTGGAACCTTCGCTTATCCGCGTAGAAGCTGACGAACTGACCTATAATATTCACATCATGATCCGTTATGAAATCGAGAAAGGATTGATCAGTGGAGACATTGAAGTGAAAGATCTTCCGCAAGTTTGGAACGAAAAAATGCAAGAATATCTTGGCATAACTCCGCCTTCCGATACACTGGGTGTCTTACAAGACGTTCACTGGTCACAGGGATCTTTCGGCTATTTCCCATCCTATTCATTGGGTAACTTATACGCAGCACAAATATTAAATACCGTTAAAAAAGAAATGCCTGATTTCTATAGCCTTATCGAGAACGGTGAATTCATGACCATCCGCAACTGGTTAAAGAAAAACATTCATCAATACGGCAAACTGTATACACCCAATGAATTAATCCAGAAGGTCACTGGCGAGGAACTCAACGCCAAATATTTAGTGGATTATTTCGAAGAGAAGTATTCCGGCATTTATCAACTGTAAACACAGCAAACGGGAAGTAACAGCAAACACTGTTCTTCCCGTTCTTCTTTATTGATGCCGTTCCAGGAAATCGAGATTCAATCGGTTTACTTTAATCTCATTTTCTTTCCTTGAGAAATCTTGCCTCTCTGTCCCCTGTTCCCTTAACAAATGAGTTGGACCTAATACATCAACCGGATCCTGAAATAACCCGGCTACCCAACCTCCTGGATTGTTTGGATTTCGATTTACTACATCTCCTATTCTTTACTCAATTCTTTAATTATGATTTGCACGGCATTCTTTAATGCATCTTGCGGCCAACTTGGCAACGACGGTTGATCCATTGCCAATCGATGAGAGGCGGGAATATGTACAAAGCCGGACCGGGTCTTTCGATTTTCTATATGAATTTGATGCAACATGCTGTACATCACGTTATTGCATAGATACGTACCTGCCGTGTTGGAGATATTGGCTGGCATCTCCTCCGATTTTAAAGCATTGACTAGACGCCGAATCGGCAATGTAGAGAAATAAGCATCCGGGCCATCTTCAACAATACGCCTATCTTGAGGTTGATTCCCTTTGTTATCTACCGCTCCATCATTGCAATTAATCGCGACTCTTTCAGGTGTGATGTGATTTCGTCCCGCTGCCAAGCCGAGCGAAAGCACAATTTCAGGTGAGACTTCCTTTTCATAACGGAACAATTCGTCAGACGACCGCTGAAAATCTACTGGCAGCACACGGCCGTGAACGTGAAAATCACCAATCTCTGTGCCGTCTAACTCTTGTACTATCCATTCAGTGGGATTCTCAGAAAACTTCAGAAATCCTTCAAATCCTGTCAACAATAAGTTAGCCATAACCATCCTCCACCACGAAATTCAAATAAAAGAAGCGCCAACAGTCATTGACGCTTTTTACGGTCTTCTATTCATTCACCTTCGGATCAAGCGCATCGCGTAACCCATCTCCTACAAAGTTAAACGACAGGACCGTAATGACAATCATCAGTCCCGGAAAGAGCGGATACCACCAGGCATTTAACATAATGTTTATATTTTGTGCGTCTTGTAACATGTTCCCCCAGCTCGGTGTTGGCGGCTGGACACCAAGACCAAGAAAACTTAAACCTGCTTCTGCAATGATTAAGACGCCAATCTGAAGGGTAGCCGTAACAATAACCGGTCCCATCGCATTTGGTAGAATGTGAGAGAAAATGATTTTGTGCGTTCGAACCCCCATTGTTTTCGATGCCAGAACAAATTCACGAGTTCGCAATGACAAGAACTCCCCTCGTACCAACCTCGCTGTTTGGGTCCAGGCGGTAAAGGAAAATACAAAGATCAGTGTCCAAATGCTAGGTTTGAACACCGCAAGCAAAGTAATCAACAAAAACAGTGACGGGAAGGAAATAAACACATCGACCAACCTCATGAGAAATCCATCGACCCAACCACCGAAATAACCGGCAATAGCTCCAACAACAGTTCCGATGGTCAAAATCCCGACAACTCCGCCGAAACCGACTGCCAGAGAGATCCTCCCGCCATACAAGAGACGACTCAATGTGTCACGCCCCAACCGGTCTGTCCCTAGAGGATGTTCGCCACCAGGAGCGGCAAGCATGTTTGTTAAGTCTTGCTCAGCGGGTTTAAAGGAAGTTAATAATGGAGCCAAAATCGCGGCTGCAATGACCACAATAAGTACGATGGCTCCGGCAACGGCCATTTTATTCTTCATAAATTTGCGAAAGGCTATTTTACCGAAAGATTCCGGTTTGCTGAGTACTTCCAGCCCGCGATTTTCCTGGGGAACTGGTTGACTCGAAATAGGTACCGGCAATGACATCTCCCCCTTTTAATACTCAATTCTTGGATCAAATATAGCGTAAAGAATATCTGCAATGAGGTTTCCTATGACAACAAGCGCCGAAACAATCATTAAGATAGCCATAATCACAGGATAATCCAGTTGAAAAGCGGATTGAACAAAAAGCAGACCTATCCCCGGCCAGTTGAAAATTTTCTCTGTGAGCGTAGCACCCGCTACAAAAGAAGGAAGCAGCGCCGCACCGATCGTTATGACCGGAATCAGTCCGTTCCGAAGACCATGCTTGTAAATAACCTTATTTTGTTTAAAGCCCTTTGCCCTGGCTGTACGAATATAATCCTGACCGAGGACTTCCATCATGCTGGAGCGTGTATAACGTACCAGACCTGCCATATCTGCCGTTCCCAACACAAATGCAGGCAAAATCAAATGATGAATCCGGTCCCATATGCTAAACGGTTCATTTAAGGTGGCGATTCCCCCTGCCGGAAACCAGTTCAATTGTACGCCAAAGATCATAATTAATATGAGACCGAGCCAGAAATTCGGTGTGGCGATCCCCAGAAAAGAGGCGGTCGTTACCGCATTATCAGTCATAGAATATGGTTTGGTGGCAGACAGCACACCAAACGGAATGGAAATGATCATTGCGAAAAACGCTGAAACGATCATTAACAACAACGTATTCGGTAATCGAGCAAGAATCAGTTCACTCACAGAGACACCAGGGTGAATAATAGAATCACCAAAGTCACCTTGTACAATATGACCCAACCATCTCAAGTATTGAACCGGTACCGGGTCATTCAAGCCGTAAGCCTCAATCTTCTTTTGACGGTCCGCAGGCGATATGTTAGGGTCCATCCCCGTCATCATCGCCACCGGATCTCCCGGAGCCATTTGCACAATCCCGAAAGAAATCACGCTGATCCCGAATAGCAAGGGTATGATGAGCAGAGTTCTTCGAATAATATATGAGACCATTTTTTCACTCCTATGAAAGCCTATATATTGCGGAAGAAACGGGAGTTATGATTTCCCGTTTCTTCCACCCGTCCAAGTAAAGATTATCTACTGTTCGATCCACCAGTCCTTTACATGATAGAAACTCGTGTCAATTCCTTGTTGAGCATGAAGTTTCGGGGTATATACCATAATATTGTTTTTGTAGTAAAGGAACGTATACGGTTGATCTTCCGCAATAGCGGCCTGAATTTCCTTGATCATTTCTCCTCGTTTTTCACGGTCCGTAACTTTTGAGTTTTCCTGCATCAGCTTTTCGATTTTCTGATCCGGCTTATACCAAACGAAGTTCAAGCCTTTTTTGATTTCTGTAGCGGAGAAAATTTGTTTTGGATCCGGATCGGCTCCCAGAGCCCAGCCCAAAATCACCGCATCGTAATCCCAGTTCGGCGGATTGATTTTCTCAAGTTCCGCACTCCATTCCATCAATTTCGGCTGAGCGTCAATGCCAACCTTCTTCAGATTTTGTTGAACAATTTCACCAATGGTTTTTCTTCTCTGATTGCCTTTGTTAGAGAGAATTGTGAACTTGAATTCCTTGCCGTTTTTGTCAATGGTTCCGTCGCCGTTATGGTCTTTCCATCCTTCAGACGCAAGCATTTTCTTCGCTTTTTCAGGATTGTATGCAAAGACGGGCACATCAGGATTATAGGACCATTTCTGCAACGGTGAACCAGGTGTGTTGGCAATCTTGCCTTCCCCGTTTACAGCTGCCTTTAGAATTCCTTTTCTGTTGATGGCGTGGGTTAAAGCCTGCCGAACTGTTTTCGACTGAAATAACGGATTTTTCTGATTCCAACCGATGTAATCGTAATTCAAGCCGAGTGTCCTCTTGACCTTCGCCTTACCTTGATCTTCCAAAGCATTGATCGTTTTCGCCTGAGTGGTTTCGCCCCACATGAAATTGATTTGCCCTGCCTGGAATTGTGCCATTCTCGAATTCGCATCGGACACAGCTTTCACCGTGATTGTATCGATATGGGGGCGGCCCGCAAAATAGTTTTCATTCGCTTTCACTTTAACGTACTGGCCTTTTTTCCATTCAACAAATTTATACGGTCCGGTTCCAACCGGATTACTGGTATTGAATTCTGCCTTTTCCATGTCCTTAATCGGTACATCTTTCAACAAGTGTTTCGGCAAGATCGGGTAAGTTGCCGTTTCCAACAAGAATGGCGCATATTTGTTTTTCAATGAAATCTTCACGGTATAATCATCAGGTGTTTCAATACTCTTGATCACGCTGAATGAAGAAGCCCGCGGACCGGTATAATCTTCACTCCTCGGAATGTTATACGAAAATTTAACATCGGCGGAAGTCATAGGTTTACCGTCATGGAATTTCACACCTTTTCTCAAATGGAAGGTGTACGTCAAACCATCATCGGAAATCTCCCAATCCTTCGCCAAATCCCCTTCCGGCGCAATTTCTTTATTCACCTTGATCAAGCCGTTGAACATCAAACCTGCAATGTCACCGCTTGCCGTATCGCTGTAATAATACGCGTTGAAATTTGTCGGCTGTCCATTTACTGCCGTAATAAGGTCTCCACCATCTTGAGGTCCGGTCGTTTCTTCATTATTTGTATCGCTGCCTGAATCCGTTT
>DASTWO010000059.1:0-7697 GCA_035776675.1 Caryophanales bacterium
TGCCAAGCAATTGAGTAATAGCGTAGACAAAGCTTTGGAACACACCGCTGACAGCGGAACTAAGTGAGGCAGTCGCAATCAGGCTGATGATGAATATCCCGATGATACAAACCAGTGTGGTGTCACGCCTCATCATCATGACTACAATGATGGCGAGTATGAAAAAGAGATAGATCCAATGAATGGCTGTCAGTTCTACACCCATAAATTTCCCTCCCAATTTAAAGATCTTGTGGCCAGAGGCAGGAGTTCGGACCTTTAGGTCAGTGTTTGCAAGGTTTCTTGAACGGAAGTTGTCTTTGGCATCCTGCTTTGTTGTTTCTGTCCTCTGTTCAAGAGTTGGGTTTACGCCCAATTGTGATAACAGGATATGCTGTGGGGCCGGATGTGGTGCAAGACGCGGGACTCCGTCTGGAGACGGAGGAAAAACCGTTCCATAGGTCGTTAAACGGCGATTCATTGAAGGTTACAATACTTATAGATGGAAGACAAAAGGATATTTAAAGGGAGCGTGAAAGAAGTGAGCGCGGTCTATGAAGTACGGAATCTCGACAAACAATATAAAAAAGGCAAAGTCCATGCGAACAGAAATATTTCATTTACCGTACAAAAGGGAGAAATCCTTGGTGTATTCGGACCCAACGGGGCTGGAAAGTCGACCCTTATCAAGCAAATGGTCGGCCATATTCAGCCTACATCCGGAACGATCACGTTCCGTGGCGAAAGTATCTTTAAACAAACGAAACGGATCGCGCGGCTTGTCGCGTACTATGCTCAGGAGCCACATGCGATGGAATCACTAAAAGTTTGGGAGGTCATAACTTTCACCGGTCGATTGCGGGGAATGTCCAGGAAAGAAGCTGAACTTGATGCCGAAGAATTGTTGGATCGCTTGCGGCTAAGCGAAGTTCGGAACAAGTTGATGAAACGGATTTCGGGCGGGCAAAAACGGCTTGTCGGCATTGCCACAGCATTGATCGGCAATATGGAAGTGTTGATTCTTGACGAACCGACCAACGAATTGGATCCGGAGAACCGCAGGTTAATCTGGAATTTGATTCTGGAGTATAACCGGACACGGGGTGTTACCGTCTTGCTTGTGACACACAACGTGCTGGAAGCTGAACAAGTTGTGGATCGGGTGATGATGGTCGATCACGGAGAGTTGTTGGCCATTGATACGGTCGGCAATTTGAAAGGCATGGTAGATCAACGATTGCGTATTGAAGTAACCTCCAGTTTCGGGAAACGGGAGATCACAGAAAAGGTACTCAAGCAATGGGGAGAAATGGAAGTGCTGAGTGAAAACCGGTTGCGCTTGATGGTGCCGAAGGAAGAAGCAGGAGACGTTTTGAATGAAATTGTGGAGCGGAGCGAAGAAATGGCGTGTGAGGAATACAAATTGATTCCTCCGAGTCTTGAGGATGTCTATTTTCGTTTAGGTGGAAAGGATGAGTTGGCCCATGCAGAATGAGCTTGCACGTGGAAAAAGAAAGGCTGAAAGTGAATCGGTAACCTATTCTGTGGCAGCATTTACTAAACAAAAGCTTGTGGAGATCTGGATTTTGTTTCGGATTCAATTCGCTGAAATTCGGGATTCCTGGATGTGGGTGATTGGGCTGGCTTCCATGTTTCCTTTCACAACTCTGTTGTTCTTGAAGTTCTATACAGTCAACCCGACGCCGGAAATGATGATGAGAATGATAACGGGAAATATGGTGTTCGCCATCATTGTGATGGGGATTAACGCTCTCGCCCAGGAAATTTCCTTCCAGAAGCATCAGGGGCATTTCATGTTCTATGCTTCATTGCCGATTGCGAAGCTTAATTTTGTAATAGCTGTGTTTATCCGTGGTTTCATGACATCGTTTCCGTCAGTCGTCATATTGGCCGTAATCGGACAGCTTGTCTACGGGATTCAGTTCCATTATAGTTTGGGTATGATACCGGTTTTGCTATTGGCGGTGTTTTCATGTGCGGGCATCGGAACAGCGCTCGGGTTCATATCGCCGAATCATCAATTTACCAACATGTTTGCACAGACTTTGTTAATGGTGATCAGTTTCTTGTCGCCTGTTATGGTAACGATGGATATGCTGCCGAAGGTCTTGCAGTGGGTGGCGTATATATTTCCGACAACCTACGTTGCAGCGGCTTTTCGAGAGTTGTTCCTTTCCGGATGGTCGCCTGATGTCACACGCAATGTTCTTATTCTGGCCGGTTATGTAATATTATCTTTTTTCGTGATACTGAAAACCGTACAATGGCGCGTAGAATAGTGAGGGATGAATGATGCGAAGACTATCTGCAACCCAATTCTTGTTAGCGATTTGTTTTGTTGGCTTTGGGATTTTGTTGCTTCTTGTCAATACGGGAATTATTTCCGTGGAAATAACAGAAGCGATTGTCTTTTGTTATCCGTTTTTGTTGGTTTTGCTCGGCTTGTTCTGGTGCTCAAAGGCTTTGTTTTCTAAATGGAGGCGCGGAAGTCTCTTCTGGGGTATTATTTTCATCGTATTCGGCGGTCTGTTGATAGCTGACCGGTTTGATGTCATGACTTTCACATTAGATATGGTTTGGAAGTTGTGGCCGTTACTTCTCATTTATATTGGTTTCAAGATTCTTGCGGGGCGGAAGGTTCATATGAATGTTGATCTCGGTGACTTCGACGGGGATCGCGCTGCGAGGAAAAAAGCAATGAAAGAACGAATGAAAAGCCAGAAACAAAGCTGGCGGTTGGTTTCCGATGCCAAGTACACCGGGGAGAATTGGTCAGTGGAGCCGATGGATCGCTCAACCGGAGTGGCGGATTATAAGTTTGATTTCACAAAAACCTTTATTCCGGAGAAGGAAACGCCTATTAAACTTTCAGGGTGGGTAGGCGATATTAAGATTAAGGTTCCGGAAGATGTGGCCTTTTCGGTTATGGCTACTGCCAGTGTTGGGGACATCCGAGTTGATGATATGAAGGAAGAAGGACTTCTTAAAGACTTCTATTATGCGACGGAAGGTTACGAAGAGGCCGAACGAAAATTGGTTTTTGATTTTCATTTCAAAGTGCTTGACCTGAGGATTGACCGGGTTTAAGGGGGAGAAAGATGGCGAGGTTTACGAACATTCGTTGGAAGTTATTGAAATCGGTATTTCTTTCTTCTCTTTACACGGCTCTGGTTGTATTTGTGATATTGCAAGTGTGGTTTCTGATTCAGCCTCAATTGCAGAGCATTCTGGTGAGTGTGGTCACGACGGTCGCTATTTTTATTGTTTCTTTTATCGTTGATCTGTCATATCGTTATAACGAGAATCGCCAGTTGAAAAAGCAACTTGAGGATTTGTCCACCTATATTACCGTGCTGGCGCGCGGGAATTTGTCTCAGCGCATGCGGGCAGCGGGTGATGACGAGATTGCTTCCATTGCGAGAGAGTTAAATGAGCTGGCTGACAAAATTGAAAAGCAAGTCGGTTCGTTGCAAAAACTGGCGAATGAAAAGGCGGAGTTGGCCGAGCAGTCCAGATCCGCGGCGGCCATTGAGGAGCGGCAGCGGATCGCCCGAGATCTACATGACGCGGTCAGTCAACAATTGTTTGCGTTAAGCATGATGTCGTCGGCTTCGCTGAAGTTGGTTGATCGGGATGTCGCGGCTGCCAAGCAACAGATGGAAGAAGTCGCTGATATTGCGGCAAAAGCGCAAGGGGAAATGCGCGCGCTCTTGCTTCATTTACGCCCTGTCCATTTATCAGGAGATTCCCTTTCTGTCGGTGTCAAGAAGCTTGTGGATGAGTTGGAAGCCAAATCCGATATTGATTTCGAACTGACTTTAAGCGAATTGAGCCACGTGCCCAAAGGGATTGAAGATCACTTGTTTCGCATTGTGCAAGAGGGACTCGCCAATGCCTTGCGCCATTCCGGCGCTTCTATGATCCGAATTGAATTTTATGAGAAAGGCCGTTATGTCTATTGCCATCTACGGGATGACGGGATCGGGTTTGATATTGGAAATGAGAAGAAAGCTTCGTATGGCTTGAAAACAATGAAAGAGCGTTGTGAGGAAATCGGCGGTACCATGACAGTGACTTCTCGTGAGGGCGAAGGGACTGCCCTTGATGTGAGGGTGCCGGTTAGTGAGGGAGGCAATTACCTTGGATAAGATTCAAATCATGATTGTCGATGATCATGACATGGTGAGACGTGGGCTTTACGCCTATCTGGCGATCGAAGATGATTTCGATATTGTCTGCCAGGCTTCAAGTGGAAACGAGGCGGTGAAATGGGCGCGCGAGCTGTCTCCGGATGTCATCTTGATGGATTTGGTTATGGAAAACGGCAATGGGATCGAGGTGACAAAGGAGATCATTTCTTTCCTGCCGGGCTGTAAGATTATCATACTAACGAGCTTCTATGATGATGAGAAGGTCTTTCCGGCGATTGAAGCCGGGGCTTTCAGCTATTTGTTGAAAACCGCTTCGGCTGATGAGATCGCTTCTACAATTCGCAAAGCCGTGGCCGATGAGCCGGTGATTGAATCGAAGGTGGCGGAGAAAATGATGACCCGTTTCCGCGGAGCGGGAAAATCGCAGCTTCACGACGAGCTGACTAAGCGAGAACGTGAGGTTTTGGCGTTGATCGGAGAAGGGAAGACAAACCGGGAAATGGCAGATGAGCTGTTCATCGGGTTGAAAACGGTGAAGACCCATGTGAGCAATATCTTAGGCAAGTTGGAAGTTTCCGACCGGACCCAGGCGGCGATATATGCGAATCGGAACGGAATTGTTCGGAAGTGAGAGAGAAGGAAAAGGACTAGAAGCAGGGATATTGGAAGGTAGCATCGAAATAGTTTTAGAAGCAGTTCATTATAAAATAGAGTGGTGATTGCTGATGAGATTGGAAGGCAAGACGGCAATTGTGACGGGCGGCAGTAACGGCATGGGGAAAGCAATGGCGTTGAGATTCGCGGCGGAAGGCGCCAATGTCGTCATCACCGGTCGAAACGAGGAAAGGTTGCATTCGGCGGAAAAGGAGGTAGAGAAAGAGACTGGCGTGAAGGTTCTGACTGTTCAGATGGACGTTCGAGATCTAGACGGCGTTGGAAGAATGGTAGAGGAAACGAAGAAGCGGTTTGGCGGGATCGATATTCTAGTCAATAATGCGGCCGGGAACTTTATTTGTCCGGCAGAAGATTTGTCTGAGAACGGATGGAAAGCCGTGATCGACATTTGCCTCAACGGAACGTGGAATTGCACGCAGGCGGTCGGCAAAGAAATGATCGCGCAAGGAAGCGGTGGAGTGATGCTGAACATGGTGGCTACATATGCATGGACCGGGGCACCGGGTGTTGTCCATTCGGCGGCAGCCAAAGGAGGTATTCTGGCGATGACCCGGTCGTTGGCCGTTGAATGGGGCCGTTATGGGATCCGTGTGAATGCGATGGCGCCGGGGCCGATTGAGAACACGGGTGGAGCTGAGAGATTGTTCGATTCGGAGAAGGCGATTGAGCAAATCGCCAGGACCAACCCGTTGCGGCGAACCGGTAAGGTGGAAGAAATTAGCGAGGCGGCGACATTTCTGGTTTCAGACCAATCGAAATACATAAACGGAGATTGCATGACCGTCGATGGCGGCCAATGGATGGCTAACAGCCGTTATATGTAAAATCCATTTTGACATCAAGCTGAATTCCACCTATAATAAGAAAGAATCAAATATTTGAACGGAAGGGAACGATACTTGGGCCAATGCGTAACAATCCTATTTTATAAGAATCCATTTTCAATATGTCTTTTTGAAATTCGATTCCGGAGATAGGATTGGTTTGCCCAAATACAAGTCGTGGAGTATCTTCTCTTAGAAACGCCTAATCAGTGTACTTTTTTTATTACCACATGGGCGTGGCTTGTTTGTTGACGAGTAGACAGTCCTCTCTGGGATCAAGGGAGGATTTTTTTTTATGCTGAGATTGGAAGTTCGAAATCTTGAAAAGAGTTATCGTGACCGGTTGATAGTCAAAACGGATGAATTGCGGGTACAGCATGGGGTACGGATTGGCATTGTCGGCTTGAATGGTGCCGGGAAATCCACTTTATTGGATATTCTATCGGGAGATGCGGAGCCTGATTCAGGGAAAGTCATTCAACACGGTACCACAGCGGTTGTTCCACAACTGGATGATTTCGGGGAACAAGGGATTTCTCCGGGTATAGAAGGAAAATGGCAGGTTCGGCGGGTTTCAGATGAGCATATGAGCGGCGGGGAACGAACGAGAAGGAAGATTGCCCGGGCTTTGGCGGAGAAGGCTGATCTTCTGTTCGCTGATGAACCGACAAGCCATCTAGATCTTGAGGGCATTGAACACTTGGAGGCGGAACTTAAACAGTACAAAGGGGCAGTCTTTCTGATCTCTCACGATCGGGAATTGCTGGATGTCGTTTGTACAAAAATCATTGAGGTGGAAGACGGAGAAGTTCATGAATATAAAGGGAATTACAGCGCTTATCGGGAGCAGAAAGCTCACCAGAAGGAGCGTGCCTGGTTTGAATACGAGGCATATACGAAGGAAAAAAAACGCCTAAAGGCCGCCACCGTTGAAACGAGTCAAAAAGCGAAAAATATGCGGAAAACGCCGAAACGAATGGGGAATTCCGAAGCTCGTCTTCATAAGAGAGCTGTCAATGGGAAAAAGCAGTCATTGGAAAGCCAGGTCAAAGCGATTGAGTCACGGATCGACCATTTGGAGAAGAAAGAAAAGCCAAAGGAACAGGATGCGGTTCAGTTCGATATTCAATTTTTCTCGCCTGTTCATGGGAAAACGGCGATTCAACTGGAGAGAGTGACGAAACGGTTCGGAGAACGTACATTGTTCAGGGATTTGTCCTGCTCGATCAAACCGGGAATGAAAGTGGCTCTCTTTGGAAAGAACGGCACCGGCAAGTCAACTTTGTTAAATATGATTGTTTCCAGGGAGGAAGGCGTGCGAGTGGCTGGGAGCGGGAAAATCGGCTACTTCCATCAAAATTTAGCCAACTTGGATGAAGACAGGTCAATTCTTGAAAATGTCAGTGAAAAGAGTCCGTATCCGGAAACGATGATTCGCACGATGTTGGCGCGCCTGTTATTTAAACGCGACGATGTATTTAAATCTGTTGGCGTTCTAAGTGGCGGTGAAAAGGTGAAAGTGGCGCTGGCGAAGATATTTCTCGGCGACCATAATATTTTACTGTTAGACGAACCGACCAACTATCTTGATATATTCACTCATGAGGAATTGGAAGGCGTTCTTCAGGCATACCCGGGCACGATTCTATTTGCTACGCACGATCGAAGGCTTATGAATCAACTGGCGGATCATGTCCTGGCCATTGAAGCGGATCAAGTTGTGTTCTTTGAAGGCAATTACGATCAATACATGAAAAGCAAAGAACAGCCGGAACCTTCAGCCGACAGTAACGAACAAACGATCATGAAGTTGGAAAACGAATTGGCTGAGGTGATCGGTCGCTTGTCCTTACCGCAGAAAGAGGATGATAAACAAGAGTTGGAAGAACGTTATCAAGGCTTGCTGAAAGAGTTGAAGGCAACCAGGTCAAAATCTTAGAACAATGAAGGAGAGACGCCCCTCGGTTGTCTCTCTTTTTTTCACCGCATGATTTCCTCGTTTTTCGCAAAAACTAGGGGCGAAATCATTTTCTTTTTGTCGAAAGTG
>DASTWO010000060.1:0-6430 GCA_035776675.1 Caryophanales bacterium
GAGGTAGTCAGTCTGGAATTACAGGAGACGATTCAGAAAGAAATTATGCAATTACCCCCAAAATATCGCTCGGCGATTATAATGAAATATATAGAAGACCTTTCTTTGAAAGAAATAGGCGAAGTATTGAATATACCCGTAGCAACGGTGAAAACCAGAATTCACCGCGGGCGGGAAGCATTGCGCAAACGGCTGCGCCATGTATAGAAAAGAGGTGAGACGCATGGCTTGCAATTCGGATATTGTGATATTAATGCATAAAGTTTTGGACGAAAATGCCGATGAAAAAGACAAACAGGATCTGACGCTGCATTTACAAAAATGCCTTGAGTGCCGGGAGCACTTTGAGGAATTGAAAAGGACGGTGGCGATTGTTCAAAGTGCTTCGAGGGTGAAGGCACCTGAAAATTTCAAGGAAAGCGTGATGGACCGTTTGCCGAGGGAAAAAAGCAGGCCGGCGGCAAGGCGCTGGCTTCAGACGCATCCCGTTATGACTGCGGCTGCGCTTTTTCTCATTTTCATGACCGGTTATTTGTTTCAAATCTGGCATGCCCCACAGGAAGTGGCGGTTATAGGTGAGGGCCATGTGGTGAAAGGAAACGACATCGTTATAGTGCCGGAAGGCGAAGTTATTAACGGAGACTTGATTGTTCACAATAGCGATGTGAGAATAGAAGGAAAGGTGAAAGGAGACGTCACGGTCATTAACGGGAGGCCGTTTAAAGCGTCCGCAGGGCAAGTAACCGGGCAAATCAAAGAAGTCAATGAAATTCTGGGCTGGATTTGGTATCAAATCAAACATTTGTTCACCGGTTCAGTATCTTATCAAGAGATAAGAGGGTTCCCACTGTGATATAATAGAACAGTTGAAATGGCTTTTGGCGTCGGATCAGATCTGGAGGAAGCGCGATGTTTTCATTAGAGGACTTTCACATCTTCGATTATTTAGTCGAGATTGTGGATATTCTTTTAGTAACTTATATCATTTATCGGCTGATTATGGTTATCCGCGGAACGAAGGCCGTTCAGTTGTTAAAAGGGATCGTTGTTATCATCGCCGTTACATTTTTAAGTGACCTGTTCGGTTTGGTCACCCTTCATTGGTTGATGCAAACGGCGATTACGTACGGTTCTCTTGCCATCATCATTATTTTTCAGCCTGAACTGAGAAGGGCCCTCGAACAATTGGGCCGGGGCGGCTTTTTCTCCAGGGGTGGACCTGGAGACGAGGATATCGAACGTTCCATTGAGGCGACTGTTAAGGCAGTCGGTTATATGGCGAAACGGCGTATCGGTGCTTTGATTTCCATTGAGCGGCAAACGGGATTGAACGATTATGTCGAGACAGGTATTCCAATGAACGCAAAGCTTACTTACCAGTTGCTCGTGAATATTTTCATCCCGAATACACCCCTTCATGACGGGGCGGTCATCATCAAGGAAAATGAGGTGATTGCGGCCGCTTGTTATCTGCCGCTTTCGGAAAGCCCTTTTATTTCCAAGGAATTAGGAACGCGGCACCGCGCGGCGCTTGGGATCAGCGAAGTAACGGACAGTTTGACCATTGTCGTTTCAGAGGAGACCGGCAACATTTCTCTGACGAAAAACGGAGAGCTTCACCGGGATATCGATGAAGATATGCTGAAGTCCCTGTTAACACAGGAGTTGCTGCTAAGTTCGAAGTCTGATTCCTCATCACGTTGGAATTGGAGAGGGAAAAACAATGGATAAATTACTGCGAAACAACTGGTTCGTCAAGTTGCTCTCTTTTTTAATAGCTTTGCTGCTTTATACTGTTGTTACCGGGGACGAGCCTTCTAGCCCCTTCGGGTTGGGGGCGCCGACCGGAGGATCCTCCGAACAACCCAGGCAGATGGAAAATGTGGATCTTGCCGTTCATTATGATGAAGACAAGTATATTATCTCGAATGTGCGAAAGAAGGTCACGATTCAAATACAAGGATCCGAAGCTCTGATGATGAGGACTTATCTCGCTGATGACTATGAGGTCTTTATCGATCTCACAGGGAAAGGTCCGGGTACGTATACAGTTCCGGTACAGGCCAAAGGATTTCCGGATGATTTACAGATCAAGGTGATTCCGTCACAAGTTACGGTTTCGATCCATGAAAAGGTCGCTGAATCCTTCCCGGTACAGATTGACTTAATCAATGAGGGTCAATTGGCAGAGGGCTACACGGTCGGGGATCCCATAGTTAGCCCCAGTCAGGTGAAGATTATCGCAGGGAAAGATGTCATCGATCGAATTGCCTTTGTCGAAGGATTGGTCGATGTGAAGGGTGCGGATGATACGGTTGAAGAGAGTGTAACCTTAAGTGTGTACGGGCAGGAAGGCAATAAGCTTAATGTTGAGATTGTCCCTCCTGTTGTTAAGGTGAAGGTGCCAATAATTGGGCCGTCAACCACAGTTCCCGTTCAGATTGAAAGGAAAGGCTCTCTACCGGACGGATTAAGCATTCAATCCATAGAGAAGAAACAAAGGGAAATCACTTTGTTCGGACCGCAAGAGGTATTGGATGAGATTCAATTTGTTAAGGTCCCGTTGAATCTAGATGAGATTTCAGAGGACCAGACGGTGGAGCTTGAGGTACCAATTCCGGAAGATGTGAATAAAATAGCACCTGAGAAGATCAAGGTGGGAGTCGATGTGGCCAAGGAAGTCACGAAGACACTTGAGGATATCCCGATTAATGTGGTCGGAAAATCCGAAGGATTATTTGTGACCTTTCTGAATCCGAGCGATGGGGTAGTCAATGTTACATTGACCGGGCCCGAAGGAGCACTGGAATCTATAGAGGATCAAGATATCGAAGCTTATATCGATGTCAATGGCTTATCGACTGGTGAGCATTCGGTAAATATCCAGGTGAATTCCCTGCAAAGCAACATCGGGGCAGAACCTGCTATTGACCAGGCGGAAATTGATATTACCGAGAAGGAAGCTGACGATAGCGGGTCTGAATAAATACATTCGGAAAATAAGCCGCGAAGGATATAAATGACATCATTCATACGAATCAATGTAAAGATTCATTTCGGAAAAAAGAGCCAAACTATGACATAGAACCCGGATTAAATGAAAACGAACAGCTGAATTTAGGGTTTCAAGTGGTAGTACCGTTCAAGGAGAGATTTTGATGAAAAAGTATTTTGGTACAGATGGTGTGAGGGGCATTGCCAATACTGAACTCACACCGGAATTGGCCTTTAGACTTGGGCGTGTCGGGGGTTATTGTTTAACCCGAGGCGCGGAAAAACCGAAGGTTCTGGTAGGGCGGGACACAAGAATTTCCGGCCATATGCTTGAAGGCGCCCTGACGGCCGGTTTGCTGTCAATAGGGGCGGAGGTCATGCGTCTTGGCGTGATTTCGACTCCCGGCGTTGCCTATCTTACAAAAGCGTTAAGCGCACAAGCAGGTGTAATGATTTCCGCTTCTCATAATCCTGTCGAGGATAACGGGATCAAGTTTTTCGGAGTAGACGGTTTCAAGCTGTCCGACAAACAACAGGAAGAGATTGAAGCTTTGTTGGCGAAAGAGGAAGATGAGCTGCCGCGTCCGACAGGAGGAGACCTCGGGCATGTCAGCGATTATTTCGAAGGCGGACAGAAATACATGCAATTCTTGAAACAAATTGTGGATGAGGATGATTTTGAAGACATCCATGTTGCATTGGATTGTGCACACGGTGCTACCTCGGCAATCGCTCCCCATGTCTTTGCTGATCTGGAGGCGGATATTTCCACGATGGGTGCATCGCCCAATGGCGTTAACATTAACGATGGTGTAGGTTCAACAACACCCGAATCTTTAGTTGATTTCGTCATTGAAAAAGGGGCGGATGTCGGGCTTGCTTTTGATGGAGATGGCGACCGACTCATAGCGGTGGATGAAATGGGAAATATCATAGACGGCGATCAGATTATGTTTATCTGTGCGAAATACCTGAAACAAGAAGGCCGATTGAAATATGATACAGTGGTTTCGACGGTGATGAGCAACCTTGGTTTTTATAAAGCGCTCGAATCCGAAGGAATGCACTATGTCCAGACTCCTGTTGGCGACCGATACGTCATGGAAGAAATGCGCATGGGAGATTACATCCTTGGCGGTGAACAATCTGGCCATATCATTTTCCTTGATCATACGACAACCGGTGACGGCATGCTTTCAGCCCTGATGCTCGTTAATATCATGAAGGCTACAGAGAAGCCATTATCCGAGTTGGCTGCTGAGATGGAGAAATACCCTCAATATTTGGCAAATGTCAAGGTGACTGATAAATCAGAGGTGACCTCCAATGAAGCTGTTCGTGAAGTGATTAGCGAAGTTGAAGGAGAAATGGACGGCAACGGCCGTATTTTGGTTCGTCCTTCAGGAACAGAACCTTTGGTTCGTGTAATGGCAGAGGCGGAAACGGTGGAGTTATGCCGTGAGTACGTTGGCAGAGTGGTAAAGGTTATTGAACAAGAACTAGGAACGGAATAGCCGGTTTTGTTCGGAGCGAACGGGCTGATCCGATGAAGAATATGCAAGGCTGTACGAGTAAGAGTGTTTCGCTGATTAGATGAATTGGCGGGTCACGACGTAGGCGGCCCTTGCATATTTTCTTAATAAAAGTGGATGTTGAAGAAATTGACGGGATTCATGAAAGTAGTGTAGTATTTGTTGTGGTTTCACTTAAGAAAAGAAAGGAGGAACGTGAGGTCGTTGAATGTAAAGCGCCTGAACTATTCCCGAGCGGAGAAAAGGAATAGTTGACGAGGAAGGGGTTCATCGAATGTCGGCGGATGCCCCTCGGTTGCTGCATGACAACCGCAAAACCTTTGTCGAAAACGGAAAGGCGACTTTCCGGCCAAAAGCAAGGGTATTGATGCAGACAAAACAAGCGGGGCGGGATGCCCCAGGGCTTCCTTGCCCCGTGCAGGGAGGAATTCATATGTGTGGAATTGTCGGTTATATTGGACAGAAAGATGCGAAAGAAATCTTGTTGAACGGGTTGCAGAAATTAGAATATAGAGGTTATGATTCGGCCGGAATTGCTGTTGTTGACGACAGTGGGACCCAGGTGTTTAAGGAAAAAGGCCGTATCGCTTCGTTGCGGGAAGCCGTGAGTGAGGATATTGACGCTACAGCGGGAATCGGCCATACGAGATGGGCGACACATGGTGCCCCAAGCCGGGAAAATGCCCATCCTCATCAAAGTTCGTCGAAACGGTTTACCCTTGTGCACAACGGCGTTATCGAGAACTACGAATCATTGAAGCGAGAGCATTTGGCTGATACGGAATGGGTTAGCGAAACAGATACGGAAGTGATTGTTCAACTCATTGAACAATTTGTACGCGATGGTTTGACCGTCGATGAATCTTTCCGCAAAACCTTGTCGCTTCTGGAAGGTTCTTATGCTTTGGCGTTGTTGGACCGTGAAGATGACGATTCGATCTATGTCGCAAAGAACAAAAGCCCTTTGCTTGTCGGACTTGGCGACGGAGAGAACGTCGTGGCAAGTGATGCTATGGCTGTTCTGGAAATCACGGATCGTTTTGTCGAATTGATGGATAAGGAAACGGTTCATGTGACACGGGATTCTGTTGAGATTGAAAAGCTTGACGGTGAGCGGGTGGAACGCGAGCCTTTTATTGCCGAATTGGATGCAAGTGATATCGAAAAAGGCACATATCCGCATTACATGTTGAAGGAAATTGATGAACAGCCTGCTGTCATTCGCAGGATCATCGGTGAATACCAGAATGAAAACGGCGATTTGAAATTGGCTGATGATGTTCGCGGTGCAATGAGAGATACAGATCGGATCTACATCATCGCTTGCGGAACGAGTTATCATGCCGGATTAGTCGGTAAGCAATTGCTTGAGAAAGCTGCAGGAATCCCGGTTGAGGTTCATATCGCAAGTGAATTTTCTTATAACATGCCGTTATTGTCGAAGAACCCGCTCTTTGTTTTTATTTCACAAAGCGGAGAGACTGCAGACAGTCGTTCCGTTCTTGTCCAGGTGAAGAATCGCGGCTATAAAACGTTGACTCTTACAAATGTAGCCGGATCCACGTTGTCACGTGAAACGGATCATACTTTATTACTTCATGCCGGACCGGAAATTGCCGTAGCATCTACGAAGGCTTACACGGCTCAAATCGCTGTGTTGGCGATTCTTGCGGTTGATACCGCACGGGCGGAAGGCATGGAATTCGATTTCGATCCCATCCAGGAGCTGGGGATTGTCGCTAATGCAATGGAGTCACTTGTCGATCAGAAAGAGAACATGGAAGAAGTGGCCCGTGACTATCTTTCGGTAACCCGAAACTGCTTCTTTATCGGCCGCGCCGTAGATTACTACGTTTGCTTGGAAGGTGCCCTGAAGTTAAAAGAAATTTCCTACATTCAGGCTG
>DASTWO010000061.1:0-16405 GCA_035776675.1 Caryophanales bacterium
CCCGTCAGTCCGACGGTAATGTGATCAGTGTTTCTTAGCTCGTTTCGGATTTGTTTGATTGAAGATTGCAGCCCATCAAAGCCTGCGTCGAACGAGAGGGCTGAGTAAGCGATATGTTTCTTTGTCATATCTGTCTCTTCATACGGAGATTGAATGTCAACAAGGTGATCCACTTTTCGCAACCGATACAGTGTGTTACTGACGAAGGATTTGAAGGCCGGATCGTCCGTTGAAAGGTCTTTCGATTGAAATAACAGAATCATCGTGGACTTCGGTTTCCCGAAATCTTCCTGCATGATTGTTTCGACTTTCTGGAACTCACCGTTGGTCTCAAAGCCGCTGCCGCTTAATATATCGGGCAATTTCATCGCGAAAAAGCCGAGCCCGAAAGCAACGATAACCCAGAATATGATGATGGTTTTCCGAAATCTATATGTAAAATCACCCAACCGGTTAAACATCCCATTCACCTGCCCCACTTTATTGTAATTGTTGGCGAGGGAAGGTTCAATCGGCTTGAAGAAATCTTAAGAACCTGAGGGTTTACAACCCAAAATGAGTGTGTTAAATTAATATTATTCAAGACGTTAAAAAAATATTTAACAAAATTAACGATAGAATATAGAAAAATAGGGAGGGGAAAGCGAATGAAGAAAATGTTCATCAATGGAGAATGGGTTGAGGCTGTTTCCGGGGACTCCAGGGAAATCATCAATCCGTTCAATCAGGAAGTCGTGGCGACAGCCGCGGAAGGAAATGAGGAAGACGCGAAGAAGGCGATTGCCGCGGCTCGCGAGGCGTTTGACCATGGCGAATGGGCGCATACGCCGGCGAGTGAACGAGGGAATAAGGTGATGCGCGTCGCTGAATTGATTGAACGCGACCTTGAAGAGCTGGCTGAGCTGGAGACGTACGACACCGGAAAAACGCTGACGGAAAGCCGGGCCGATATGGAAGATATCGCCGGTGTGTTCCGCTATTTTGCCGGACTCGCAGACAAGGATGGCGGAGAGGTTATTGCCTCGCCGATTCCCGACAGCCAAAGCAAAATTGTGCGTGAACCGGTCGGGGTTTGCGGGCAGATTACTCCGTGGAATTACCCGCTGCTGCAGGCGGCATGGAAAATTGCCCCGGCATTGGCGGCCGGAAACACGATTGTGGTGAAGCCGAGCGAAATCACTCCGCTGACGACAGTGAAGGTTACGGAACTGGCGGAAGAAGCGGGATTTCCGAAAGGTGTGGTCAATCTTGTGCTCGGAGCAGGAGCGACCGTAGGAAATGAGCTTGCGGAAAGCGACGATGTCGACTTGATTTCCTTTACGGGCGGCATTGTGACCGGAAAGGAAATCATGCGCGCGGCGAGCGGGAATGTGAAGAAAATCGCGTTGGAGCTCGGTGGGAAGAATCCGAACATTGTCTTTGCCGATGCTGACTTTGAAACAGCTGTCGATCAGGCATTAAACGCAGTTTATTTCCATGCGGGACAGGTGTGCTCCGCAGGGGCTCGGCTGCTTGTTGAGGATTCGATGCATGACCGTTTTGTCGAGGCGCTCGTGGAGCGCATTAAACGAATCAAGCTCGGCAACGGTTTCGATGAAGATACACAATCTGGTCCGCTTATTTCCGCAGAACATCGGGAAAAGGTCGAGAAGTATGTGGAGATGGGCAAAGAAGAAGGCGCCAATCTCGTGATTGGCGGAGATCGTCCGGATGATCCGGAACTGCAAAAGGGATTCTTTTATCTACCGACCTTGTTTACGGATTGCACAGCGGATATGCGTATTGTGCAGGAGGAAGTTTTCGGACCGGTCTTGACTGTGGAACGCCTCAAGACTGAAGAAGAAGCTGTTGAACTTGCAAACGGCACGATTTACGGCCTTGCGGGTGCTGTATGGACGACGGACGGCGACAAAGCGGAGCGAATGGCATCCGCATTGCGCCAGGGGACCGTTTGGATCAACGACTTCCATCCATATTTCGCTCAGGCTCCATGGGGCGGATATAAGCAATCTGGTATTGGACGCGAGCTAGGCAAACCGGGATTGGAAGAGTACACGGAAACGAAACACATTTATCGGAATCTCAAGCCTGAGCCTCTGAATTGGTTTAAGTAAATCTTTTATCAAAATGACAACCTACCGATTGGTTTCAATAACTGAAGGGGTTTTTTGAATGAATAGGGTTCATATTGCTCTGATTACTTTTTATAATTTTCAAGGAGGTGCCGAAGGTGAACCAAACATATGATTATGTAGTTGTTGGCGGCGGTAGTGCGGGTTCTGTACTCGGTGACCGTCTAAGCGCAGATGGAACGCGTAGTGTCCTTGTTCTGGAGGCGGGGCGTAGTGATTATCCATGGGACCTGTTTATCCAAATGCCGGCAGCTTTGATGTTTCCCTCAGGAAACCGGTTCTATGACTGGATGTACGAATCTGATCCTGAACCTTATATGAATGGACGGCGTATCGCGCATGCCCGGGGAAAGGTTCTTGGTGGTTCGAGTTCAATCAATGGCATGATCTATCAACGCGGCAACCCTATGGACTACGAACGTTGGGGGGCCGATCCGGGTATGGAATCCTGGGATTTTGCGCATTGTCTCCCATATTTTAAACGAATGGAAAATGCTTTAGACTCGCCTTCGGATGATCTACGTGGGCACGATGGTCCTATCAAATTAACGCGTGGGCCAGCAACTAATCCTTTGTTTCAAGCCTTTTTTGATGCGGCTGTGGAAGCTGGATACCCGCGAACTCCTGATGTGAACAGTTTCCAGCAGGAAGGCTTCGGTCCATTCGATAGACATATATACAAAGGCAGACGGATGTCCGCTTCACGTGCGTATTTGCGTCCGTCTATGCGGCGTGAGAATCTCACTGTACAGACACGTGCTTTCGTTACAAATATCGACTTCGATGGAACTAAAGCTAACGGTGTGACATATCGACGTAACGGAAAGACTCATCATGTTACCGCAGGTGAAGTTATTCTCGCTGGAGGTGCAATCAACACACCACAGCTCCTGCAATTGTCAGGTGTGGGCGATGCCGAACATTTGCGCAATCTTGGAATCAATCCGGTTATTGATCTTCCGGGTGTAGGTGAGAACCTTCAGGATCATCTCGAAGTCTATATCCAGCACTCTTGTCCGCTGCCGGTTTCAGAACAGCCTAGTTTAAATAAAGCAAGGATGCCTTGGATCGGTTTGCAGTGGCTATTTGGACGTACTGGTCCGGCAGCGAGTAGTCATTTCGAAGGCGGAGGTTTTATCCGTTCGAATGAAAACTGCACCTACCCTAATTTGATGTATCATTTTCTCCCGCTAGCAGTGCGCTATGATGGACAGAAAGCTGATACTGCTCACGGATTCCAAGTACACGTTGGGCCTATGTACTCCGACTCCCGAGGGAAATTGAAGATCCGATCAAGTAATCCCGAAGAGCACCCTAGCATGGTTTATAATTATCTTTCTACGGAACAAGATCGGCGTGAGTGGATTGAAGCGGTGCGCATTACACGGGAAATCATTTCTCAGCAGGCGCTGAAACCCTACAATACAGGGGAAATTTCGCCTGGTCCTTCGGTGCGTACAGATGAGGAGATTTTGGAATGGGTGGCGAATGATGCCGAAACCGCACTCCACCCATGTGGCACGGCAAAGATGGGGCCCGATTCAGATCCTATGTCTGTTGTAGATCCGCAAACGATGAAAGTCCATGGGCTGGACAATGTACGAGTGGTTGACGCGTCTGCCATGCCTTACATCACGAACGGAAATATCCATGCACCGGTGTTGATGTTGGCGGAGAAGGCAGCGGACTTAATCCTTGGGCGTGAATCGCTGACCCCTTCTAATGCTGATTTCTACCGTCATGAATAGAATCCAGCCGACGCAGGCAAGGCACAATAACTGGTTAAGTCAAACTGGGGCACAATAGAACGTTGCTTCGCCCCCATACCTTGCACCATCAAATAAAGGAAATGGAAAAAGGCTGCTACGTTTTTGTAGCGGTCTTTTTTTATTAAGGAAACCTTGAAGAAATTTGAAGGTTTTTTGTGGAGTGATCAAATCTCCAGGTATCTTCGCGTGCTTAATGAAACCAAGATACTATACATTTTCCCGCTGTTTCAGGAAGCTGTACGACTGTCAAAGATGTTATGCAACGGAGGGAAAAGAGGTTACAACATTCAATGGTAAGGTTGATTAAAGGCGATAACAAGAATTCATTAGTGAGTTAAAGAATGTGAGGCTAACCGTTAATCATATAGTAGATTACATGCAACAAAAGGTTATGAAAGTAGGATTAAATGGGGTTGTTAATGCATTAAATCAGTTGAATTTTGGTGAACTTGGCTCATAATAATGGTTAGATATAAAATTCCATGTTTTATGAAGGCTGAGAGGTGACAGCTGTGAAAAAAGCATTTACCCTTGTCTTAACTTTTATGTTCTTGATGTCCATGGCGGGGTGCGGAAATGGAGCAGATTTTCAAGGTATCATTCATGAGGTGAAAGAATCCAGCATTATAGTTGGAACAGATGATGTTGATCCTGAAGCATCGTACCCGGTTTATGAGGTTTTTGTCGATAATCAAACGAAGATCAAGGGAGCCGTTAATGAATTCTCAAAATTAAAGGCCGATCAAAAGGTGGAAATTTGGGTAATAGGTGACTGGAATAACATCGCAAGTGACGAAAAAGTTGCGAGTAAAATGATCGTAAGTCAAAATGAGAAATAGTTAAACATCCCTAAAGAGAGTGTTAAAAGTCGATTTTTCCTACGAGTGGTGGGATCAATCGGCTTTTTTGCGCTTTATAAGCGGAAATTAAAAACAGTAAGGGGACTTTATATGAAGGTGGATTTTGATTGAAGGTCAGGGTCGAGCCCAGAAAATTTCCCGAAGCGCATCACCCATCTGGGCGTTTGTGCATACGATGCATTGACTAGAGGTGAGAAAGATGTTGAAGGCGAACACACAGTATAATTTAAAAACAAATCCTGTCGAAGTGGAACGGAACGAGTGGAGAAGGCAGGAACGGAAAAAGAAAGCTCGGCACTTGTTGACGATTGCTTCTCCATTATTTCTTTTGGCGTTGTGGGAGGTGCTGTCTCGAACGGCTGCTATTGATCCGAGATTGTTCCCTCCGCCGACCGTGATCATTCAAACGTTCTTCGAGATGCTTGGAAACGGGGAATTGCTTTCGAATATTGGAATCAGTCTTCTCAGGGTTTTCGGCGGATTCCTGCTCGGTTCGGTTGCCGGCATTATCGTCGGGTTACTCATGGGCATGTATTTGCCGGTTCGATTCTTTGTATCCCCATTAATTATGGCGTTGATGCCGATTCCGACGTTGGCCTTGCTCCCGGTTATTATTTTCATCTTCGGAATTGGAGAATGGGCGAAGATCGTTACAATCGCAGGCAGCGTGTTCTTCCCTGTCGCGATTAATACAATGGCCGGCGTTGTCAATATTGACCAAATTCATGTGGATGTCGCCAAGAATTATGGAGCGAACTCGAAAGACTTCTTCTTCAAAATTGCCCTCCCGGGTTCAACGCCTGTGATGTTGGAAGGCATTCAAATGGGCCAGGCGATCGCGTTGTTGACGATCGTCGCCGCGGAAATGATGGGCGCACATTCCGGTATCGGCTATTTGATCTGGACGAAATACAAAGCGTTCTTACTGCCGCAAATGTACGTCGGGCTTGTGCTCATCTCTTTCTTTGGCTATTTCTTCTCACTTTTGGTTCGCGGACTGAAGGTTAAATTGACTCCGTGGAGGTAGGTTTCATTGGATCACAAAATTTCCATCAATCATTTGACGAAGGTGTTTTCGAAGAAAAGCGGAAATGTCGTCGCCCTGGAGGATATCTCTCTTCATGTGAAAGAGGGTGAGTTTGTTTGCCTGATTGGGCCGAGTGGCTGCGGGAAAACAACACTGTTACGTATTCTGGCAGGGTTGGAAACGTCCAGTACAGGGGAATTCATTATTCGCCGGGGGGATAAGCAGAAACCTTTGCAATCGATGATTTTTCAGGAGAATGGGGTCATTCCTTGGTTATCGGTTGAGGATAACGTGTCGTTCGGCTTGAAAATGAGACATTTGCCAAAGTCCTATATCAAAGAACAAACGAATTATTATTTGGAAAAGGTTGGCCTTAGGAAGTTTGCGAAACTCTATCCGAAGGAGTTATCCGGCGGGATGAAACAACGGGTGAGCATAGCGCGCGCTTTCGCGAATGATCCGGAGGTACTACTGATGGATGAACCTTTCGGGGCGCTGGATGAGCAAAACAAATTTATTCTTCAGGAAGAGCTTCTGAATATATGGCAAGAGACGAAAAAAACGGTGATTTTCATTACGCACAGTATTGACGAGGCTCTATTGTTAAGCGACCGAATCGTGTTAATGAGTTCGCAACCGGGGCAAATCGTTGCTGAGAAAAATGTAAAAATGGATCGGCCGCGAAGCATCGAACAGGTTCGTTCCAACCAGGATGTCGCTGATCAGTTTGTAGAGATTTGGGATCACTTGCAGGCTGAAGTCCAGGGAGCCCGAAGTTCTGTCAAATAAAGCGGGATGATGCGATTGAAAATGTGGAAGTCCGTGGAATCAATGAACAATCCGCGGGAATGAAGATAAAGGTTCAAAAGTCGATTATCAAAAGGAGGCCAATGCCTTGAAAAGAAAGGTTTTGTCGGTGTTAATGGTGATCCCGCTGCTGGTTTTGGCGATTTCCGGTTGCAGCCAGGGCTCCTCTTCTCCTCAGTCGGAGCAAGGTTCAACTGATGCTGAAGGCGGAAACAGTGGAAACGGCAACTCAAACAAGGAAGACGGAAAACTGGAACCGTTGGAAGAAACGGCTACTGTTGTTATCGCTGAAGATGGGTCAGCATCCGGTGCCGGTTTCTATATCGCCCAGGAGAAAGGGTATTTCGAAGACTACAATATTCAGGTGAAATTCGCCAAATTTGCAAATAGTGACGCGATGTTGCCGGCATTAGCTGCAGGAGAAATCGATGTGGCCGGAGGGATTTCAAGCGCTTCGTTTTTCAATTCCATAGCCCAGGGAATTAACGTAAAAATGATCGCTGACAAAGGCCACAACATTCCGGGACAGTCGTATTTCTCATTCGTCATTCGCAAGGAACTCCAGGATGAATTCAGCTCTTACAAGGACTTTAAAGGTAAGAAGATAGCCGTTTCTACGAAAAATGCCGTAGATGATTACATTTTCCAACAAATGATCAATCATGCCGGTTTAACACGGGAAGATGTTGAATTTGTACTCATGCCGAGTTTTGGGAACATGTTGGCTTCGTTGAGCAGTGGAGCCATTGATGCGGCATTGGAGATCGAGCCCTTGATTTCAAAAGGAACTGCGAAAGGCATTTCTGTTCGATTCGGAGACACCACGGATTATGCCCCGAAGGCTCAGATCGCGATGGTGCTCGGCTCACCGAAATTCGTCAATGAGAGGAAAGAAGTCGCTCTGCGTTTCATGGTTGCTTATTTGAAAGGTGTTCGGGACTACAATGATGCTTTCCTTAAAGGGGAGAATCTTGACGAGATCATCAACATCATGACCGAGCATACTGCTTTGGAGGATCCTGCTGTTTGGAAAAAGGCCGGTATCACCGGACTTGATCCGAATGGCAAAATGTTCGTCGACAATATTAAAGATCAATACATGTTCTACAAAAAGCAAGGAGCAATTAAAGGAGATATCGACTTTAGTAAGGCAGTCGATACAACGCTCGCAGAGAAGGCTGTTGAAATTCTTGGCAAATATCCATATGACAAAGTTGTGGAAAACAATTTGAAAAACCAATAGAGATTGCCGAAGCCGCCCCTTCCGGGCGGCTCTGCTTTTTCGTGCATAAATTCGGATTTTCGTGCATATCTTGAAACTTTCGTGCATAAATTGATTTTTTCGTGCATATTTTTTGATTTCGGTGCAATTTACCAAAATAATCGTGATCCAGGAAAGGAAATCAGGGTTCTGACCTTTGTCATTCATCAGATTCTGCCAAGTTTACTGCAATTTGATCCCGATTAACCCGGATTAACGAATGAAAATCACTCTATTTTATAAGATTTAGGGTTCTCCGGATTTGTTCTCCTATGAAAGACGGGAGACAGCGGGAAGCGGCTTCATGGGCAGGAAGCCACTCAAGTTTGTCGTGTTCTTCGGAAAGCGTGATCTTGGCGTCTTTGGGCGCTTCCGCGTAATAAACATACCAGCTTTCATCCCCGATTTCGGTCAACTTGGCTTTAAGCTTAAGGCCGGTTTCCTCGAGTAATTCCCGTTTCATGCAGGTTTCCACAGGCTCTCCGGGAAGCCGGGCACCGGCGGGGGGGCCCCAAGCCCAATCGCCTTCGTAGTCTTCTCCATCTACGTGAGAGCGGTGTAAAATCAGAAAGCAAGGCTCATTTTCAGTTTTTCGGTAAACGACAATGGCTGTTCCGTGGGGCTTTTCTTTACTGATAGGCATGCCATCCCAGGTGGTTTCCATGCGATTCCCTCCCTATCCTTATACTGAAAGCGTACCATTCTTTTCCGAAGGGAAGGCGTGGATTTGGTTACAATTCATCGAATATCTTCTGTTCGTTTTTTGCGACGGCCACACCGAAGGCATAGTGGACACCGCTCCTTGGAGGTTCGAATGTTACGCCGCGCTGGTTATAGAATTCCACAGAGGAAAAGGATCCGAAAAGCGCTTTGAATTCCACCGGTGTTAACTGATGGACATGGAAAGGTTCATTGGTCGGTTCTCCGCGTCCTCGACCAAATGGTGTGGACAGAATGAGGAGTCCATCCGGTTTAAGCATCGATTGAAGATGGGTAATGAAAAGGTGGTCATCCGCCAGATGCTCAATGGTTTCAAAGCTGAGGATTGTATCGAAGGTGCCGAGCCTTTTCGGGAGCTCAGGATCAAGGGCATCTGCTTGAACCCATTCGATCAATGGATGATGGTAGCGTCCACGAGCATAGTCTAGCGCGTTACCGTCGATGTCAACGCCAACAGCGGTTTCCATGTCTTTTTTACACATTTTCGCGATCATCTGTGTTCCATAACCGACACCGCAAGATATATCCAATACCCTTCCTTTCACGTAAGGAGCGGCAAAATAATAGCGCGCTATATGTTCCAGCAACATACCGTTTGTAGGTTTCATTCTATCCGGAATAATTCGTTCGCCAGTGTCTTGTAACATGAGGCTTCACCGCTTTGCATGGTTTCTTATCATTATAGCGGATTTTCACCCTTTCCGGAAAACGTTTATAATGTAGGCAGAACACCGCACCTGGCGCAGGTTTAATATTTAGAAGGGAGAGATTTGTGTGGTTCGTGTATTGTTTGTCTGTCTTGGGAATATTTGCCGTTCGCCGATGGCGGAGGCGTTGTTTCGTGAACAGGTGAAAGAAGCAGGGTTAGAAGGGAAAATCGAGGTCGATTCCGCAGGTACCGGAGGCTGGCATGTTGGTGAGCAGCCCCATGAGGGAACGCGCTTGAAACTCGGGGAGAAAGGGATTGGAACAGAAGGTATGGAAGGCAGGCAGTTGTCACAAGCCGATGTCGAAGAGTTTGAGTACGTGATTGCGATGGACGCGGAGAATCTTGGGAATATACATAAGTTGGCGGGTCGCGATTCGGATGTTTATACGGCACGGTTGCTTGACTTCGTACCTGACCATGAAATGGATGATGTGCCGGATCCGTTTTTCACAGGGGACTTCGATGAGGCATATGAGTTGATTGAGGAAGGTTGCAGGCGATTGCTCGCATTTGTTCGTGAGCGTGAAGGTTTGTGAGACGAGTAATAGAAGAGGCTATAAAAGAACTCCGTGATTCTTCAGAAGTTAAGAGTGTCCGTAGTGTTTCGGGCGGTGAGATTAACGAAGCGTTCAAGGTTACGACCGGGGAGCAGCGATATTTTGTGAAATTGAATTCGGAGACGGCGGCTGATTTTTTTGAATGGGAAGCGAGAGGACTGGAATTACTGCGCTCTACCGAAACGGTGGCCGTTCCCGAAGTGTATTTCTGCGGCGAGAAAGAAGGAGTTGCTGTGCTTGTCCTTGAGTGGATTGAAGGACAGCCGAATGAGAGAACGGAGGAAACGCTTGGACGAGATGTAGCCCGTATGCATTGTGCCTATGGAGAGGCGTTCGGCCTTGACTACGATAATTATATTGGAACTTTTGACCAGAGAAATGGTTGGCAAAAGAATTGGGTAGCCTTCTTGCGGGACAATCGCTTGGCTGTACAGGCTCAATTAGCTGAGGAAAAGGGACGGATGAATTCGAAGCGACGAACAGGGATGGAGAGAATTTTGGAGAGGCTGGGTCGCTGGGTGCCTCGAAATGTAATGCCGTCCCCTTTACATGGCGATTTATGGGGCGGCAATTGGATTGTCGGAAACGGGGGCAAACCGTATTTAATCGATCCGGCCGTTTTTTACGGCCATTATGAGTTTGAATTGGCTTTTACCGAGCTTTTCGGCGGTTATTCAAACCTTTTTTACGAAGCGTACCGAGAAATTTTGCCAATTCCCCCCGAATATGAAGAAAGGCGTCCGTTGTATCAATTGTATTATTTACTTGTTCATTTGAATGAGTTCGGCGAGGCCTATGGCGGGTCGGTCGACCGTGTTCTTCGAAAGTACGGGAGCTGAAGTTTGCATTCTGTCTCAGGTTCTAAGGAGGACGGGCGGTGAATAAGCATAAAAACGAACCTCCGCCTTCTGGTTTTATTCTGGGCAGGAAAGGGAAATATAGTGAAGGATACTATGCCAGGAGGTATGAAAAAATGAATAATCAAAAAGGCATGTTTTGCAAAAGTATGATGCTCGGAGCCTTCATTGGCGGCATCGTTTCGCTTTTTCACAAGCCGACAAGGGAAAGTGTCAGGCATACAGCAGGGAAAGCCGCGTCCCAAACTCGAGATTTCGCGAGAACGGTAAGGGAGGATCCGGCAAAAGTCAGGGATCAATTTAAAGCGACTTCGGAAAATATCCGGACGATGGTAAAGGATATAAATGCGGAAGCCCAAGATGTCATGACTACCTTTAATGAGGTAAAGGCTAATTCGAAAAAGGCTTATGAATCAGTGAAAGAAACGCGCGGAGAATTAAAGGAATTCGGTACGAAGATAAAGGATTCCGCCGGAGAAGTGAGGGAAGAGAGCAGGCATCGCAGGATGAACGAATAATTCACGGGCTCGGCTATGAGATCAGCCCGTGTAACCAGTACAACATGAAAAAACGGGGTTGGTTTGATGGCACAACAATCCGTTTCAGTTAAACGGTATCTGAAAGAATTTTTCAAACGGATCATGGATGATGGGGTTTTCGATTTGTCGGCGCAACTGGCGTATTATTTCTTATTGTCGATCTTTCCGTTCTTGATCTTTGCGTTGGCCATGATGCATTATGTAGGCATTTCATCGGGAGACGTATTGGATCTTTTGAAACGATTTGTTCCCCGGGACGCTCTTGATACCGTCAAGGGAAGTTTAACCGGACTAGATCAGCAACGCGGCGGTTTGCTTTCAATCGGCATTCTTGCGACGATCTGGACGGCTTCAAACGCTATAAACGCAATGATCAGAGCATTGAATCGTGCCTATAATGTGGAAGAAAGCCGTCCCTTTTACGTTGCAAGAGGCCTTTCGATTTTGCTGACATTCGGTATGATTGCCGTCATTATTATCACCTTGTTACTTCCGGTTTTTGGTGAGGTGATTGGGCGTTTTATTTTTTCTCATCTCAGCATTGATCCAGGGCTGAAAACGGCGTTTTCCGTATTGCGTTGGTTGGCAAGCTTTATCATTATTGTATTGGTCATTTCGTGTTTATATTTCTTGGCGCCGAACAAAAGGCTCCGTTTCAAGGATGTAGTGACCGGTGCTGTAACAGCGGCCGTGGGTTGGCAGGTCATTTCCTTAGGATTCTCTTATTACGTAAGCAATTTCGGGAATTATGATGCAACCTACGGAAGTATATACGGGGTCATCGTATTGATGGTCTGGTTCTACTTGACCGGAGCGATCTTGATTATCGGCGGGGAAATTAACGCGGTGAATTGGTATTTTGAAAACAGACGTCGTTAATTGTGGAAGGCGAGTTTTGAGGCTCGCCTTTTTTTAATGGAAACAATCAAGTTTAATTCCCGGCAAAGAAGGAAAAATATAATAGAGGAGTGTTTTTTTACAGATGAAAGGAGTCACGGTATATGACGGTAGCCGAGTTATTTATTAAATGTTTGGAAGAAGAGGGGGTTAAATACATCTTCGGGGTGCCTGGAGAGGAAAACCTCGCTTTCATGGATGCTGTTCTCGATTCTGATATTGAATTTATTGTGACACGTCATGAAACAGGTGCGGCATTCATGGCCGGATTAATGGGCCGTTTGACCGGAAAGCCAGGGGTTTGTTTGTCGACGCTGGGACCGGGTGCCACCAACATGCTAACGGGTGTCGCTGATGCCAATATGGACCGTTCTCCGCTAGTGGCCATCACAGCGCAGGCCGGGATGGACAGACAGCATAAGGAATCTCACCAGACCTACAATCTCGTTGAGCTTTACAAGCCGGTAACGAAATGGAATGCCTCGATTCGGGCTCGTGAGATCACACCTGAGGTGATACGGAAAGCATTCAGTACCGCAAAGGATGAAAAGCCCGGTGCTACTCATATCGAATTGCCCGAAGATATTGCCGGCATGGATGTTGATGTTTCCCCGATGGATACACGTTATGAGAAACCTCATATGGTAGAGGCGAAAGATGAAACCATCGCGGAAGCGGCCGATATCATAAACCAGTCGAAGAAGCCATTAATTCTATGCGGGAATGGCATTACACGCGATTACGCAGATAAAGAAATTCAGGCTTTTGCCGAGAAAATCCAGACGCCCGTCACCGAAACCTTTATGGGCAAAGGGGCTATGCCCTGGAAGAATCCGCTTTGCATGATGACTGCCGGCGTTCCGGGCAAAGATTGGATTAATTGTGGTTTTGATTACGCTGACCTGATCATTACCGTTGGTTTCGATATGGCTGAATATCCACCTGCGAAATGGAACCAGAGCGATACGCCCATTCTTCATATTGATACGATTGAAGCAGAAACGGATACGCATTATCCGGTACGTTTGAATGTGATCGGAGATCTTTCGGAAAACGTCAGCAAAATTACGGATGCGGTGCAACCAAGGGAAGAAATCGACGGTTATTATCAAGATTTGCGGGAGAATATGGTTGCCGATTCCAGAGAATATGAACAGGACAACAGTTTCCCGGTTAAACCTCAGCGAATTATTTCCGACTTGCAATCTGTTCTGAGCAAAGAAGATATTGTTCTGACTGATGTAGGCGCCCATAAAATTTGGATGGGACGTATGTATCATGCCGATGAGCCAAACACTTGCCTGATTTCCAATGGCTTGGCTTCAATGGGTTATGCGTTGCCCGGGGCCATCGCGGCGAAAATGGTTGATCCGGATAAGAATGTTGTGGCTGTAGTCGGTGACGGAGCCTATCAAATGACAGGAATGGAACTGGAGACAGCGGTACGGCTTGAATTGCCGATTGTCATCCTGTTATGGCGCGACGATGCCTATGGCCTGATCGAGTGGAAGCAAAGGAACGAATACGGAAGGCCCTCTAACATCAGCTACGGAGATCCTGATTTCGTAGCGTTGGCAAAAGCATACGGTGCAGAGGGGTTGCGTGTTGAGAAAACGGAAGACCTTGTGCCTACACTCGAACAAGCGTTAAAATTAAAGAAGCCTGTCTTGATTGATTGCCCAGTCGATTACAGTGAGAACATGAAGTTGACCGAGCGGTTAAGCAATATTGACTGTTAAGGCAAAATCCTTCGGGATTTTGCCTGCTTGACCTGAACATAATATCGTTAAAGTGAAAAAGAATGAGGAGGAAACGGGATGGAATGGCTTGAAGTATTAATATTTATTGGTTTAGTGATTTTATTTATTGTGATTGTGACTCCCCTCGTGCTCTTAGTTTATCTTCGGACCGTTGATAAGGGGCAAGAACAACATGCCATCCTTCGTAATTTCCCGATCCTTGGGAAGTTGCGATATATTACGGAGAAGATGGGGCCGGAATTGCGTCAGTATCTGTTTGACCACGACAATACGGGGAAGCCCTTTTCCCGTACGGATTACCAACACATAGTATTGCCTGCGAAATACTCTAAGAATATGATCGGGTATGGTTCAAAGCGAGACTTTGAACAAGCGGGTTATTTCGTCAAAAATACGATGTTCCCGAAACAACGGGAAGAAATGCAAGTCGACAATGATAATCTTGTAGATACCCACATCTATGAGATTGAGGAAGATAACTTGTTTAATAGGAAAGAACATATGAAAGAAGACAAGATTAAACCGTGGTTACTGACAGATGAACATGCAGTGGTTATTGGCAAAGATTGCAAGCATCCATTTAAGGTTAAGAGTCTTGTCGGCATGTCGGCGATGAGCTATGGATCACTTGGCGACCATGCGATAACGGCTCTCTCGAAAGGAATCGGAATGGCTGGCGGCGCTTGGATGAATACAGGAGAAGGCGGGTTGTCCGATTACCATCTAAAAGGAGATACGGACATCATTGCCCAAATTGGAGCCGGCCTGTTTGGCGTCCGCACGAAAGACGGAGAATTCAGCTGGGAGTTGTTGAAGAAGAAGGCGGAAACCCCGCAGGTTAAGGCATTTGAGCTGAAGCTCGCACAGGGAGCCAAGACACGCGGCGGCCATGTGGATGCGAAAAAGGTCACAGAAGAAATCGCCGAGATCCGAAACGTTGAGCCATACAAAACCATCAATAGCCCGAACCGTTTCAATGAATTCAATGATGTGCCTTCGATGTTTGATTTCATTGAGAAGATTCGTGAGCATACAGAAATGCCTGTCGGTATCAAAATTGTGGTCGGCGGCAACGACTCAGTGGAAGAATTGGCGTCTTATATGAAAGAATCGGGGAAAGGACCGGATTTCATTACGGTTGATGGATCCGAAGGCGGAACCGGTGCATCCTATCAGGATTTGGCCGACAGCGTCGGGCTTCCGGTCAAATCAGCTGTGATGATCGTCGACGATACCTTGAAACGCCACGGTGTGCGGGATCGTGTGAAGGTCATTGCTTCAGGAAAATTGATTACGGCCGATAAGGTTGCCGTGATGTTGGGAATGGGAGCCGATCTTGTGAACATTGCCCGCGGCTTCATGATTTCGGTCGGCTGTATCATGGCGCAACGGTGTCATACGAATGAATGTCCGGCCGGGGTAGCGACGACGGATAATCACTTGCAGAAAGCTCTTGTGATCGAAGAAAAGAAATACAGAGCCACCAACTTTCTGGTAACCTTGCGCGAAGGATTGTTTCGGGTAGCGGCGGCAGCCGGTATCGAATCCCCAACGCAGTTTGAACGGAAACATGTCATGTATAAGGATGACAAAGGACGCACCTATAGCCTTGAAGAAGTCTATAATCCTGAAAAACTGGATATGCAACAAACAAGTTAATAGAATCATTGATCGAAGCCGTAGGCAGAAACCGCCTGCGGTTTTTTGCTGAGGTTCCTCCTCCCTTTGATTAAGAAATCCCCTGAAGAGGTCCTTTCAGGGGATTGGGTCAAGGGTTGATATTCTTGATTTTCGTTTCAATTTCTTTTCTGTGAACTTTGTGGGCGATTCGAATAATCGGCCTTATCGCCATTTGGGCACTGCCAATAACAAATAGCCAGATGGCCGCCTCCTGCAAGGAGGAATAAAAGAAAAACACACTACCGATCAAAAACCATATGGCTTGCAGGCCGTCGTTCAGGATATGGATCCATTCATAGCGGTTGTGAATGACAATCCGGTGTTTTTCAAGGTTGATTTGTAATTCATAGTCTCCGTCCTGTGTTCTTGTTTCTTTAATAATCGGATTCGACTCTTTCTGATTCGCCACCTTCTGTACCTCCTCAGTTTATCATTGTCTGTAATTGCATCATTTTATTTCTCTTCAATATTTTCCACATCTGAAAGGCGGGTAAACATAACAGAAGGTTCATCTGCTTATAAGACCGGCGAAAATAGCCTGGCAAACGATTCTTTTGCTCTCGTTCTCAAGCTTCTTCTTTCGTAGGATTCTTTATCGATCTTTAAACTATCCGCGATGTCTTCTTTATAATTGTCTGCGAGATCCTCAACACTTCTTGATTGGAATAAGAACACGTTAACTTCAAAATTCAGATTTAAACTTCGTAAGTCGACATTAGCGGTCCCAATGGAGGCAAGTTCACCGTCGACGATCATAATTTTCTGATGCATGAAGCCTTTTTGATACAGGTAAAGGTCTATACCGTCTTGAAGAAGCTCCCCAAAGTAAG
>DASTWO010000062.1:0-3371 GCA_035776675.1 Caryophanales bacterium
TGGTGTGAAAATATGCCAGACTCGAGACCCATTTGGAAATGCCTGGGGTTTGATAGAAAAGAAAAATGGATAAAAAATCTCTTGTTGTCCTGGTAAAATGTGTTGACGTATTGACAATCCAAACCTTGCCTATAAAATAGAAGGAAAAGTGGATAGGGAGGAAAAAGTATGTCAACTGTATCTGAAATTCTCGATCATAATCAGAGGTTTGTAGCGGAAAAAGAGTATGAAGTCTATGAAACGAGTAAATTCCCGGAGAAAAAAATTGTTGTTTTGACCTGCATGGACACCCGTTTGACGGAGTTGCTTCCGAAAGCGATGGGTCTGAAAAACGGTGATGCGAAGGTCTTGAAAAATGCCGGTGCGATGGTGATCAACCCGTTTGACAGTGCCATCCAGGGCATTTTGGTCGGTTTGTGGCAGCTTGGGGCGGAAGAAGTCGTAGTGGTTGGCCATCACGATTGCGGTATGGCGGGCCTCAAGGGTGCTTCGACCTTGGAGAAGATGAAGGAAAGCGGAATCAGCGAGGATATGATGAGCGCCCTGTCTGACGGTGGTGTGGATTTGGAAAAATGGCTCTCAGGATTCGAATCCGTTCCGGACAACGTAAAGAACAGCGTGAACATGATCAAGCAGCATCCATTGCTTCCGGAAGGAACCAAGGTACACGGGCTGATTATCGATCCGGGGACCGGGAAGTTGGATCTTGTCGTAGAAGATCAATAAAAAAGCTGTTATTGAGGGTTGTTGCTGCAGGATTTTTCGCGGCGGCAACCTTTTTTCGTTTTTGTGATATAATGACAGGAAAATTCCGAACGTTAGGAGAGTAATCATGCACCTGCCAAATAGAGAGAATCGTGAACGCTTGTTAATTTCGTGTCCTGATCAGCCTGGAATCGTGGCTGAGGTTTCCCGATTTTTATATGATCATGGCGCCAATATCGTACAATCAGATCAATATTCAACCGACCCTTCCGGGGGCACTTTTTTTATGAGGATTGAATTTGATTATCCTGAGGCAGGGCGGAAAACTCATTTACAGAAGGCATTCCCCGAAATTGCGAAGCAGTTTCAAATGGAATGGCGGTTTTCAATGGTGAGCAGGGCGAAGCGGATGGCGATTTTCGTTTCGAAATTCGATCATTGTTTGTTGGAGTTGCTTTGGCGCTGGCAAGCAGGCGACATCGCAGCGGAAATTCCGCTCGTCATCAGCAATCATCCGGATCTGCGTGAAACAGCGGAGGCATTGCAAATTCCGTTTCATCATATTCCCGTGAGCAAGGACAATAAGCCGGAAGCGGAGAAAAAACAACTGGATCTTTTGCGTGAATACAATGTTGATTTTGTAGTTTTGGCCCGTTACATGCAAATTTTATCTCCCGAATTCGTCGCGAATTACCCTGATAATGTCATCAATATTCATCATTCATTTTTACCGGCTTTTGTCGGAGCAAGGCCATATGAAAGAGCGTATGAACGCGGCGTGAAAATTATCGGAGCCACTTCGCATTATGTTACCGATAATCTGGACGAAGGCCCGATTATCGAACAAGGTGTGAAAGAGGTCAGCCACAGGGACAATGTTGAGGAATTGAAGCGGATCGGCCGGACGATTGAGCGAGATGTCCTTGCGCGGGCTGTTTCCCTCCATGTGGATGACCGAGTGATCGTTCATGGGAATAAGACGATAGTTTTTTAGTAAACGGGAATTCTCTCCGTTATATTGGATTGCACGTTTCGATGTTTGACTTTCGTGCATAAATCCGGAGTGCAGGTTGCGCCCCGCTGGTTGACATAACATCAGAATGGCTGAATTCTCGTGATTTTGGCTGAATCTATCCACTTTTTCGCTGAATCACACACGTTTTTCGTTGAATTACGCTTCCCGCCCCTTTTGCGCACTCAGGTTAAAGAATGTTACGATTTTGCCTGTTCCGCGGCCCTGGCGTTCACAGCAAAAACAGCTTCCTTTAAAATTTCGGGTAACCTTTGTTCGGTTAGTACCTCGAGTCCGGCAGCCGTGGCGCCTCCGGGGGACGTGACTTGTTGGCGAAGCTCCGCCGCTTCCCCGCCATTTTTCAACATAGCGCCCGCCCCGTAAATCATTTGTGTCACGAGTTTTTTCGCTTGCTGGCGGTCCAGACCGTAGTTCATCGCGGCTTCTTCCAGGTTTTCCGCGACAAAATAAATGAAGGCAGGGGAGCTGCCGGTAATGGCCGTCAGTTCGTGAATTTGTTCTTCTGTGCACTCCTGAGATTCCCCGATCGCTGCGAGAATGGTGATCAACATTTGCCGATGTTGATCTTCAACAGCCTTTCCATAGGTATATAAAGAAATCGACTCCCCAATGTCGGCTGCTGTATTTGGCATGACCCAGGCTGTCGGTGTACCGGCAGGCAGGGATTCTTCCAGTTGTGTCGGTCCGATTCCCGCCGCGACAGTCACTACAAATTGCCCGTTGACCAACGGACTCAATTCTGCCAGCACCTCAGGATGGGCTTCCGGCGGCATCGCCAGTAAAATCACGTCCGCTTCAGAAACCGCAAACTGCCATTTTGTGGTGGGTTCAACTCCGTATCGCCTCTCTAATTCCTCCAATTTTTTCTCGTTGGATCGGTTCGAGATGATGATGTTCTTTTTCTGCGATTCATCATTATGGATCAGTCCTGCGAAAATAGCCTCAGCCATGCGTCCGGCTCCGATGAACAGGATCCGTGGTGTGTTTTTACTCATTTTTTATTCCTCCGTTTTGATCAGTCTCTTTCTTAAGTGTAATGGCTTTTATAGGCGATGTACATAAGCACCTTACTGGAAGCCAAAACTCATACGGTGGTACGATAAAATTATATTTTACAAAGGAAAGAAGAGAATGCCATGAAATTCAGTGTGCTTGACCTTTCTCCGATTGACAAAGGGAAGACGCCTTACGACGCGATGAAAGAAAGCATCCAACTTGTGCAGGAAACCGAAAAGTTGGGCTATTATCGCTACTGGGTGTCAGAACATCATAATATGAATCATCTTGCGGGCACGTCGCCCGAAGTGTTGATTTCAAGCCTTGCGGCTCATAGTTCGCGGATTCGTCTGGGTTCCGGCGGTGTGATGCTGCCTCATTACAGTGCTTATAAAGTTGCGGAAAATTTCCGGGTGTTGGAGTCCTTGTATCCGGGGAGGATTGACCTTGGTGTCGGGCGTGCACCCGGGGGCAAGCCGAATGTGACGCGGGCGCTTCAGGATTCGGGAATGCGGGATATTCGCGATTATCCCGGACAGGTGGAGGAGCTCAACGGATACTTGCATGGGGAAGACCCGCATGAGATGGGGGTAAAAGCGACACCGGTGGGCGAGACGGTTCCAGACCTGTGGCTGCT
>DASTWO010000063.1:0-24852 GCA_035776675.1 Caryophanales bacterium
GAAGAATAAATCATTTGTGCACCTAATAAGAGCAGCAAAATGCCGCCTAGCAATGCCGCCATCGCCCCGAAATAATCTGACAAATAGTCGCCGATCAACATCCCGAAGAGCGGCATCACCATATGAAACAAACCGATAACAAAACCGATTTTCAAGATACGCTTTAACCGCAAATCCAACATTCCCATCCCGAGCCCGACCGAAAATGCATCCATTCCGAGAGCGAAAGCCATAACAAATAGGGTGAATAGTTCTTCGAAAAGTGCTGCCGGGTGCATGCCTTGTCCCCCTTCATCATTGTCGCACTGCGCCGAGTGACTTCCTATCCATCAAACCGATTTTCAGTGCGGATACAATCATTTACTTCACCCTATGCACGTCCGGAATTTTTTAGAATGGACATGACCTCGTTCTTGTACACATAAAATAAAATAGAACTGGTTCGAAAATCAGACTGACCGGCATAAATGCTTGAACGAGGGAGATGAAGGCAATGGAAATACTGGCAGCACTGGCGGCGGTTCTATTTACAGCGGTTCTTAAAGCATTCCTGATCAAAAGACATGGGCAATATCTCGGGTTACAAAAACAAAAAACCCGCCTCAAAAAAGGCGGGCAACGCTAATCTCATTCGTATTGGATATAACCACCTGCAGACTTCCTGAGGCGATTCATTATGGCTTCTCCTACACCGGTCTCCGGAAAAACCTCACCGTAGATAACCTGGATGTTCTGGGCGTCAAAGGCGCGCAGCGCTCCGTATAAACCATGAGCGACTGTATATAAGTCAGATTGACTGCCACAGGAAATAACGGAATCCGCAAGATAAGTCATTCGGTGTTCATCCGTGGTCAATACACCTACTCGTGTTCCTTTTTCACGTTCTTTATCCACAAGTGACTGAACAAAAGCCTGGGACCCATCCACAAGCCTGAGCTCAGCGTCCGGTGAATAATGCCGGTATTTCATCCCCGGCGATTTTGGCGCATTTGCGGTATCGTCTTCATGCTTTTCCACAATAACCGGGCCCACAACCGCCTCAATTTCGGCTCTTGTCACACCTCCGGGTCGTAATATCGCGACCTCATCACCACTGCAATCCACAACGGTAGACTCCACGCCAATCCCGGTTTCTCCACCGTCCACAATTCCGGCAATCCGTCCGGCCAAATCTTGTTCGACGTGCGCGGCGGACGTGGGACTTGGCATTCCAGAGCGGTTAGCGCTCGGCGCCGCAATAGGCAAACCGGTTTGCTCAATTAACGCCCTGGCCACAGGGTGATCGGGAAACCGAATCGCAACTGTGGATAACCCGGCCGTTACATTGTTTGCTACAGCTTGTCCACTCGGCAATATGATTGTTAACGGGCCCGGCCAAAACCGATCTATCAATTTCCGTGCCTTTTCCGGGACTGAACGAACAAGGGAATCCATTTGACCGGTATCGGCAATGTGGACAATCAGCGGATTGTCGGCGGGCCGGCCTTTTGCGGCAAATATCTTCCCGACAGCTTCATCGGAAAGAGCATTTCCGCCAAGCCCGTATACCGTCTCGGTGGGAAAAGCGACAACTTCATTTCGTCTAAGACATTGAGCCGCTTCTTCCAGCTGCAACTTATGCACATCATTATCCACAATCCAACGGATCGTGTTTCTATTTTCCACGTTTTTTCCCCGCCTTCTTTGGACGAATCCGTCATTTTTTCTTAAAGTTTTCCTCAGCATGTGGATATACCCATGAACAATGTGGATAATGGTGTGGAAAACCTTAGAATTCCCGACGCATTAACACACCTTCAGCTTTTTCATTTACGGTTCCCCTTAACCCCTCCGGGATTTCGCTCTCCGGAACCTTCTTAAATTCAAGCGACTCGAAAATTTCCGGAGAAGGTGTAATCAATTGTAAGGCGTCAAGTCCTTGTTTATCGGCTTCTGACATCACAACGGTGAAGAAACGAACAACGTCGGCCATCTCACACTTTTTCGGATCGAGTACCAACGATCTTAATAAACCGTCATTTTTCCACAACTGTTCTATGGCGACTACTGCCATCAACCCGCCAAAATCATTTTCCATGATGTAGAAACAATCAAGATCGCCGCGAACGCCTTCTGTAGACACACCTGCCGATGTGGTAAAGGCCCTGATCCGCTCAATATCTTTTTCTTCGGCTTGCCGAATGACAGAACTCATCCAATCTCCCCCTGAATATAAGTCTTCGTTTCTATCAATTTATGATAGAAAGCGGAGGATATGATAAGTTAAGCAAACAGCCCGGTGAAAAAGTCGATGACCGTATCAAAAAACGAGCTGAACCACTCCACAAAGAAGAATTTCACCTGGATCCCGTCTTGTTTCTCCGAACCTTCATCTACAGCTTGACTTGTTGCAGTGCCACTTGTCTTAACC
This sequence comes from Caryophanales bacterium, assembly GCA_035776675.1. Taxonomy (GTDB): domain Bacteria; phylum Bacillota; class Bacilli; order Bacillales; family DASSOY01; genus DASSOY01. The sequence goes on from DASTWO010000063.1 coordinate 2,411, forward strand.
GCGTCGCCGTTTTCAAAGTCCAGGAAGCACAACGGCGGAAAAAGAACGCACCACCAATTGGCGCCAAGCCCCTCACCCAAAGTGATCAACAGGGCTTCATAAGTGCCGGCCGGATAAACATAATTACCGTAAATTTTCGTCGGGAATTGGACATTCCCGAATTCCACCTTGAAAGACTGATCAGCATGATGGCTTTTCATAGTTTCCGCTACAGTTTGTTTAATTTCTGGCAAATGAGAGCTAATTTCTTGTCTCGCCTGGTCGATTGAATGAAGGTCGTCCACCCAGCTTGCAATTTGAGCATTTACCGCATCGCGGACTTGTCGTTTCAGGGTCTGGTCTGCCTGAGAGTTGCTGTTTGCCAGAATCCGCAATCGAATCGCTTCATCCGGAATTTTCACATTGTTAATGGAAGCATGGGTCGTTGCCGTTTGAAACTTCATGTTCACGATGAAAACAATCAAAACAATAATTGCTAGAATAATAGCTTTCCGTTTCATCATATCCCCGCCCTTTCATCCATTCATTCTGGACAGGGAATGAAAAAAACAAACGGCGAATCGTTCGGCAAATGTCGACATCGAAATGATTACTCAACATCGGAAACTGGCTCATTCAATAAAATAACCCTAAAGAACCGCGATCACCATTCGATCCTTTCCGTTTATATCATGATTTATCGAGATCTCTGCTCTATCCGGCAACTTAGCTCTCAACAAAGAAGCCACCTTCCGGCTTTGACCAACTCCCACCTCGAAAGCAATAAGCCCCTTACCATGAAGGACGTTGGGAATCTGAGCAACCAAACGCTTGTAGATCACATAGCCATCGATGCCACCGCTAAGGGCCACATAAGGTTCTTTATCTTTCACAAGTGGATCAAGAAGATCGATATCCGCTTCCGAAATATACGGTGGATTTGCCACAATAACATCAGCTTTTAGACCGGATTCAATAAATGGACCCAACAGATCACCCTGATAAAAGGTGACGTGAGCTCCCAGAAGATCTGCATTTTCTTCAGCTGTGGAAAGGGCAGCATCAGAAATATCAATGGCGCTGACAGACAATCGAGGATTCTCCAAAGCTAATGTAACGGCTATCGCCCCGCTTCCCGTTCCGACATCAACAACACGAAGATCCTCCTCACCCGGAAAGTGGTTTGCAGCTTTCTTCAAAACCGCAGCTACCAGTTCCTCTGTTTCAGGACGCGGAATTAACACATTCTCGTTTACCTTGAAAGTACGTCCGTAGAACTCTTCTATTCCTGTTAAGTGCTGAACCGGAGCTCCCTTCGCATGAGCTTCGACGTCTTCCATAAAGCTTGCATCGGTTTCATCAGGAAGATCATCCCGCATGATTTGAAAAAGTTTGGTTCTGGACACAGCAAGATGATGACGAAGAAGAATCTCTGCTGCCCGCGGCTCGCGCCCCCGCTCCTTCAAAAAAGAAGAAGCCCGCTTAAGGGCCTCATGCACTTGCATCGTTTGTCTGCTCCATTTGTTTTGCCTGGGTTTCCATAATCAGCGCATCAATGACCTCATCTATATTTCCTTCAAGAATTTGATCAAGCTTATGAACGGTTAATCCAATACGGTGATCAGTCACGCGGCTTTGCGGGAAATTATAGGTACGAATCCGCTCCGAACGGTCCCCCGTCCCTACTGCCGACTTTCGGTTTTGCGCATACTCAGCTTCGGCTTCTTTTTGGTACTTGTCATAAATGCGGGCTCTCAAGACCTTCATTGCCTTATCCTTATTCTTAATCTGCGACTTCTCGTCCTGGCAGGAAACGACAATTCCTGTCGGTTCGTGAGTAAGCCGCACCGCTGACATTGTCGTATTAACACTTTGCCCGCCGGGGCCGCTCGAAGCGAATGTATCGACTCGAATATCTTTCTCATGGATATCCACTTCAACTTCTTCTGCCTCAGGTAACACTGCGACAGTTGACGTCGATGTATGAATACGGCCACCTGACTCCGTTGTCGGCACACGCTGTACCCGATGCGCGCCATTTTCATATTTCAATCGGGAATAAGCACCCTTCCCATTGACCATGAAAACAATTTCCTTATAGCCTCCCAGCTCTGTATAGCTGGCGTCGATCACTTCCGTTTTCCAACCCTGTGCCTCTGCATAGCGGCTGTACATTTTATATAAATCCGCCGCAAACAATGCAGCTTCGTCTCCGCCTGCGGCACCGCGAACCTCTACGATTACGTTTTTATCATCATTGGGATCTTTCGGGATGAGCAAGACCTTCAGTTCCTCGCTCAATTCTTCCTGCTTCTCATCCAATTCCGAGATTTCCGCTTTCACCATCTCTTCCATTTCGGAATCAAGCTTCTCTTCAAGCATGGTTCTGGCGTCTTCCAATTGCTCGGTAACCTCTTTATATTCCCCATACTTGCGCACGGTTTCTTCCAAATCCGACTGTTCCTTCGAATACTCCCGCAATTTACTGGGATTATTGATGACTTCCGGATCGGTCAATAACTCATTCAGTTTCTGATAGCGTTCTTCAATTGCATCCAAACGTTCAATCACAGTCGTTCACCTCACTTACAGTATAGACGAAAAGGCACAAGGATGGCAAAGGCGTGGGAGCCCAAATTTAAAAAACCCGACCTTATGATCGGGCAAAAACTTAAGGCAAGGTTTCACCAACAGCCTCATTTTTCAATTCCTCGGGTTTTCCTGGAACTTCATGGCAATGCCGGCAACGGGCTTCATAAGATTCCGCCGCACCTACCATAATGGTCGGTTCATTGAAGAAAGCGGGCTCTCCGTTTATCAGCCGCTGTGTTCGGCTTGCCGGCGAACCACAAGCCACACAAATGGCTTGAAGCTTTGTAACGGTTTCCGCCAAAGTCATCAACTCGGGGACCTGTCCAAAAGGTTCACCTCGAAAATCCTGATCCAACCCGGCCGCAATGACGCGAATGCCATCATCAGCCAAAGTCTGAACGACAGATAGAATACCTTCATCAAAGAACTGAACCTCATCGATAGCCACGACATCCACTTCCGGAGCAACCATTTCCCTTATATCTTTCGCAGTTCGCACCGGGTTCGCAAGAACGGAAATGCCATTATGGGATACAACTTCAGCCTCGCTGTACCGATTATCAATCACCGGTTTGAAAACCTCCGTCTTCAGTTTCCCATACTGCGCCCGTCGAACGCTGCGGATCAATTCTTCTGACTTCCCGGAAAACATACTGCCGCAAACGACCTCCAGCCAACCACTCTGTTTCATAACATGCATTGGCCCTGTTCCCCCTCATCATTATGTACAAAAGCCGGAAACTCCGGCCCATTCTTACGAAAAAGCAGGCAAGGGCGCACCCTTACCCGCTTTCAGCAAACAACTATTTAAGATTGTATTTCTTCTTAAAGCGATCCACACGTCCGCCAGCATCAGCAAAACGCTGCTTCCCGGTATAAAACGGGTGACATTCTGAACAAATTTCTACGCGTAGATTTTCTTTCACCGAACCGGTTTCAAATTCATTGCCGCAGGCACATTTCACTGTAGCTTTATGATATTCCGGATGGATTCCTTGTTTCATGACTTTCATCTCCTTTGCCCTGATTGTATTTCAAACCAGAGTTCTTTTGCATACAGAAACGATTATAACAGGGGAATCGATTGTTTTCAAGTGTACGACCGAGGAAATACATCCCTTTTCGACATAAAGGATATACCGATCATTATGGAGTCCCCGCAAATTCCTGCCTATAGTAAAATGAAACCCTTTCCCCCACAAGCGAAAAAGGCTTCACAAGAAAAGACTATCCGATCTGGGAACGATTTCCCCTAGCTCTTCCACTCTTCTCCTTATTAAACATCTCGAAGAACTCATGATTCGATTTGGTCTTACGTAACCTCTTCAAGAAATGAGAAACGAACTCAGGAGAGTCATCCATTGTTTTCCGGATGGCCCATAAGGTATCAAGATGCTCTTTGCTAATGAGCATTTCCTCTTTCCTTGTTCCTGAACGGCGTATATCAATAGCAGGGAAAATCCTCCGTTCCGCGAGCCCGCGGTCAAGATGAAGCTCCATGTTCCCTGTGCCTTTGAATTCCTCATAAATGACATCATCCATACGGGAGCCCGTATCCACCAACGCTGTAGCCAGAATGGTAAGGCTTCCGCCCTCTTCAATATTACGAGCGGCACCGAAGAACCGTTTCGGTTTGTGAAAAGAGGCCGGATCAATTCCTCCGGACAGCGTACGGCCACTTGGCGGAACGACAAGGTTATAGGCTCTTGCCAAACGAGTAATACTGTCCATCAAGATGACAACGTCTTTCTTATGTTCAACAAGGCGTCTCGCCCGTTCCAGGACAAGCTCTGACACCTTAATATGATTCTCAGGCACCTCGTCGAACGTGGAACTGACTACATCCCCATCAACCGACCTTTCAATATCCGTTACTTCCTCCGGACGTTCGTCTACGAGTAACACAATCAATTCCGTGTCGGGATGATTAGTCGTAATGCTGTTGGCAATATCTTTAAGAAGTACTGTTTTTCCAGCTTTCGGCGGGGAGACTATCAAACCGCGCTGTCCGAATCCAACAGGGGAAACCAAATCAATGATTCTTGTGGAAAGATGCTTTCCTTCCCTTTCCATCGCCATCTTCTTTTCCGGATAAAGAGGCGTTAAAGCTGGAAAGTGTACCCTTTCCTTCGACGTTTCCGGGTCTTCCCCGTTAACCGCTTCAACATGTAACAAGCCGTAATAGCGCTCATTTTCTTTAGGGGGACGCACTTTACCGGAAACCTTATCTCCGTTCCTCAAATCAAAACGACGGATTTGCGAAGCGGAAATATAGATGTCTTCCGAACTTGGCGAATAGTTTATTGGCCTCAGGAAACCAAATCCTTCTGTCTGGATAATCTCCAGAATCCCCTCCATAAAGGAATAACCATCCTGTTCGGCCTGGGCTTTCAATATCGCGAAAATCAACTCGCGCTTTGTAAGTTTGCTATAATAAGACACTTTGTACTCGCGGGCTTTTTCATACAGGTCCCGGAGTTTCATATTTTCCAGTGCTAATAGACTGACTGTCATTATAATGACACCACACTTTATGATTTAATCGAAACAAAAAAAAGGAAATAGGAACTTCTAAGGGATAGAACTGGACTTGGGAAAGAAACTTGAGGTATTAAAAAAACATTGATAATTTATAGTTTTCCCATTTGCACAAAAAGTATTCAATTTCCCCGCATTTACTATTAAGGTTTAATGACAAGATCCGGTTTCTTCTTCAAACTGTGTTTCCCGTTAATGAAACGAACCGTACCCGACCGTGCCCTCATAACCAGGGACTGCGTGGTCCCGTTTGAGCCGTTAAACCTTACACCCTGCAATAATTCCCCATCAGTCACACCGCTGGCGGCGAATATGGCGTCATCCCCTTTGACTAGATCCTCCATTCTGAGAACCTGGGTGATATCTTCGACTCCCATCTTACGGGCACGTTCCATTTCCTGTTCATTTCTCGGAGCCAGCTTACCCTGGATTTCTCCACCGAGACATTTCAAGGCAACTGCGGCCAATACACCTTCAGGAGCCCCTCCTGTTCCGATCAAAAGGTCAACACCCGTGTTTTCAAAAGCGGTATTGATGGCCGCCGCCACATCCCCGTCCGGGATCAACTTAATTCGAGCGCCAGCTTCACGAATTTCATTAATAATCTTTTCGTGACGGGGGCGATTCAATACAGAAACAACCAGATCTTCAATATCTTTACTCTTGGCGGTGGCAACCGCCTTCAGGTTGTCCGCAATTGAGGCATCGATATCGATTTTGCCAACCGATTCCGGTCCAACGGCAATTTTCTCCATGTACATATCAGGGGCATGCAACAAATTCCCATGATCGGCAACAGCGATTACCGCAAGCGCATTCCAGGTTCCGTCGGCCACAATATTTGTTCCTTCAAGGGGGTCCACAGCAACATCGACACGGGGACCATAACCGGTTCCGAGTTTCTCGCCAATGTACAACATCGGGGCTTCGTCCCGCTCCCCTTCACCAATTACAACAGTACCTTTCATCGGAATCGTATCGAACACATCACGCATTGCGGTCGTCGCTGCATCGTCAGCGGACTCTTTTTGACCGAGGCCCATCCATCTGGCCGAGGACAAAGCCGCGGCTTCCGTCACTCTGACAAGTTCCATCGATAAACTTCGTTCCATGCTCATTCCCCTTCATTTCCGATTTTTCATCTCTTTTGCCGTACCGGTTTATCGGATCACCAACATTTGTTATCGTTTTCATTGCTTTACACCAAAACGAATGGTTTTACCCCTTTAGAAACCCATTCGTTTTTTATGTCGTTCCCAACTGCTCCTCTTGACCTGATCCGGATCCTTCACGCCAAATTTTCGCGCCAAGTCCGTTTAACTTTTCAACAAGGTCGCTGTATCCTCTGTCGATATATTCCAAACCAGAGATTTCCGTGACTCCTTCTGCCATTAATCCCGCTACTACAAGAGCGGCCCCTGCGCGTAAATCAGTGGCCTTCACCTTTGCCCCTTGAAGTTCCAACGGCCCATTAATGATCGCTGAATGGCCTTCAACCTTTAAGTCGGCTCCCATGCGCCTGAGTTCATCTATATGCTTGAAACGAGAACTATAGATCGTATCCGTTACAAGGCTTGTTCCATGTGCCCGTGTCAGCAAAGATGTTATAGGTTGTTGCAAATCCGTCGGAAATCCCGGATGAACAAGAGTCTTTATATCAACATGTTTCAAATGTTCTGTGTCACTAATGAAAAGTTGATCATCGCCAAACTCTATATTAACGCCCATTTCACGTAGCTTTGCCGTCAAAGGTTCAACATGCTGGGAAATAACATTATCGATCAGGACTTCTTTCCCCATTGCCGCGGCAACAATCATATAAGTTCCCGCCTCAATACGATCTGGAATAATGGTATGGCGGCATCCATGAAGTTCCTCGACACCATCAATCCGGATCACATCCGTTCCAGCACCCTTAATTCGTGCGCCCATACTGGAAAGCAGTGTGGCCACATCAATAATCTCCGGCTCTTTAGCCGCATTTTCAATAATGGTTCTTCCCTTTGCCTTTACCGCAGCCAGCATAATGTTTATAGTGGCGCCGACACTGACAACATCAAGGTATATCCGTGCACCTCTAAGTTCATCTGCACGGAGATAAATAGCTCCCTGTTCATTTGTCACCTCTGCGCCGAGCGCCTCAAATCCTTTAATGTGCTGGTCGATGGGACGCGGGCCAATATTACAGCCGCCAGGCAAGCCGATTACAGCCTTTTTGAAACGGCCGAGCATAGCGCCCATCAGATAATAGGAGGCACGAAGCTTTTTAACCCTGCCATTTGGCAACGGCATGGAAATCATGTTTTCCGGCTGGACCCTTAATGTATGATCTTCAAAATCAACTTTTCCGCCGATTTCCTCAAGCAGCTTTGACAATATACGAACATCAGAAATGTCCGGTAAATAATCAATGGTCACCGGCGAAGAAGCCAGAATGGCTGCCGGTATTAAGGCTACTGCACTGTTTTTCGCACCGCTGATCTGAACGGTCCCTTTGAGCGGGTACCCGCCTTCGATCAGTAACTTATCCATGATGAATCGGACTCCCTTCCTTGTCGCGCTTGGTTACCTTACCTACATTATGAACAAACTCGAACCCTTCATGCAAGCAGGCAAGGCGTAAGTAGCTGGCCAACCGGGGGAGGGTTCCCTATTTTCCCTGATGTTTCTCCCAATCCGCTAGGAATTTCTCAATTCCTTGGTCTGTTAATGGATGACTGACAAGTTGGCTGATGACTTTGTATGGGATAGTGGCAATATGCGCACCGCGTGCCGCGGCCTCAGTGACGTGAATGGGATGGCGAATCGAAGCGGCAATGATTTGCGTTTCAATGCCATGAACGTCGAAGATTTCTGCTATTTGCGTAATAAGAGCCAATCCATCTTGGCCAATGTCATCAAGTCTCCCCAAGAAAGGTGAAACATAAGTGGCTCCGGCACGTGCCGCCAACAAAGCCTGATTAGCAGAAAAAACAAGCGTTACATTCGTTTCGATCTCAAGGTCTTTAAATGCCTTTACAGCCTTCAACCCTTCAAGCGTCATCGGCACCTTTACAGTAATATTCGGAGCAATCGCCGCAAGTTGTTTCCCTTCCTCAATCATGTCTTCTGCCTTTTCCGAAACAACTTCCGCACTTACGGACCCTGATACTATACTTGTGATCTCTCGCAACCGCTGATGAAAGTCTGCCCCTTCTTTGGAAACAAGGCTCGGGTTCGTTGTCACACCGGCCAGTATACCAAGATCATTGGCCTCTCGAATTTGTTCCAGATTTGCGGTATCAATGAAAAACTTCATGTTATCACCTTTCGTCACAATAATAGAGTTTCGACATTCGCAATTTTACTAAGCCTTATGTGAAGAACCAAATTCCCGCATCTTACCGACTACCGTTTCTTCGATAGCCTCACGAGCCGGCCCAAGATATTTACGCGGGTCGTAAAGGTCCGGCTTTTCAGCCAACACCTCGCGAACCCGTTTCGCTGAGGCAATTTGGTTTTCCGTATTTACATTAATCTTCGCACTTCCCAGCGAGATAGCACGCTGGATGTCTTTCACTGGAATGCCTGTTCCGCCATGCAAAACAAGAGGTACATTCGTCAAGCTCATAACCTCTTCCATTTCCTTGAATCCAAGGTTTGGCTCTCCCTTGTAAGGACCGTGAACAGACCCCAGAGCAGGCGCGAAGCAATCAACATGTGTTTCCGCCACTAACTTTTCACACTCAGAAGGGATGGCATACACCTCTTCAGGAGCAATAACATCGTCTTCCTGACCGCCTACACGGCCAAGTTCGGCTTCAACGGAAACGCCAACCGCATGGGCTGCGTCTACAACCTTCTTGGTTAAGGCTATGTTTTCCTCAAGAGGTAATGACGAACCGTCAATCATAACGGAAGTGAATCCCGCCTTGATGGCACGCATACATACTTCAAAGTTCGAGCCATGGTCAAGATGAATGGCCACCGGTACGGTGATGCCGTATTCCTCCATTAAGGACTCGACCACTGAGACAACAGTCCCAAAGCCTCCCATGTAACGACCGGCTCCCTCAGACACACCACAAATAACCGGAGACTGTTCAGCTTGCGCCGCCTGTAAAATGGCTTGCGTGAATTCGAGGTTGTTAAGATTAAATTGCCCAACGGCGTAACCCTCTGTTTTTGCCTTTTCGAGCATTTCCTTCATTGACACCAAAGGCATTTGCTTTCCCTCCATCTTCCATCCTTTTTTTATCTATGTATTCAATTCATTACATCTTATAAGCAGGATTTACTGTCGCAATCTATTCTATCCTAATCTTCCATAACACTCAAGCTTTCGGGCAATTGCCCGCGTTACCACATTTTGAATAAAATACAACTTGAAAATGAATACGGCAAGGCTGGACAGCCATTACCCAAAGAGGGGTTAAGACAAGGGCAGTTCATTCTTAATGGAACCAAGCAACTCGTCAATATCGAATGGTTTGGAAAAATGTGTGATTGCACCGTGATCCATTGCTTCTTTAATCATGTCCAATTCCCCGTATGCGGTCATAATCATAACCTTCGCACCGGTATTTTGTTTTTTGATCCTTTTCAAGATTTCCAACCCGTCCATGCCCGGGATCTTCATATCCAACAACACCAGACCGGGATTTTCCTTCTCGAGCATCGACAATGTCTGCATGCCATTTGCTGCCTCGCACGTTTCGTACCCTTCCGTTTGTAGAATTTCTGTCAGCAGAATCCGTATTCCGTATTGATCATCGACAATCAGGATCTTACTCGTTTCCCCAGTTTGCGCACTCATAGGAAACGCCCCTCCTTTCCAATTGTCCACCGCTCCTAAACACTCGACATCATTCCTGTCTGTATTTTGATTTTTTTATGAATCGCATATTCTGATTTCCTGAGATTCCGGCTCCCCTATAATAATTCGCGGCTTTAGTAACCTTTTCCTTCTACCTGGCCAAATCAAACCGAAAAAAAGATCCAATAATCTTCAAAAATCAACAAAACCCAACACATTCCCTGGAGGATTGGGAAAAATCAGCGAAGGCATAAACAATCGAGGGGAATCCCTCGATTGTCAAGTTTAGCCTTCGTGCACGCCGACCGCGGCCCTTACAAATTCCCGAAATAACGGTTGCGACCGAGTGGGGCGAGAGGCAAATTCAGGATGAAATTGTGAGGCGACAAACCATGGATGATTCTCAAGTTCAATGATTTCGACCAGACGCCCATCCGGGCTTGTACCTGAGAAGACAAATCCGGCTTCTTCCATAGCTTCCCGGTACTGATTGTTAAATTCATAACGGTGGCGATGGCGTTCATAAATAATAGGTTCTTCGTAAGCTTCCCATGCCTTCGACCCTTCCTTAAGTTTGCATGGGTATAATCCAAGCCTTAAGGTACCGCCAAGGTCCTCAATATCTTTCTGCTCAGGTAATATATCGATAACCGGATGAGCCGCTTCAGGGGCGATTTCAGCGGAATGAGCGTCCTTCCATCCCATTACATTGCGTGCGAATTCAACAGATGCTAATTGCATTCCGAGACAAATCCCTAGAAAAGGCACCTTTTTCTCCCGGGCATATCGAATCGCCTCAATTTTCCCGTCTGTACCTCGATCCCCAAAACCGTACGGAACCAGAATTCCGTCAACATCGTTTAACCACTGATCAACGTTATCCTTTGTTACATCCTCCGAGGCGATCCATTTAAGATCTACGTCCGCATCGAAAACATAACCTGCATGGCGCAGCGCCTCCACAATCGAAATATAAGCATCCTGCAAAGCTACATATTTCCCGACAATAGCAATCGTCGCTTTGCCGGACAAATTCATAACCTTGTTAACGAGGGCTTTCCACTCGTCCATATCCGCTTCGCGAGTATCAAGTTTCAGATGATCACACACCAGTTGATCAAGATGTTGTTCCTGCAAGTCGAGCGGAACTTCGTAAAGAGTTTCCGCGTCCCTGGCCTCAATGACCGCTTTCGGATTAATGTCGCTGAACAAAGCAATTTTGTTTTTCATATCCTCGGAAATCGGCATTTCCGTCCTGGCGACAATCACATTGGGCTGGATCCCGATACTGCGAAGTTCTTTCACACTATGCTGTGTCGGCTTTGTTTTCATTTCACCGGCCGCTTTCAAATACGGCACAAGCGTACAATGAATGTACATTACGTTCTCCACACCAACGTCGCTTTTGATCTGACGGATGGCTTCAAGGAAGGGAAGACCTTCAATGTCCCCTACTGTTCCTCCGATTTCGGTAATAACCACATCCGCGCTTGTTTCCTTGCCGGCACGAAAAACCCGTTCTTTAATTTCATTCGTGACATGAGGGATCACTTGAACGGTCCCGCCTAAGTAGTCCCCGCGCCGTTCCTTGCGAATAACGGTGGAATAGATTTTCCCTGTGGTGACATTGCTGTATTGATTGAGATTAATGTCAATAAATCGTTCATAGTGACCGAGGTCGAGATCGGTTTCCGCGCCATCCTCGGTGACGAATACTTCCCCGTGCTGATAAGGACTCATTGTTCCCGGGTCAACGTTAATATAAGGATCGAACTTCTGAATGGTCACCTTCAATCCGCGATTCTTCAAAAGCCTTCCCAATGACGCTGCCGTAATCCCTTTACCGAGCGAGGACACGACTCCGCCAGTCACAAAAATATACTTGGTTGCCATACATTCCGCCACCTTTTTTTACAAAGTTAAAAACCAGGGTTTAAGGGGTTCCGGTCAATATAAAAAAACAAAAGCGACACCACCACACGGAGGGCCACTTTTGTTTCGCTCTGAATATCATTTTAACTGTAAAGCCCAAAATTGATTGTACAAACGCGGGACATAAAAGTCAAGCGCGGTCAGTCCTTGTCTTCGGAGTCGGACTCATCTTCTTCCTCATCCTGATCATCTTCTTCGTAGTCCTCTTCATCGTAATCCTCATAATCATCTTCCGCGTCGTCTTCGTAACCTTCATCCTCATCTTCATCATAGAGCTCTTGCTTCTTTTTCTTTCTTTTCCGTTTCGGCTTTGGAATCTCGATATCCTCTTTCGACTGGTCGAAGGGATACCACTCTCTTAACCCCCAATGATTTTCACCGATGAAAATAAAGCGCCCGTCAAGATTGACGTTCGTATACAAACGGGCAATGTGTTCCTCCGATCCCTCGGAATCCAATTGTTTCACATCTTTGATCTGTTCCACGATTTCTTGAAAAGGGAGTGGTTGCTTCTCGGTCTTCAGAATTTCACAAGCCAACTCCAACATCGACATTTCCTTTAATTCATCCCGGGATTTTGCCTTTGTTGCCACGGCCGCATCTTCCTTTCTGTTTCAGTTTCCATCATTCATTATAGACCATTCCTGCAAAAAAATAAGGGAGGGGCATCAAATTTCTCCTTGGCGAATTGGCACCCGGATTTTTCTTTTCAAAAAACCTGTGGGCACCCGCCGGAGGCGTTAACTCTATTCAGTAGGTTCATCCATTGAATGAAGTTAACAGAAAACCGTCCTCCCTAAAATATAACGATGATCAGCCGCTTTTGGCAAGTTACATATTGCGGCGATATTTCCCGCCGACTTCATAAAGCGCATTTGTGATCTGCCCGAGGCTTGCCACCTTAACCGTTTCCATCAATTCTGCGAAGACGTTGCCGTTAGTAAGAGCTGTTTTCTTCAGGCGGTCCAGAGCCTTCTCGGTTTCATTCCCGTTTCGATCCTGGAAAGCCCGCAAATTTTGAATCTGCGATTCTTTTTCTTCCTTCGTGGCCCGGGTCAATTCAACTTCCTCTTCTTCTTCGGGCGGATTCGGATTAGTGAACGTATTCACCCCTACGATCGGAAGATCGCCGTTATGCTTCTTCATCTCATAGAACATCGACTCTTCCTGGATCTTTCCACGCTGATATTGCACTTCCATCGCGCCGAGCACGCCGCCGCGTTGGTTGATGCGTTCAAATTCCGTCAGCACGGCCTCTTCCACAAGATTCGTCAATTCATCAATGATAAAGGAGCCTTGAAGCGGATTCTCATTTTTCGCAAGCCCCAGTTCCTTCGTGATAATCAACTGAATGGCGCTGGCGCGTCGAACCGATTCTTCTGTCGGTGTCGTAATAGCTTCGTCATAAGCGTTCGTATGAAGCGAATTACAGTTATCATAGATCGCGAGAAGCGCCTGCAACGAGGTCCGAATATCGTTGAAATCCATCTCCTGCGCATGGAGCGAGCGTCCTGAAGTTTGAATATGATACTTCAGTTTCTGGCTGCGTTCGTTAGCGCCATAGCGTTCTCGCATGACCACCGACCAAATGCGGCGAGCCACCCGGCCGATGACCGTATATTCGGGATCAAGGCCATTCGAGAAAAAGAAGGACAGATTCGGCGCGAAATCGTTGATGTCCATGCCGCGGCTCAGATAATACTCAACGTAAGTGAAGCCGTTCGACAGTGTGAGAGCCAACTGCGTGATCGGGTTAGCCCCGGCTTCGGCGATGTGATAGCCGGAAATCGATACCGAGTAATAGTTTCGAACCTTTTCGTCGATAAAATATTTCTGGATGTCGCCCATCATGCGAAGCGCGAATTCCGTGGAAAAGATGCACGTGTTTTGGCCCTGGTCTTCTTTTAGAATATCAGCCTGAACCGTGCCGCGTACGGTTTGCAACGTTTTCTCCCGGATGTCACCGGATTCCTCATCCGACGGCTTCCGACCGTTTTCTTCTTCAAATCTGGCAAGCTGCTGATCAATCGCTGTATTCAGGAACATCGCCAGAATGATCGGCGCCGGTCCGTTGATTGTCATCGATACAGAGGTCGAAGGTGCGCACAAATCAAAGCCGTCATACAGCTTCTTCATGTCTTCAAGCGTACAAATGCTGACGCCGCTTTCGCCGACCTTCCCGTAGATGTCTGGCCTATGGTCTGGATCTTCGCCGTACAGCGTGACGGAGTCGAATGCCGTACTCAAGCGTTTGGCGTCATCATCCTTCGAAAGGTAGTGAAAACGCCTGTTGGTTCTTTCTGGCGGCCCTTCACCTGCGAATTGCCTTTTCGGATCCTCGCCTTTTCGTTTCAGCGGGAACACGCCTGCCGTAAACGGGAATGAGCCGGGTACATTTTCACTTCTGACCCACTTAACAATTTCGCCCCAGTCTTCATATTTCGGCAATGACACTTTCGGAATATCAAGACCCGACAAGCTGCGTGTTTTCAAATCCATTCTGATTTCTTTATTCCGGATTTTCGTAACGAACTCGGCGGCGGAATAAGTTTCTTTTAATGTCGACCAGCCATCAAGAATTTGTTTCGTCTCCGGATGCAGTTTGTTTTCATACTCGCTTTTGACATCTTCAAGGGTTTGAATCGTCTCTTCTTCCGCCTTTTGTTCATTCAAAGCCTGTAAAGTGCCGTCGAGCTGGAAGGTTTTGCGTGCCAGCTGCGCCTGTTCCGCCGTCTCATCGTGATAATCTCTCACCGTCTGTGCGATATCGTGCAAGTATTGTACCCGTTCCGGAGGGATAATCACATTTTGTTTAACAACTTCACTGCTTCCTTCAAGTGTCGACCGCCAATCAAGATCAAACTTCTGATTAAAAGTATCCATCAAAACATTGAACAATCGATTCGTTCCCGGGTCGTTGAACTGGCTCGCAATAGTGCCATACACCGGCATATTAGCGGGATCTTCGTTAAAACGCATGTGGCTTCGCTGGTACTGCTTTTTCACATCTCGCAAAGCGTCTTCCGAGCCCTTGCGCTCGAATTTATTGATGACGATCAGATCGGCAAAATCGATCATATCGATCTTTTCAAGCTGCGAGGGCGCACCGAATTCACTCGTCATGACATACATGGCAATATCGGAAATATCGGCGATTTCCGCGTCACCCTGGCCGATTCCGCTCGTCTCAACCACGATCAAGTCATATCCGGCCGCCTTAACGACTGAAATCGCGTCACGCAACGCATTGGAAAGCTCGGTTTTCGAACCGCGAGTCGCCAAAGAGCGCATATAAACACGCGGGGAATGAATCGCATTCATCCGGATTCGGTCGCCGAGCAACGCGCCGCCCGTCTTCTGTTTTGTTGGATCAATCGACAGAATCGCCATCGCCTTATCGGAGAACTCATTCAGAAAGCGGCGAACGAGCTCATCGGTGAGTGAACTTTTCCCTGCGCCGCCTGTTCCGGTAATCCCTAGAATCGGAACCGTCGCCGAGGCACTTTTTTTCAATTCATCCAGTGTCTTTTCCGCTGTCGCGGACACCTCGCCGGTCGCTTCAATTTGGCTTTCCGCAAAGGTGATCATCCGAGCCACCGCTTTCATGTCACGGCTTTTCAACCCTTCCCATTCGTCAGAAAGGTCGGTAACTGTTGGAAAATCGCACATCTCAACCATTTTGTTGATCATGCCCTGAAGGCCCATTTCACGGCCGTCTTCCGGCGAGAAAATCCATGAAATGCCGTAATCGTGTAATTCTTTAATTTCCTTCGGCACAATGACACCGCCGCCGCCACCGAAAATCTTGATTTTCGATGCACCTTTTTCTTTTAACAAATCATACATATATTTGAAATATTCAACGTGTCCGCCTTGGTAGGAAGAAATCGCAATGCCCTGGGCATCTTCCTGAATGGCCGCCTGAACGACTTCCTCCACAGAGCGATTATGGCCAAGATGAACCACTTCCGCCCCGGTCGATTGTAAAATCCGCCGCATGATATTGATGGAGACGTCATGGCCGTCAAACAAACTTGAAGCGGTCACAAAACGAACATGATGTTTCGGCTTGTAAATATCGCTGCCCATTGTATGAAAAACTCCTTTCCTCTAGATGTGAGCCGAGCGGCTATAGGCTGCCGCGGAGTCATTTCCCGTCATGCCCCGCAATAACTGAGCCGCCTGCAATTCCGCATATGCCTCGATTGGTAATTCTTTTCTTAAAGTCCATCTTCGGAAAGTCCACATTTGACCGGCCACCATAATATTATGAGCCGCCAGCCGGACCTCGCTTTTCGATAATTTCAGTTCTCCCGTTTCCACGCATTGTGTCAGGATGTCCTCGAACATTGCTGTCATTTCAAGTTCTTTCTTCAACACGTAAGGCAACGCTTCTTTGGAAAGAGCATTCGCCTCCTGGTACATCACCAATACCTCATCCTGCAAATCATCCATGACCCGGAAGAAGCCCACGATCGCCTGTCTAAGGGAATCTAATCCAGTATGTTCGTGGTTCAATTCTTCCCGCAAACGTCCGCTTACCTGCTCGTAAATCGAATCACAGACAAGGTACAAAACATCTTCCTTGGACCGAATATATTCATACAGCGTGCCGATGCTGAATCCTGATTCCTTTGCGATCTCCCGCGTGGTCGTGCGATGAAACCCCTTTTTGGAGAACAGCTTGACAGCCGCCTTAATCATTTGTTCTCGGCGTTTCTCTATTAACCTTTCATCCTTGACCGTGGATGGTACATTCTTCTTCGCCACCTTGCTCCCCCCTTCATTGTTGTTCGAACCTCGTCGCTCCTCTTTCATTCGAACAACCGTCTGAGTGCCGCTTGACGGTGCTTTTGGAAGGCAACCATTCCGATAAAATTTGTTCCGCAGCCGTATACGGATCAACATGATCGGCGCGTGAAAGTTCCTTCACTTTTTCGTTTTCGGAGATGTGCTGCATCAATTGATACTCGACCACCTCGAGCACTTCCTGGCGGCGGTTTTCCTTACGCCGTTTGTTTCCTTCCCCGCTTTCCGCCAGAAATTGCTTGTGGCGTTCAATCTCTTCCCACATCTTCTTAATGCCTTCATTCTCTTTTGATATCGTTCGGATAATCGGCGGCCGCCACGGCGAGTTATGCTTCACGAGATCAAGCAATCCACGGAGCTCCCGCATTAACTTCGGAACACCGTGAAGATCCGCCTTGTTAATCACAAACAAATCAGCGATCTCCATAATCCCCGCCTTAAACACTTGAACCGCGTCCCCGGAACCCGGCGTCAGGACAACAGCCGTTGTATCGGCCGTTTTCATGACGTCAAGTTCCGACTGGCCGACGCCGACCGTTTCAATCAAAATCACATCAAACCCGAAAGCGTCCATCAACCGGATCGTTTCTTTCGTGGCACGGGCCAGCCCACCAAGACTTCCTCGTGTACCCATACTACGGATAAACACACCCGGATCGGTAAAATGGTTTGCCATCCGTACGCGGTCACCAAGAAGCGCGCCGCCACTGAACGGACTGGTTGGATCGACAGCCACAACCCCGACGGTGAGTTCCCGACTTCGCAGTTCACGAATGAGGCAATTGACGAGTGAACTTTTGCCCGCTCCCGGTGACCCTGTAATGCCAACGTAATGGGCCTTTCCAGTCAAGGGATGAATGTCCTTCAACAATTCCAACTTATCGGGAGCGTCATTTTCAACAAGCGAAACCGCCCGCGCCAGCCCGCGTTCTTTTTTTTGTTTGATTTGTTCCGCCAAGGAATGCATGGGCATTTCCCCTCTTTAATCCGCCAATAACATTCTCGAAATGACGAGGCGTTGGATTTCGTTGGTGCCTTCGTAAATCTGGGTGATTTTCGCATCGCGCATGTAACGCTCTACCGGATAATCCTTCGTATAACCGTATCCGCCAAACACTTGCACCGCTTCGGTCGTGACCTCCATCGCAATATCGCCTGCGAAAAGCTTCGACATCGCAGAGGCCTTTCCGTACGGCAATCCTTTGCTTTCGCGCCATGCCGCTTGATAAGTCAACAGCCGCGCGGCTTCCACATTTGTCGCCATATCGGCTAATTTAAATCCGATCGCTTGCTGTTTCCCGATCGGCTTCCCGAATTGCACTCGTTCCCTCGCATAATCGGTCGCCTTATCCAGCGCGCCTTGCGCAATGCCTACGGCCTGCGCAGCAATGCCGTTACGGCCGCCGTCGAGCGTCATCATCGCGATCTTGAAGCCTTCGCCTTCTTCGCCAAGCAAATTCTCTTTCGGAATCCGGCAATCTTCGAAAATCAGCTCTAACGTCGGGGACGAACGGATCCCGAGTTTCTTTTCCTTTTTCCCGAACGTGAAGCCAGGTGTATCTTTCTCTACGATAAAAGCGCTTGTGCCTTTGTGCTTCGCTTCAGGATCTGTTACGGCAAAGACAACATAGATTTCAGCCTCGCCGCCATTTGTCGTAAAGATCTTCGATCCGTTCACCACATAGCTGTCTCCATCTTTCACAGCAGTTGTCTTCATTCCGCCTGCATCAGAACCTGAACCAGGTTCGGTCAACCCATAAGCGCCGAGCTTTTCTCCCGTTGCCAGAGGACGCAGAAATTGCTGCTTCTGGTCTTCCGAACCGAATTTGAAGATCGGCCAGCTCGCCAGCGAAGTATGTGCCGATAGCGTTACCCCAGTCGATGCACAGACACGGGAAAGCTCTTCAACCGCAATAACGTAACTTAAAAAATCAGAGCCGATACCGCCGTATTCTTCCGGCCACGGAATCCCGGCCAACCCGAGTTCACCCATTTTCGTATAAAGATCGCGATCAAAACGTTCTTCCTCATCGCGCTCCGCCGCCGTCGGTTCCACCTCGTTCTTCGCAAAATCGCGGACCATCTTCCGCAGCATTTCATGTTCTTCAGACAATTGAAAGTCCATTCCTTCGCCTCTCCCCTCAGTCAGACAATAATTTTTTGCTGATCACACGGCGCTGAATCTCGCTCGTGCCTTCATAGATTTCCGTAACCTTCGCATCGCGGAACAATCGCTCCGCCGGGTAATCCTTCGTATAACCATACCCGCCGTACACTTGCACCGCCTCTATCGCCGCTTTCCGCGCCGCCGTGGAAGCGAACAGCTTCGCCATCGACGCTTCCCTTCCGCACGGCACGCCTCTCAACCGAAGGTTCGCGGCGCGGTACGTCATCAGCTTCGCGGCCTCCACTTCCGTCGCCATATCGGCCAGCTTGAAGCCGACCGCCTGCTGCTTCCCGATCGGCTTCCCGAACTGCACGCGCTCCTTCGCATACGCTGTCGCGTTCTCAAGCGCCGCTTCGGCGATCCCCAGCGCCTGCGCGGCAATGCCGATCCGGCCAACATCAAGATTGGCCATCGCAATCTTGAACCCTTCGCCTTCGGCCCCAAGCAAATTCCCCACCGGCACCTCAGCGTCTTCAAACACGATCTCGACCGTTCCCGAACCGTTTAACCCCATCTTTTTTTCTTTTTTTCCGATCGAGAAACCTTCCGTGTCGCGGTCCACGATAAAGGCCGACACCCCACTGCCACCCGTTTCATCAGGATTGGTTCGCGCAAACACGATAAAAACGTCAGCCGCTTCACCGTTTGTAATGAACACCTTTGAACCATTTAGCACGTAATGGTCGTCTTTTTTTACAGCTCGTGTCGTCAGTGACCCGGCATCCGAACCCGCTCCGGGTTCCGTCAACCCGAACGCGCCGATATATTCACCACTCGCCAGCTTAGGCACATACTTTTGCTTTTGTTCCTCCGTCCCGAAATAAAGAATCGGATTCGTGCCAACGGACGTATGGACTGATAAAATAACCCCGAAAGACGCACTGACCTTCGACAGTTCATGGATCGCAATAATATACGAGGTGAAATCCATCCCTGCCCCGCCGTACTCTTCGGGAATCGGGATGCCCATCAAACCAAGTTCACCCATCTTGCGAATAGCTTCCAACGGGTATTCATCTTCTTCATCCATGTTCTCGACGATCGGCGCAATTTCCTTCCCGGCGAAATCACGCACCATTTTCCGCATCATTTCCTGTTCATCGGTAAAAGTCAGATCCATTTTCTCACTCCCCGTAATCGTAGAAGCCTTTGCCGGCCTTCTTGCCTAACCAACCGGCTTTCACATACTTCCTAAGCAACGGGCAAGGACGGTATTTGTCGTCGCCGAAGCCTTCGTGAAGGATTTCCATAATGTACAGGCAAGTGTCGAGTCCGATAAAATCAGCCAGGGTCAACGGCCCCATCGGGTGGTTCATCCCGAGCTTCATCACCTTGTCGACCGCTTCAGGTTCCGCAACACCTTCATAAACAGTGTAGATCGCTTCGTTGATCATCGGCATCAGGATCCTGTTGGAAACGAATCCCGGGTAATCATTGACTTCTACGGGCTGTTTGCCAAGCGCTTCAGCCGTTTCCTCAACGGATTTGTAAACTTCATCTGAAGTGGCCAAGCCGCGAATCACTTCAACGAGTTTCATAACAGGAACCGGGTTCATAAAATGCATGCCGATCACTTGCTCTGGCCGTTTGGTCTCAGCCGCAATTTCCGTGATGGGAAGCGAAGAGGTGTTTGTCGCGAGAATGGCATGCTCTGGCGCGAGTTCATCCAAACGCGCAAAAAGGTTGGTTTTGACCTCCATATTTTCGGTAGCCGCTTCAATGACGAGATCAACATCGCCAGCTGCCGCTAAATCAGCGGAAGGCTTAAGCCGATTTAAAGTTTTCGCAACGTCAGCTTCCTCAAGACGACCTTTTTCAACCTGCCGTTCAAGGCGTTTCTTAATGCTGTCAAGGCCCCTCTGGATAAAGTCTTCTTTGATATCGTTTAAAATAACTTCGTATCCCGATGCGGCGCACACCTGGGCAATGCCTGATCCCATCTGGCCCGCACCGATCACCATGATTTTTTCTATAGCCATGTTTCTCCTCCTTATACTTCTACCATGATGGCATCGCCTTGGCCGCCGCCGCTGCAAATCGCAGCAACGCCAAGTCCACCGCCACGGCGTTTCAATTCGTAAATCAGCGTCATCAGAATCCGTGCGCCGCTGGCTCCAAGAGGATGCCCAAGCGCGACCGCGCCACCATTCACATTCAATTTTTCCGGATCGATATTCGCAATTTTCCCGCCTGCCAGCGCCACCGCCGCAAACGCCTCATTCGCCTCAAACAAATCAATGTCCTCAATCGACTTCCCGGTCTCCTTCAACAGCTGATTGATCACCAGCCCCGGCGTCTTCGGAAAATCCTCAGACGGCACACCGAGCGCCGTATGCCCGACTATCGTCGCCAACGGCTCCTTCCCTTCCCGCTTCGCTCGTTCCTCGCTCATCAGCACCATCGCTCCCGCTCCGTCGTTCACGCCCGGCGCGTTCCCTGCGGTCACTGTGCCGTCCTTGCTGAACGCCGGCCGCAGCTTCGCCAGCCGCTCCACTGACGTGTCGCGCCGCGGAGCCTCATCCGTATCCACTACTTTCGGCTCGCCTTTCCTCTGCGGCACTTCCACCGGCACGATCTCCTCGGCCAACCGGCCTTCGTCAATCGCCGCAATCGCGCGCTGATGGCTGCGGTACGCCCACTCGTCCTGCTCTTCACGCGATATGTCGTATTCGGCCGCCGTCTGACCGCCGAATACACCCATATGCACGTTCCGATAGGCATCCGTGAGGCCGTCATGCACCAACATATCCACAAGGCCGCTGTCTCCCATCCGCAGGCCCCAACGTGCCTTAGGGGCCATATATGGCACATTCGACATCGATTCCATGCCTCCGGCGACGAGCACCTCACCGTCACCGGCTCGGATGATCTGGTCGCCGATCGTAACGCTGCGCAATCCCGACGCGCACACCTTATTGATCGTCTCTGTCTTCACTTCCCACGGCAATCCTGCGTGCCGCGCCGCCTGCCTGGATGGAATTTGCCCTTGACCGCCTTGCAACACCATGCCCATCAACACTTCTTCAACTGTTTCCGGCGCAACGCCGGCGCGCGTAAGCGCTTCCTTAATAGCCGCACCGCCAAGCTCCACTGCCGACAAAGGCGTCAAAACGCCGCCAAATTTCCCGAAAGGCGTCCGCGCCGCACTAAGTATCACTGTTTTTCCCATCAGTTCTCCCCCTCAAGCTCAAATATAATGAAATCCACTAGCCCAAACCCTCACTTCCAGCGGAATTGCACCAAATTCAGCTCGAATTGCGCCGAAATCAGGATTTATGCACGAAAAATCGAAGATTTGCACCAAAAGTGGATTTTATGCACCAAAAACAAGATTTTTGCACCGAAAAACGAAAATTTGCGTCAAAACCGGCACCATTTGCACCAAAAGCCGAAAATATGCACCGAACAACAAAAATCCAAAAACCGATTGAACGCTCGCTCGGCAAACATCAAAAGGAAGGGCCCTCACCCACAGATGAGAGCTTCTTCCAGATCAACACCTTAATTCGCAACCGCCTCTTCAGGACGGTAAATCGAACGTTCCACGATTTCCGCGATATCCAGCGTCTGCACGTTGTCTTCCACTTCTTTCGCCTTCGTGCCGTCACCGAGCATCGTCAGGCAGTACGG
>DASTWO010000064.1:0-36311 GCA_035776675.1 Caryophanales bacterium
ATTCTCGTCAACGAATTTAACTTTTCTAACCTACAGGGATGCTTTTCAAAACTGGGAGATTGGACAGGGAAGTGCTGTCGGGGTCATTGCTGTTATTATTACCTTGATTGTCATGATGTTTCTGTTCAATATTTTACGGCGCAGATTTAAGGAGGAACTGTCATGAGAAGCTTGCGTTCCGGATTGGGGACTTTTTTCACTTACATCGTAGCTTTTTTGTGGTTTTTCCCTGTATTGTGGCTTTTTATCACTGGATTCAAAACAGAAGGAGCGGCTTCACAGTTTCCGCCGTCTTTTATTTTTCAACCGATCTTTGAACATTATCATTTGGTTTGGAGTCACGGGGCTCTCCATTATCTTATCAATTCTGCGGAAATCACGATTCTATCGACCGCATTGAGCCTTCTTCTTGGCGTGCCGGTGGCCTATGCATTGGCTGTGTATCGAATGAAACGTGCTGACGATATCTTGTTCTGGTTCATATCAACCCGGTTTTTACCTATTGCGGGTGTGATTATTCCAATTTATGTATTTTTCCAAAGCCTTGGCTTGCTGGATACACAGTTGGTTTTGATATTGGTTTATGCAGGGATGAACACGCCGCTTGTCATCTGGATGATGCGTTCCTTTTTCAAAGATATCCCATATGATCTGATAGAATCTTCACAGGTGGATGGCGCATCAGGGTTACAGGGATTTTTCAAGATCACCTTACCCCTTGTCAGATCGGGACTGGTTTCAACAATCTTAATTTGTATGGTTTTCGCATGGAATGAGTTTTTCTTCGCGATCACCCTCACTTATACAAATGCTTCCACAATGCCGGTCTATATGGCCCAGTTTATGTCGCAGGAAGGTTTGTTCTGGGCGCAAATGTCGGCGGCAGCGACGATAGCCATTCTGCCTGTGCTATTATTGGGGTGGTTTTCACAGAAATCACTCGTTCGCGGGTTAACAATGGGAGCAGTAAAAGGATAAATGGGGAGGCGCTAACAGATATGCCGGAGCAAATGAACGCAGCAGTTCTGGACCAACCTCTTTCAATTGGGGTGAAACGAGTTGAAAAGCCGGTACCGGACGATAACGAAGCATTGGTCAAGGTTCATTGTATCGGTATTTGCGGTTCGGATGTACATTATTATGAACATGGCAAGATTGGCCGTTATGAGGTGAAGGAACCCATTATTTTGGGGCATGAACTTGCCGGAGATGTGGTTGCCGTTGGTAAAGATGTGACCCATATTGTGCCGGGCGACAGAGTCGCGGTCGAGCCGGGAATGACATGCGGGACTTGTAAGTATTGCCGGGCCGGGCGTTATAACCTTTGCCCCGATGTGGAATTTATGGCCACGCCGCCGGTCGATGGGGCCTGGGCGGACTATGTCACGGTCAGAAGTGATTTCCTGCATAAGCTGCCTGACCCAATGAGCTATGAAGAAGGAGCTTTACTTGAACCTTTTTCCGTCGGATACCATGCAATGAAACGCGGAAGTGTCGGGCCGGGTGACAGTGTGATGATTCAAGGGCTTGGACCGGTGGGCTTGTTGGCTGTTCAAGCGGCTAAATTGTTCGGGGCCTCGAAGATTTATGTGAGTGATGTTGTCGATTTTCGAATACAAAAGGCTTTGGATTTCGGAGTGGACGGTGTTGTTCGCCCGGCTGACGGTGACGTGAGACGGCAACTCCAGGAAATCAGTGACGGAAGAGGCGTTGATAAAATAATAGAAACCTCCGGCAATCATATCGCGGTCGCGGATACTGTTCATCTTGTGAACCGAGGTGGTACCATTGTTTATGTCGGGCTGCCTGTTAAAGAAGAGATCCCTATGGACATCGCCGCGCTGGTAGATGCCGAACTTGATGTATTTGGGGTCTTCCGTTACGTTAACACTTATCCTTCGGCCATTGAGGGATTAGCCCAATCCGGGTTGGATCTTAAGGGAATTATAACAGATTCTTATCCTCTTTCGGATATTGAAACAGCGGTGGAGAAAGCACGTAAAGAAAAAGATAAAAGCATCAAAATCATGATTTATCCTGATGGGAGTGGATTGGAATGAAAGCCTTAGTAATCGAAGAGCCTTATAAAGCGTCTGTAAAAGAATTGCCTTATCCGAAGCCGGGTAAGGATGAAGTGACGATAAAGGTAAAGAGGGTGGGCATCTGCGGGACGGATGTTCATATTTTCAAAGGAGAGTTTCTTTCTCCTTATCCAATTGTTCCAGGACATGAGTTTGCGGGAGAAATTGAAGAGGCAGGAGAAGATGTTGCTGCCTTTCAAAAAGGAGATCGTGTCAGCGCGGATCCGTCATTATTCTGCGGAGCGTGCCAGTTTTGCCTGACGAACCGAGGGAATCATTGTGAGAATTGGGGAGCGATAGGCAATACGGTGGATGGCAGTATGGCGGAGTATGTACGCGTACCCGCTAAGAATGTCGTGAAATTGCCTGACGATATGTCTTTTGAGACAGGAGCGTTCATTGAGCCGATTGCTTGTGTCGTACATGGAATGAATCGGCTGCAATTGAAAACGGGTGACCGGGTCATCTTGTTCGGTGCAGGAGCAATGGGACAGCAGCTTGTTCAGGCAATGAAGAGCGCCGGGGCATCGGAAATTGTCGTTGTGGATTTGTCGAAGGAGAAGCTCGATCTCGCATTAAAATCAGGAGCGACTAAAGGAGTTCTGAGTAAAGATCTGAACGGCCTTGAGAGTCTTGGTGAACGCTATGGATTCGACGTCGTTGTCGATGCGACCGGTATTCCGGCTGTAATTGAACAGGCGTTTCAATATATGGGACCGACAGCGAAATATCTCCAGTTCGGGGTTACGCCGGAAAATTCCGAAGTGAAAATCGATCCTTTTAAGGTGTATAATAAGGATTGGACGATCATTGGTTCAATGGCGATTAACCATACTTTTATTCCGGCCTTTCACTGGTTGAAAGCCGGCCGGGTTAATGTGAAACCCTTGGTTTCACAAACAATCTCTCTGGAAGAAACAATAACATTCCTTAACAATAAACCTGATCCAAGTCTTCTGAAAACCCAGATTAACTTGTAAAATAGGGACGCCATTCATGATCCTTCTATATTTCCTGAAGGATCAGTCCTGTCTTAAGGGGCCTGAAGCCTATGAGGAAACCGCTGTATGTCATCATCTTTTTTTTATTTAGCATATTGGTATTGGGGTTATCCCTACGATTCAATCAAACAAGCGCTTCCCGTTCTGATATAAATGATAGTACGGTTTCGGAGCTTGAAACAGCTCCGTTTACGATTTGGGAAGATGATCTGCCGGTCATTCAGGCCCCTGCGGATTTTGATTGGCGCCGTTTAAGCGGCGTTGACATCACCTTTATCTCTGAGAACACACCGCCTACTCAGGCTTTGGCATCGAACATTTCTCATTTTGAACGCGTCACAGGTATTGACGTTAAGATTATTCAAACCGATTTGGATACTCTTGTTCAGAAAGTCGGCCTCGATTTCAACGCCGGAGCGGGGAAATACGACCTTATTTATGCTGATCCTTACCGGGTGCTGTCAAGCTATCCGGATCATCTTGTTGATTTAAAGAAAATGAATCAATCCAAGCAGCTCCCGCACATCCCCGCGTTAAACGATTTCATCAAGAGCCAGTTGACGGTTCTGGGCTATATGGGAAGCACCAACCATTTATATGCTTTGCCATACGACTCTCCGACGACGGTTCTTGCGTACAGAAAAGATGTTTTCCGGAAATATGAATCTCTGTTTATGAAGGAAATGGGTTACGATTGGACGCCGGACGAGAATATGACCTGGGCACAATATTACGAAATTGCCAGTTGGATACAAAAGAAAATTTCTGCCGGAGTCATTGACGAGGTTGATTATGCGATCGGCAACCAGGCGAAACAGCATGATTCCTTGATGATAGATTTCACCAATGTTCTTGTCGCATTTGGCGGGAGCTACTACGATAGTGAACAAATTGGCAAACTGGGTGATCTCGACCCGGAGGCTATGAATCTCGCAACACCACAGGGGATTCGTGCCGCACGATTTTATAAAAAAATGCTGGATCTTGCGGCGCCAGAGAGTTTGACCTGGGGTTGGAAAGGGGTCGCCAGGGCGTTTGCTTCAGGCAAATTGGCGATGTCCCCTCAATGGCATGAATATTCAGCGATGTTCGAGGATCCGTCCCGATCAAATGTGGCCGGGAAAGTAGGATGGACCTTGCTCCCTCGCGGTAAAGGCGGCCACGCGAATATGTTTGGCGGAACCGGAATCGCCATCAATAAGGACAGTAATGAAGAAGAGAAGAAGGCCGCGTGGCTTTTCTTGATTTGGGCGACTTCTCCGCAGGTGCAATACATGACGTTAAGGTCGGATTACGGGGGGTATACACCGACTCGCCACTCCATTTATGAGTTGCCGGCAATCGAGAAAGTCATTAATGGGGAAAACCCGAACAGCCCGTTAAGGGACAAGCTTCTTCCCATGCATGCGGTTTTGAAGGCGTGGAAAAACGAAAATACTTACATGCGGCCGAAGGTTCCGGATTGGTGGAGAATCAATACTTACATTTATACGGAGCTCACCAAGATGTTAAGAGATAAGCAATCGCCAAAACAGACTTTGCGGCGTATTGAGGAAAAGGTCAATCATTAAAGAACCGGGTTTATAACCGGGCGATTAGAAATCTGATTGGAGGCGAAAGGGATGGCATTGAAAATGGAACTCTCGTCAAGACAACAGGAAATCATCCGTGCTTTATTACAAAATCATGTCCCCCTTTCGCCTCACGATCTTGCCAATGATATAGGCGTTAGTGTACGGACGGTTCAAAGAGATCTTAAAGAGCTGCAATCTGTATTTGTTAAGTACGGTTTAGCCGTTCAGAAGAACCGTCGAAAGGGAGTATGGCTGGAAGGATCGGAGAAAAGCCGCAAGCAATTGAAGCATGATCTTTATTTCCAGCAAAAGAAAAGGTTGTTTTCCCAGGAGGAACGGCGATTAGGATTAACCTTTGATTTACTGCTGGGGAATGAACCGGTCAAATCTTATTTATTCAGTCGCCGTTATGATGTTACGGAAGCCACAATCAGTAATGATCTGAACGTTCTCGAAGAATGGTTTCCCCATTTCGACCTTGAATTGATCCGAAAGCCCGGGCTCGGTGTTTATATTGAAAAACAGGAAGATGCCGTAAGAACAGCGGCGGTTTTTATGATGACCGAGCAACTGTCTGTAGACGAGTGGCTAGGTTTTTTCAACAGAGGCCATTTTTCCGTGGAAACTTATTTTACAAAAGAGATTCTAAAGAAAAGGCTGAGGATTCAAGAACTGCCTCATTTGGAGAGAACAGTACGGCAAATGTTCACCACGCGCCGTATCACTTTTGATGACAGGGACTACGTTCATTTTATTCTACACGTACATATTTCCTTGCTCAGGGTGCAAAACGGTTGCTCCATTGAATCTATTAAGGAAGAAACTCATATTTACAGCGACAACGATATGGAATTGGCGGAAGAGATTGCGAAGATCGTTCAAGGATACTTCTATACGAATCTACCAGAGCAAGAAATCATTTATTTAGCATTCAAGGTGCTTATCTTAAAGCGGATTAATGATGCGGAGGATGCGCCGGAACCATCCAATTCCCAAATTCCGATAGATACGATGATGGCATTCATTGAAGAGGCGGGAAAGAACCTTGGAGTGTCTCTTTCCGGAGATTCCGTGTTAATGAGCGGGCTCATAAGCCATTTGCAGTCGGCCGTCACGCGCATTAACAATGACATGCAGATTCACAATCCATTGCTCGGGAAAATCTCACAACAATATTTTGAAGTCTTTCAAGCGTGTGAACAAGCTGTTCCGATCCTGGAAAGGTCTCTTAGGATCTCCATTCCAAAAGCGGAAATCGGATACATCACGTTGCATATAGGGTCCGCCGCAATCCGCAGTACTGATAACCAAACGACAAAATGCCGGGCTGTGGTTGTTTGTGCCAGTGGGATCGGAACGGGGCGTTTTCTTTCGACAAGAATCAAGAAAGAACTTCCGGATGTTCAGGTTGTCGATGTGGTGTCCATGATGAACCTTGCAGATTGGCTGGATGGCGGTAATCACGTCGATGTAATAATATCCACCGTGCATTTGCCGTTTCTGGAGCAAGATCAAAACATCGTTACCGTGTCGCCGCTTCTTCAGAACAAGGATATTGAACAAATCGGCACCGCGGTGGAAAATCTTCGGTCGAAACATCGAGGTGATTTACCCTCTGTCCCAAAGAAACAACCGGATACTTCTCATCTATTGGCGGTAGCTCGCTACGGTGAAGCCATATCTCAGATTTTGCGTAACCTGTTTCTTTATGAAAGTGTGGTTTTCAATGGCTTGAGGCATCTTCTTGATCATTTCAAGACGCACGATGTCATAAAAGATTTTGAACGGTTTGTGAAAGATATTAAGGAACGGGAGAGACTGGGCGGTTTTACATGGGGAGCTTTGGCGATGCTTCATTCTCGGACGGAAAGTGTTTCCCAGGTTTTGATGGCTGTGTTTCGTTTGCAAGAGCCGGTAAAATGGCCCGTGTCTGAAGGTGAATACAGCGAGGTTCAAACTCTGTTGGTTCTGGCTGCTCCCGCTGGAGCGCCGAAGGAACATGTCGAAATTATCGGTGAGATCAGTTCAGCTTTAATCGAGGAAGATTTCATGAATGACTTAAAGGCGGGTTCTGAAGAAGGCCTTCAAAAGGCTGTGGAACAAGTATTAACGGTGTCATATAAGAATAAAGCGAATTTGTTCAACGAAGGGACCCAGTCATAATGAGCCGTGTCGGTCGTCTATTATCCGCAATGATTTATCAAAATATCGGCATTTTGATCATTTTAGGCTTGATTCGAGCTTTGTTTGGAGTTTACGGCTGGTGGCCGAATGAACATTTCTATCTTCTATATAATGCGATGGTCCAATACTTAATTCCAGTGTTGCTGGCCTATACGGGTGGAAGGTTGGTCGGAAAGCAAAAAGGCGGGACTTCCGCAGCAATGGTTGTGTTCGGATTAGCAGTGGCGAGCAGCGTTCCAATGATTATAGGGGCGATGATCCTCGGTCCGCTTGTCGGCCTTTTGGTTGGATGGATGAATAAAAAAATGGAAAAGTTCGTCCCTGTCGGGTTTGAGCTTCTGTTCGTCAATTTGTTGATTTCGGTAGTGGTTTTGGCGTTGACCTTAATGACTTATTCCTTTCTCGGACAAGCCTTGTCTGAAATGATTGAAGTACTGGATCATGCGGTTGAGACTATCATTCGTTCAGGATGGCTCCCGCTTACAGCTGTTTTGATCGAGCCGTTAAAAGTCATGTTCTTTAATAATCTGTTAAATCATGGGATCCTTGCGCCATTAGGGATTCAACAGGCAAAAGATCTGGGGAAGTCCATTCTGTTTCTTCTGGAAAGCAACCCGGGTCCGGGGTTGGGAATATTATTGGCTTATGTCTTCAAAACTACTCATGAACAAAGGCGGGTAGCCAAATGGTCTTCGGTGATTCATTTCTTTGGCGGCATTCACGAGGTTTATTTTCCATATGTGATTCGAAAACCCATTCTGATCCTTGCGGTGATTGCAGGCGGAATGACGGGAACTTTTCTATTTCAACAGTTCAATGCTGGCCTTGTCTCAGTCAGTTCACCCGGAAGTATTCTGTTCATGGCTGTGCTGTCGCCGCCAGATTCTTTATTGGGATTGTTCATCGGAGTGGCTGGTTCTTCACTGGTTTCATTCATCTTCGCTTACCCGTGTTTGAAATTCCAGGCGGATTCAACCACTGCGGAATCCAAATTAAAGGAAGTCAAAATGATACAAGGGTTGGAAAGCATTGATAGCTTGAATGAAATGAGAGGGTCGGAAACTAGAAAAGGTGGGCAATCATCCGAATCCCAAGCGGATGAGGTTGTTGAAAGCCAACGGACCGGCGAAAATACACGTTCTCGACTAGTTTCACAACCTGTGAAGTCGATTGTCTTTGCATGTGATGCGGGCATGGGATCAAGTGCATTGGGTGCCGCGATCTTACGCAAGAAGCTGGCGAAGAAACAAATGGATATAGAAGTTGGACACTCTTCCATTTATGAAGTTCCGGAACATGCGGATTTGGTGATCACCCATGAAAAGCTGACAGAAATGGCCAGAAAAGAGACGCAGGACAAGCGGCATATTGCTACGCCATCCTTTACGAGTAATGACTTCTACGACAAACTTTTGACGGAGTTGATGGAAGTGGAACAACCTCCACAGACACCGAAAATTGGTGCCGAGCAAATATTAATGAATGAGAAGGCAGACGATCAATATGAAGCGATCAGGTTGATCGGCCGTAGAATGGTTCATCTGGGATTTGTTCGCGAGGGCTATATTCAAAAAATGATTGAACGTGAGCAGAAATTCTCAACATACATCGGAGAAGGAGTGGCAGTTCCACACGGGCTTACAGGTGAGCATTCAAATTTGATTCAGACACCTGGAATTGTTCTGGCTACCTTCCCTGACGGGATCAAGTTTGATGGCCAAACAGCCTATTTATTGGTTGGGATTGCCGGATACGGGGAAAGGCAAGTGAAAATATTATCGATGATCGCCCGATTGATAGAGGAACCGTCCGCCTTAAATCAGATCATTCAGGCGAAATCTGTAGAAGAGATTGTGAATATCGTGAATGGAGCAATGACATTCGATTCATTCAGATAAGAATATCGACCTTTTGATTAGGAGTGGAACAGGATTGGTCGTTTTCCATTTGAATATTGATGTTCCTAACGGATTGCATTTGCGACCGGCGTCCAGGATCATCACCATTATTAAAAACAGACAATCAAGCGTTAAGATGAAGTACAACGAGGAAGAGGTCAGGGTTTCTGAATTAAGCCATCTCCTGAAAATGGGGATCAATGAAGGGGGCACCATCACTCTGACTGTTGATGGACCTGATGAAGAGGAAACAGCCGAAGCCATCATTCGTTGTATGAAGAAGTAGGTAGGGTCTGGACAACCAGACCCAATGTTTATTTATTGTTGCGTTTTTTCAAGTAATCGGCAAGTCCCATAGCGCACACTTCAAAATCAAGCTTTAGAATATCATAAACGTCGTGGTCATCCGGGATATTCTGTGTTTGCAAGTAGGAAGAAACCTTGCTGTGAAGACGCTTCGCGATTCCTTCCACACCTTCGCCCTGGGATAGGGCTTGTTCACCGGCTTCAACGAACTGAGGAATCCATTCCGATACTTGTTCGTAGACGGCTTCGGGATCTGTGGATTCTCCGAAATGGCCGAAATAAACTCGATCCGCCTTCAACTCTCGAAAGCGAGCAATCGAGTGGAGCATGGCTTCCGGATCAAATTGATTCGGTGAAGTAGTCGGTAAGTAGAAAGTCAGACCGTGATCCTGGGTTTGGTGATAACGAACACCTGACGTATCTCCTGTGAAAATACCGTTACTAACAGAATCATGAATGCCGAAATGATGCTTGGCGTGTCCGGGTGAATCATAGAAAGTTAATGTACAATCCGGCCCGATGGTTAAGGTGTCACCGTCTTCTTTAGTGATCAATCGTTCTTCGGGGATCGGGACAATTGGATCGAACAGTTCATCAAATTGGTCGCCATAAACTTGCCGTGCACCGGCAATCAGCTTACTTGGATCCGCTAAATGGCGCTTGCCACGCGGATGGACGATTACTTTTGCATTCGGGCAATCCTTCAGGAACAGTCCAGCTCCTCCGGCATGATCAAGATGAATATGCGTTAAGATGATATATTTAATATCGGACAGATCATGTCCAAGGTCCTTCAAGCCTGCAAGTACGAAAGGGACGGAAGGGCTTGGCCCTGTCTCAATTAACGTCAGTTGTTCCTCGTCCAACACATATGTACCGGTTCTTCCAGGCCTATTCAAGTCAAATCCGTCAATCAAATGAATGCGGTTTCCGAGATCGATCGGTTTGTTTCGATACAATACGTTCACCCCACAGTCGTTATTATTTTCTATTTTACAGGAAAATTCAATCCTTGTAATCAGTGCTGCTCTCGGGTGTGATAAAATGGGTTCAGAGGTGAGAAGATGGCGGTCATCACACGAATTACGGTCCAAAAGAAAAACAAAAGTCGGTTTAACATTTTTCTGGATCGCGGCCACGGGGAAGAGTTCGGTTTCGGGGTCAGTGAAGATGTACTTGTGGCCTTCGCGATTAGTAAAGGACAGGAAATTGATGAGGCTGAACTGAAGGACATTGTTTTCGAAGATGAGATCAAAGTAGCTTTCAATTTGGCCTTGAATTCCTTATCTTATCGAATGCGTTCGGTTAAGGAAATCAAGGATTATCTTCGGAAAAAGGAAACCGCGTCCGAGGTGATTGAAAAAGTCCTTGAGCGACTTGAGCATCATCAATATGTCGATGATCGAGAGTTCGCCAAATCCTTTGTTCGAAGCAGGAAAAGGACGTCGACCAAAGGGCCGGGGGCCATTTATCAGGAACTTCGACAAAAAGGTGTCGCCGAAGGAGAAATTGTGTCGGCTCTGGAAGAGTATCCGCAAGAAGAGCAAATGGAGACGGCCGCAAAGTTCGCCGCCAAACAGGCCAGGCAGCACCGTAAGAAATCCAACACGGATATGAAGCGGTCGATCGCACAATCGCTCGCGGGGAAAGGCTTTGACCGTGAGGTGATTGATTTGGCCTTGAATGAGGGGGAGCTTGAGAAAGGTGATGATGAAGAATGGGAAGCGTTGGTGCTTCAGGCGGAAAAGGCGCATCGCCGCTACAATAAATATGAAGGCTGGGAATATGAGCAACGAATGAAGCAATATTTGTATCGGAAAGGCTTTCCTTTTTTAATGATTGATCAATATTTAGCGGGTCGTGAGCCGTGAGACTTTCGTCCTGTTTTTCTTTTGGAAAGAGAGCGGGGTTTCTTTTTTAATGGGTGTTTCGTCCCATTTTCTTTCTATGAAACTATTTTGTGAAAATCCTCTGCTATACTGGATTCGATAAACTTTATGGGAGGGGAAAAAACATGCTTCGACAGTTGCGTAAGGTTCTTACGGTTGCAGGGGCTATTCTATTATTGGCTGCTTCTCCCGCTTTTGCGGCGGGAAATGGAAACGGGCATCACCCCAATGACAATTGGAAACATCGTTATATTCCTGTACAGATTCTCGGTATAAACGACTTTCACGGAAAGTTGAACAAGTATCAGGAAATCAATGGGAAGACGGTGGGCGGCGCTGCCTACCTGGCAGCATATTTGAAAGAGTATGAGAGTCGAAACAAAAACACACTTCTGGTTCACGCGGGTGACGCTGTCGGTGCGAGTCCTCCGATTTCAGCATTACTTCAGGACGAACCGACTATTGAAATATTGAATGAACTCGGTTTTGATGTCGGCACCGTCGGAAATCATGAATTTGATGAGGGCGTTCAGGAAATGTTGCGCTTGATTAACGGTGTGTATAATGAGAAAACCGGCTATTTCGAGGGCGCGAGTTTCCCTTATACGGTGGCGAATGTGGTGGATTCGGATACAGGTGACCCCATCTTGCCTCCATACGTGATCAAGAAGGTTAACGGTATGCCGATTGGCTTTATCGGAGTGGTGACGACGCAAACACCAAAGATTGTAACCCCCGGAGGGACTGCCGGTGTCACTTTCCTTGATGAGGCGGCCTCTATTAATAAAGCAGCGGCTGAATTGGAGGATCAGGGGGTTGAGGCCATCGTTGTATTGGCTCATGTATCGGCTTCTTCCGATATGGATGGCACGAATCCCGGCGGCCAAGCAACTGAAATCGCCAAGAAAATTGATGATGAGGTTGACGTGATCTTTGCAGGACACAATAACCACTACACGAACACGGTGGTTGACGGGAAATTGATCATGGAAACTTATTCTTATGGAACTTCGATTGCCGATGTCGATTTGAAAATCGATCCCAGAACCAAAGACGTTGCGGCTATGGAAGGCCAGATTATTCTAACAGCTCATGAAGGCATACAGCCTGATCCGGAAATCAAGCAGATGGTTGAAAATTATAAAGAGCAATCGGCGGAACTTGTCAATCGAGTAGTCGGCCATGCGGCTGAAAATCTTTCAATTGCGGCTTCAGGGATCGGAGAATCGGAACTGGGCGATTTAATCGCAGATTCCCACCGTGCGGCAATGGGATCAGATTTTGCATTCATGAACGAAGGCGGCATTCGTCAAGATGTGCTTAAACAAGGCGAGATCACCTGGGGTGAGCTTTACACGATTCAACCATTCGGAAATCAGTTGATACAGAAGACGTTCACCGGGGCGCAAATCAAGGCTATTCTCGAACAACAATCGAAGGCGATCAGCATGTTACAGGTTTCAGGATTGCATTACACGTGGGATCCAAGCAAGCCTGTTGGGGAGAGGGTTGTCAGCCTGACATTCCCTGACGGAACGAAGATAGATCCGAATGAGGAATATACCGTAGCGGCAAATGGATTTCTTGCGGCAGGCGGAGATGGATATTCTGTTTTTGCAGAAGGAACCAACGTGGTCCAGGGTCCGATCGACCTGGAAGCCACGGTGGACTATATTGAGGCAATGTCTGAGCCGATTTCTCAAGACATTGAAGGACGTATTACGGTAAAATAATTTGGCGTTTCGGAAGACAGGTAACGTCAACTAAGGCTGGCTCGCGCCAAAGACTTGGCGCGAGCCAAGTTTTGTTTATTGAAAAAATCGCTTTTTTGTACGATAATTTTGATCGTAGCCTATCAATGGAGGGCGAATGATAAATGGAAAAACGCTTTAGTGAAATGACGGAACAGGAATTGCAACAGGAGATCGCGGACTTGTCCGAGAAGGCTAGAAAGGCTGAGCAGCTCGGGATTGTGAATGAATATGCCGTGCTTGAACGAAAAATCACAATGGCGAAATCGTACTTAATGGATCCGCATGATTTTGAGCCGGGGAAAGTATACGAAATTGAGGGAGATCCCGGATCAACCTTTGAAATCTCTTTCATGAACGGGACGTTTGCGTGGGGATACCGGAACGGCAGTAAGGAAGAGAAAGCTTTTCCGATTTCAATGTTGAAAAGAAGCCGATAAAAAAGAAAGAAGCAGGCACATGGCCTGCCTCTTTTCTGTTAGGTTCTTTTTCTTGTTTGAATTTCGATGACATAATTGTGCCGGCCTTGTTGGGTTTCACCGTTTACTTGGCGAAATGCGTGTTTCGGGTTGGTATGCGGCGATTGAAACGGGTCTTTATATTCACTGTCGCGCTTTTTTTTATGAAATTCATCCAACAGAGACACCTCCCGTAGGATTTGCCGTTACCCTTTTCGATGATCAACCTGATTGGATTGATACATCCGCTCGCGCGGGCGTTCTTTTGTTTGCCCATTTGGACGTTGCGATGTGAATTCTTCTTTCGCCCGCGGTTCACCATTTAATGAAATTCGATTAGGAAAGCCTTTTGCTTTATTCCGCATTGGTGATCCCCTCTTTCTAACCGGATATTTATAGTATGGTAAAAGAGGAGGGCGCAAATGCGCGTAAACAAATGGAAGCCGTCAGCCGTTTCAATTCGTGGCCGGTTTCAGTTTCTTTTGTAATTTATCCTCACTGTGTACCCATCCTGTAAATGAGCTGACGATGTTCTGTTCTTGATCAATGAGGACAATCGCGACGAACGGGTAATGCCCGTCTCTGTCTCTGTACCGCAAATCAATAAATCGGACTTCATCGTAGTGAGGGTACTCCGTCTTTTTCCACCGGAAAATCGGCGAGAAAGCAAGAAATGCTTTCACATTTTCATCTTGTTGAACTGTCCGAAACATTGAAGTGTCAGGCAGAGGAATACGGTTGTATGTGTCGAAAACGATTATACCGCCTCTGCTGGCTTCCGAAACGTGGAATTGTTCAGGCGTCCGGATGGAAACATGCCACCGATTCCAGCGGAAATTAGGTGAGACGTTAACGTATTCCGCATCGGGAACTTTAGCTTTAATGCGTTCGATTAATCGATTATGGACAAATACTCGCCAGATGTAGTAAAAGACCAAAACGATATACACGGTCAAAAATGTGAATTCTGGCGGCGCGAGACCGAAAAACCATACAGCGATCCCCATAGCATGGGTGAAAAAGATGATCGGGTCAAAAATGTTGATAATCCCCAATGCGATCCATCTGTTTGAAAAGGGACGTAACGCTTGAGTTCCATATGCATTGAAAATATCTACGAATACGTGAAGAACAACCGCGGCAAAAGTCCACAGCCAGAGATGGAAGCCTTCCGCATTCGGCATGAAAATCGAAATCGCTCCCACAATGGCCAGCGGCCATATGAGCATGGCCGGTATGGAATGGGAGGTGCCGCGATGTTGGCGTATATAAGTGGCATTATTCTTCAATTTGAAAATCGTATCGAAATCAGGAACCAGTGACCCGATTAAAGTGCCGGTGAGAACCGCCTCGGCTGTTGCGGGGGAATTGGCGACAACGGGGTCGAACATAGCGAGCCCGCCAAGGCCGATTCCCATGACGACGTGTGTACCTGTGTCCATGTCAGATTTTCCTCCTTGTATGAAAGTCGGAGACCCGGATCCGGAAGCCTGATAAGCGATTCAGAAAAAGCAAGATTTGATGATCTCGAATCCTGCTCCCGATTCCTGATCTCAGACAACTGGCTTGATCGAGGTTTTGTTGTATTTATATGTGTATCCGTTAGCACTCGTTTGGCATAATCGCCTTATAATCGAATGCGATTAGAGTTTGTTTTATTCTAACACGATGGAGGCCTAAACCGTGAAACATTATGCATGGACGCACTTGGATAAGGAAAAATTTCAAAATAATCTCATTCGCTGGTTTGAATCCGAACATCGTGATTTGCCCTGGAGAAAGGACCGTGATCCCTATAAAATATGGGTGTCGGAAGTGATGCTTCAGCAAACCCGTGTTGATACAGTTATTCCCTATTTCGAGCGATTTATAAACCGATTTCCTACGGTTAAGGCGCTCGCCGAAGCAGATGAGGAAACAGTGCTGAAAACCTGGGAAGGACTTGGGTACTACTCGCGTGCCAGAAACCTTCAACAAGGCGTCAGGGAAGTCCATGATAAATATGGCGCGAAAGTTCCTGACAACAAGCGGGATATTTCCCGTTTAAAAGGCGTGGGCCCATATACGGCAGGCGCTATATTGAGTATCGCCTATGGAAAGGCAGAACCGGCAGTGGACGGAAATGTCATGCGCGTATTGTCGAGGATCCTGTTGATTGAAGATGATATTGCAAAACCGAAAACAAGGAAAATATTCGAGGAAATAGCAACGGAAATCATTTCGGAGGGAAAGACATCTGAGTTTAATCAAGGGTTAATGGAATTGGGAGCGATGGTTTGCACCCCCAAGTCACCGAAGTGCCTGCTTTGTCCCGTACAAGAACATTGCCAGGCGTTTGCCAAGGGCCGTCAGGATGAACTTCCGAATAAATCAAGGAAAAAACCGCCTAAGGTAGTTCCTATGGCGGTTGGTGTTGTTAGAAACGAGCAGGATGAAGTATTAATTCACCGCAGGCCACAGCAAGGGTTGTTAGCGGGAATGTGGGAATTCCCGGGGTTTGAAGTTTCACGCGGAGATAATAAGAAGGAACAATTGGCCAAACAACTTAAGGAAGTATACAAGGTTGTGGCAGATATTGACATTCGCCTTCGTAACATTCAGCATGTGTTTACTCATTTGAAGTGGGAACTGGCTGTTTATCAGGGTAAGGTCAACCGTCCTGTTCCGGAACGATCTGATTTGAAATTTGTTCCCGTTGATGAATTGGAGAATTTGCCTTTTCCGGTTTCACATCAGAAAATTATTCAAATGATTCAAGAAGGGACGGAATAACGTTGATTATTCACGGAATTGAAGTAAAGGGAAGTGAAGTTGACCGGCACACACGGTGTAAACATTATAAAACGGAGCGAGATATTGTCGCTATTAAATTTGCGTGTTGCAAAACGTACTACCCGTGTTATCAATGCCATGACGAACAGGCTGATCACCCCATCATACCGTGGACCAAAGAATCGTTTCAGGAAAAGGCCATTTTATGTGGAAATTGCGGATATGAACTCACCATAAATGAATATTTGGGTGCCGAGTGGTCTTGCCCAAGATGCAACGAGGGTTTTAACCCTGGTTGCGGGAACCATCTGTCATTATATTTTCAGTTGTGATTTCTTCGGGACATAACTTTTTTCGAATTCCATCACATAAATCCTCAGGTCGCTGGACACATTAAGGGCTGTGGAGGTGATAATGATGGCTAATCGCAAACAACAACAACAAAATTCTGCTTCTGCTACGAATGCTCAAGAGGTTCGTAAGCAAAACGCTCAGTCGGCTCAAGGCCAGACTCAGCAAGCTCAAGCTGGCAAAACGGAATTTGCGAGCGAAACCGACGCTCAGCAAGTTCGCCAACAAAACCAGCAATCCCAGCAGCAGAAGCAACAATCCAGCCAAAGACCGCAAAAATAACATCACCAAACCACAGCTCCTTACCCCATGCCGGGTGGGGAGCTTTTTTTTGTGGGAGGTGAACATTTCTTTTGTTAGTGTGTTTTCACAGGGGTATAATAGAAGATGAATCAAGTTAAGTGGCTTTAAGTAATACTAAGAATTGAAGGAAAGATGAAGCAATGGAAAATGTAGGGCTCGTTCTCGAGGGCGGAGGCATGCGGGGGGTTTACACTGCGGGAGTATTGGAATTTTTCATGGAACATAATCTGTTTTTCCCGTACAATATCGGTGTTTCCGCGGGTGCTGGTATCGCCAGTTCGTATATTTCCAGGCAAGTAGGAAGGAACAGGAAGGTCAATGTTGAATATGCCTCTCATCCGGGGTACATATCCTTCAAAAATTGGCTGTTGAGACGTGGATTATTCGGGATGGATCTAATCTTTGACAAGATTCCCAATGAACTGGTTCCCTTTGATTTTGGCTCGTTCCGTGAAGCCAAAGAGCGTTTCATTGTCGGGACAACCGATTGTCAAACGGGACAAGCTGTTTATTATGACAAGGATCAGTATGACAGCAAGGATTTTCTCACAGTCCTGAGAGCATCCAGTTCGTTGCCTTTTATGGCTCCGATTATCGAATTTGAAGGAAAACCTCTCTTGGATGGTGGAATTACTGATCCCATTCCTGTTAAGAAATCCGAGAAAGATGGAAATGATAAGAATGTACTTGTACTGACAAGGTCGGATGGCTATCTGAAAAGAAAGCTCCGGCTGAAATGGTTGTTGAATCGGAAATATCCACAATATCAGGGTTTGGTGGAGGCCATGCAAAAGCGTTTTTTTGTTTATAACGAGACGGCCGAATATATCGAACAACAACAAAATGACGGCAATGTATTCGTCATCAAGCCGTCCCGGGAACCCGAGGTCCGTCGGATTGAGCGGAACCCAAAGAAGCTACTCGGGCTTTACCGCCATGGCTATGAGGATGCCAGAAGTTTGTATCCTCAACTGAGGGATTGGCTCGGGACATAAGCATTTTCGCTGGGATTCTAACGAATTAAGGTTATAATGTGACTAAGGAAAGGTGAGCCGAGATGGGTTTTCCACATGCGGGAGAGAAAATCGAAATTCAAAGTTACAAGCACGATGGAACTTTACACCGAACGTGGGAGGAAACCACAATTTTGAAGGGGACATCCTCCGTGGTGATCGGTGGAAATGACAGGATCATTGTAACAGAATCTGATGGTCGGCAGTGGCGTACAAGAGAACCTGCGATTGTGTATTTCAGCTCGCACAAATGGTTTAATATTATTTGCATGATTCGTGAAGACGGAACCCATTACTACTGTAATCTGGGTTCACCGTTCACCTGGGATGAAGAGGCGCTTAAATACATCGACTATGATCTTGATGTAAAAGTGTTTCCCGACAAATCTTATAAATTGCTTGATGAAGATGAGTACTCCTGGCACAGGCGGAAAATGAATTATCCGCAGAAATTGGACCGGATCTTACGCTATCATGTTGATGAATTAATTTCGTGGGTGGAGAACCGAACAGGACCTTTCCAACAGGAATTTGTTGATAAGTGGTACGAAAAGTTCCTGGAATATCAATAATGATTCGCTAAGCTTGTTGAAACCATTTCAACAGGTTTTTTAACGCGGCCTTTCCGGAACAACGGGGGTGAATAAACTGGAAAGCATCAAACGTTACATGGCTTTTGTTAAGCCATACACGAAACAAATTATTGTGACGATTTTTATCGGCATTTTGAAATTTGGAATTCCTTTGTTGTTGCCATTGATTTTGAAGTATGTGGTGGATGATGTCATCAACGCAGAAGGACTTTCCACAGATGATAAACTGTCGAAATTGTTTTGGATCATGGGCGGCGCGTTCTTTGTCTTTTTTGTTTTGCGTCCGCCTGTCGAGTACTATCGGCAATATTTTGCCCAATGGACGGGAAATAAGATTTTGTATGACATTCGTGATTATTTATTCACTCATATTCAACGCCTCAGCTTGAAATACTATGCCAACACAAAAGTCGGCGAGGTCATTTCGAGAGTCGTCAATGATGTCGAACAAACAAAGACATTCGTTATGACCGGTTTGATGAATATTTGGATCGACCTGATAACAATTTGTATCGCTGTCGCCATTATGGCATTTATGAATGTTTGGTTGACATTAGTCGCTATTATCCTATTTCCGTTGTATGGTTTCGCGGTGAAATATTTCTTCGGGAAACTTCGCAGCTTGACAAAGAACCGTTCCCAGGCTCTCGCTGAAGTTCAAGGACATCTTCATGAGCGGGTTCAAGGAATGAATGTTATTCGCAGTTTCGCTCTTGAAGATTACGAACAGAAACAATTTGGCCGTCGAAACAACAATTTCTTAACGAAAGCACTGGACCATACCTCATGGAATGCCAAGACTTTTGCCGTTGTGAATACCATCACGGACCTTGCTCCATTGCTGGTTCTCGCTTTTTCAGCGTATTTGGTTTTAACTGCGGATTTAACAGTCGGGACAATGGTTGCCTTTTTCGGTTATATGGAAAGAGTGTATGGCCCGCTTCGGCGTATTATGACATCATCAACGGCCTTGATTCAGTCGATCGCATCGATGGATCGTGTATTTGAATTTGCTGATGAGAAGTATGATATTGAAGATGGGCCGGATGCAAAAGAGTTAACAAAGGTAAATGGGGATATTGAATTCGAACATGTTGACTTTCAATATAATGATGATGAATTGCCGGTGCTGAGGGATGTTTCCCTTGATGTTCACGCAGGAGAGACGGTCGCGCTTGTTGGTATGAGCGGCGGCGGAAAAACATCGCTTGTGAATTTGATCCCGAGATTTTATGATGTCACGGGTGGAAGAATTTTGCTGGATAACGAAGACATTCGTGCATTCAAAGCCCGCAGCCTTCGTGACAAGATCGGCATTGTTCTTCAGGATAACGTTTTGTTCAGTGAATCGATTAAAGCCAACATATTGATGGGCGCACCAGAAGCGACGGATGAA
Organism: Caryophanales bacterium; assembly: GCA_035776675.1. Taxonomy (GTDB): domain Bacteria; phylum Bacillota; class Bacilli; order Bacillales; family DASSOY01; genus DASSOY01. Next base: position 19,571 of record DASTWO010000064.1, read on the forward strand.
GAAGTCATTCGAGCAGCGAAAGCTGCGAATGCCCATGACTTTATATCAGGTCTTCCCCAAGGTTATGATACTATGGTCGGAGAACGAGGAGTGAAGTTGTCCGGTGGCCAGAAACAACGGGTTGCGATCGCAAGGGTCTTCTTGAAGAATCCTCCGATTTTGATATTGGATGAGGCGACCTCAGCGCTGGATCTAGAAAGTGAGCATTTGATTCAGGGGGCGCTTGAAGAACTGGCGAGAGACCGGACCACCTTTATAGTGGCTCACCGATTGGCTACCATTACCCATGCGGATCGAATTGTGGTCATTGAAGATGGCCAGATCTCTGAAATGGGGAGCCATCAAAGTCTGATGAAGCGGCAAGGAAGTTATTATAATTTGTTCCAGGTTCAACAATTGAGTCAGTAATAAAAGTGCATAAAAATCATTTTATAAGACGAAAGGTCTATCCTTTCGTCTTTATTTAGTTCTAAAGAACTATAAAAACAGCAAGTAATATAGTAAATAGGAACTAAATTTATACTATTTTTTTAATTTATATTTTTTGCCATTGAATAAATAAACGATAAGTGTAATAATAACGTAACAGACGATGGTCGTCCTAATTATGTCAGACAATTCGCGACATTGTCTTGGTACATCAAGATCAACTTAATTTGGGAAGGGGTGACGAAATGACCGATTCCGTCCTTGAGGTGAAGGGCCTGAAGACATCTTTTTTTACCGATGATGGAGAGGTGCCCGCTGTTAATAACATCGATTTTCACGTTGCTCCGGGAGAAATTCTTGGAATTGTTGGTGAATCCGGATGCGGGAAAAGTGTAACATCGCTTTCGGTTATGGGGCTCGTCCCTTCACCGGGTAAGATCGTCGGCGGAAACATTCGTTTCAAAGATGAAGAGTTGACAAAGGCCTCGGAAAGGCGGATGAGGCAAATCCGCGGCAATGAAGTTGCTATGATTTTCCAGGAACCGATGACTTCATTGAATCCGGTCTTCACAATAGGAGAGCAACTGATTGAAGGCATACGCCTACATAATAAGATCTCCAAAAAAGAGGCAAAAAAGCGGGCCATTGATATTTTGAAAACGGTTGGTATGCCAAGGGCTGAAAAGCTTGTAGAGGAATACCCTCACCAGTTGTCCGGCGGAATGCGCCAACGGGTGATGATCGCTATGGCGATGGCCTGCGAGCCCGAGGTTCTAATTGCTGACGAGCCGACAACAGCATTGGATGTTACGATCCAGGCCCAAATCCTTGATTTGATGAAGCGCCTGAACAACGAACTCAATACTTCCATCATTTTGATCACACATGATCTTGGCGTCGTCGCCGAGGTATGTGACAGGTTGGTTGTTATGTATGCTGGAAAGGTCGTGGAAGAGGGAACAACCCGTTCCATCTTCAAAAATCCTCAACATCCGTATACGGAAGGGCTGATTGAGTCGGTTCCTGATATGCGTACAAAGAGAGACCGGCTTTATTCAATTCCGGGAAATGTGCCGAAACCCGGAACATTGAAGCAAGGATGTCATTTTGCTCCTAGATGCCGGTACGCGTTTGACCGCTGTACTGCCGAAAATCCGCAGTTGTTTGAAACTGATGATGGCCATAAGGTGCGTTGTTTCCTGCGTGAAGAAGGAAGGGAGCCGGAGAATGAGCGAAACCTTGTTGAAAGTGAATGAACTTAAGAAATATTTCCCCATAACCGGCGGGGTATTTGGACGAACCATCGGTGAAGTGAAAGCGGTCGACGGTGTCAGCTTTTCCTTGAAAAAGGGGGAAACGCTTGGCCTTGTAGGGGAGTCAGGTTGTGGGAAATCAACAACGGGGCGAATGTTACTTAGATTAATAGAACCGAGTGACGGTTCCGTTGAATTTGAAGACATTGATCTGACGAATCTATCGAATAGCCAAATGCGAAAGGTTCGCAGGGATATGCAAATGGTGTTTCAGGATCCGTTCGCATCCCTGAATCCACGGCACACTGTGGAAAAAATCATTGAAGAACCTTTAAAAGTACATGGACTTGGAAACGCGAGAGAGCGAAAGAATAAGGTTTATGAGTTACTGGAAACTGTTGGTTTGAACAGTTACCACGCCAAACGGTATCCGCACCAATTCAGCGGCGGGCAACGCCAAAGAGTCGGCATTGCGCGTGCTTTAGCGGTCAGGCCGAAGCTTATTGTCGCTGACGAACCGGTTTCTGCTCTCGATGTTTCGATTCAATCACAGGTGCTGAATTTGTTGAAAGATTTACAAGATGAATTTGATCTTACGTACATTTTCATCGCACATGATTTGGGGGTTGTCCGGCACATCAGTGATCGGGTTGGTGTCATGTATCTGGGACGTCTTGTTGAGATGTCCGAGAGTGAGAACGTCTATGATAACCCGAAACACCCTTATACGAAAGCTTTGCTTTCGTCGATTCCAATACCAGATCCGGATTATAAGAGCAACCGTACAGTATTGGAAGGTGATGTTCCGAGCCCGGCTGACCCACCGAAAGGCTGTGCCTTTCACACTAGGTGCCCAGTGGCCATGGACATATGCAAAGAAGTTCGTCCCGAGTGGCTGGAGGATGAACCGGGTCACTATGTTGCTTGTCATTTATTTGGAAATGACAAGTAAATATAGATTGAAAGAAAAATATATATGAATATTCAGGAGGGGACAAATTGAAAAAGACATTTCTATTATTAATCTCAATGTTGATGATGTTTTCGATCATCCTTGCCGGCTGTAGCGGCTCAGAAGAAACTGGAAGTGGTGAGACCGGCGAATCAGGTAATTCGGGAGGAAGTTCTCAGGATACTCTCATATTCGGTAAAGGTTCCGATGCTGTTTCACTTGATCCTGCAGCGGTTACCGGCGGTCCGTCATTTGCGGTAACGAAGAACATCTATGAAACACTTGTTAACTTTAATTACGAGGAACAAAGCACCGAAGTAGTAAAAACAGGATTAGCAAAGGACTGGAAGATTTCTGACGATGGTAAAGTTTATACTTTCACACTTAGAGAAGGCATCAAGTTTCAGAACGGCGAGAAATTCACCGCCGATGCTGTAGTCTTTAATTTCAATCGTTGGAAAAATGGAAAAGGGAAATTTCCTTATTATCCGTCGATGTTTGGCGGTTACGGTGACAAAAGTGTCATCAAGAGTGTCGAGGCAGTGGATGAGCATACTGTTAAATTCACATTGGTTCGACCCCTTGCACCTTTCTTGAAAGATCTAGCGATGTCGCCATTTGCGATAGCCAGCCCGAAAGCCATTCAGAAATATGGTAAGGACTACGGAAAGCATCCGGTAGGAACTGGCGCATACAAGTTCGTGGAATGGAAGCCAAATAACACCATTACTCTTAAAAAATATGAGGATTATTGGAAAGACGGTCTTCCGAAATTGGACAGAGTCATTTTCAAGGTTATCAAAAGTAATCGTGCACGTCTGACTGCTCTTGAAAACGGTGAGATTGATTTAATGCTGGGACTCAACCCAAGTGATATTAAAGAAGTGAAAGGCAAAAAGGACCTTCAGGTCTTTTACCGTCCGCCTTTGAATATCGGTTATCTTGGTTTGACGGTGACACGTGAACCGTTTGGCAACGTAAAGGTTCGTAAAGCCATGAACTATGCGATCAATAAAAAGGAAATTGTCAACGCCTTCTATGCAGACGCGGCTAAAGTGGCTGTCAGTCCGCTCCCACCGACAATTGCCGGATTCAATTCGGAATTGGATCCATATGAGTACAATCCGGAAAAGGCGAAGCAATTGTTGGCTGAAGCCGGATATCCAGATGGATTCAAAATGGAATTGTGGGCTATGCCGGTACCGCGTCCGTATATGCCGAATGGCAAGAAAATCGCTCAGGCGATGCAGGCAGATTTGAAGAAAGTCGGTATTGACGCCAAGATCGTAAGCTATGACTGGGCGACTTATCTGGATAAAGCCAGCAAAGGGGAAGCCGATGCATTTCTACTTGGCTGGACTTCTGACAACGGCGACGCGGACAATGTCCTTTATACACTGTTGTCAACCGATTCCATCGGCTCAAACAACTATACCGCATACAGTAACAAGGAACTCGACAAAATCCTGAAGAAAGCACAAAAGATCACGGATGAAGAGAAGCGGAATCAGCTTTACAAAGAAGCGCAGGAAATTATCCACAAAGACGCGCCTTGGGTTCCGATTGTCCATTCGACTCCGGCATTAGCGGGCGATGCAAACGTTACTGGCTTCAAACCGCATCCGACCGGTTCTGATCGATTGTGGAGAGTATCTTTTAAATAGGATGTATTTGGAGGGGAGCATAGACTCCTCTTCTTTCTTCCTACTTTTTTTACGAAGGTTGAGGTGGAGAGAACGTGGTAGCATACACAATCCGTCGTTTTTTTATGCTGATTCCGGTTTTAATCGGCATGTCGCTTATTGTCTTTTCCATGATTCGTATGATCCCCGGTGACCCGGCACGGGTTATTCTGGGACAGACGGCGACAGAAGATGCCATACAAGCTCTTAGGCACCAATTGGGGTTGGACCAGGCCTGGTATGCTCAGTATATTGACTATATGGGGAATATCCTTACAGGAGATCTTGGTGAATCTTTGAAACGGCAAATCCCCATTAACAGTGAAATTTGGGGTCATCTGGCTGCAACGGCTGAACTTGCGGCTGTAGCTATGGTTATAGCGATTATCGTAGGAATGAATGCCGGCATTATTAGTGCATGGTTTCAAAGCTCATGGTTTGATTACCTGGCCATGGTCATCGCATTAGTTGGTATTTCAATGCCGATATTCTGGCTTGGCGCAATGGAAAAACTCTATTTTTCCCTGGAATTGCACTGGTTGCCTTCTGTAGGACGTGTAAATATCCGCAATCCAATTGATCCGATTACTCATTTTTATTTGGTTGATACATTGCTTCAGGGGGATTTCAAACAGTTTTGGAGTGTTCTGAAACACTTAATCTTACCAGCTGTTGCTTTGGGAACGATCCCAATGGCCATTATCGCGCGGATGACTCGATCGAGCATGCTGGAAGTGATGCGGTCCGATTATGTTCGGACGGCAAGAGCGAAAGGCGTGAAAATGTTCTGGGTCGTGTACAAGCATTCATTGAAAAACGCATTTATTCCCGTGCTTACTGTTATAGGACTTCAGTCCGGTTTGTTGCTCGGCGGTGCGATTTTAACGGAAACGATTTTCGGTTGGCCCGGTATCGGGACCTATCTATACAACGCAATTACGGCCCGTGACTATACAGTTATTCAATCAGGTATATTGATAGTGGCGACGATTTTCGTTCTCGTTAACCTGATAGTAGACCTACTGTACGCTGCCGTTGATCCTAGAATCAAATATCGTTAGGTTTGGAGGGAATAAACAAATGCCACCTTTAACAACACCGGCCCAACCGCAGGATCCGGTTCCATCCGCTGAAATGCAGGAAAAGAAATATTCTCCTCTTGCCGAAGCCTGGAAAGGATTTAAGAAAAACCGCCTTGCCATGGCAGGAGCTATTATTATTTTTATCTTTCTGTTAATGGGAGCTTTTGCAGGAATCATTGCTCCGGAAGGCTATAATGAGCAAAATTTACCGGAACAATTGTCAAAACCCTCATCGGAAAACTGGTTTGGAACAGACAGTCTGGGCAGGGATGTCTTTAACCGTGTCGTTTACGGAGCCAGAATTTCAATTCGCGTCGGTGTATTATCTGTTCTCGGCTCAATTGTGGTGGGGACATTGCTTGGAATACTGGCAGGATACTATGGAAAATGGGTCGATACGCTCATTTCTCGACTATTTGATATTATCCTGGCGTTCCCGAGTATATTGTTGGCGATTGGAATTGTCGCGGTACTCGGTCCATCTTTAACCAATGCGTTAATTGCCATTGCCACGATCAATATTCCGCGATTCGGACGAGTTATTCGTTCGCGTGTGTTAAGTTTGAAAGAAGAGGAATACATCATGGCGGCCAAATCGGTTGGTATGAGGGACTCGAGGATTTTGTTCCGCCACATTTTACCGAACAGCTTTGCGCCTTTGATCGTTCAGGCGACACTTGGCATCGGCACAGCTATATTGAATGCGGCCGCACTCGGATTTCTAGGTCTTGGTGCTCAACCGCCTCACCCTGAGTGGGGAGCCATGTTGTCCGACGCTATTCCTTATCTTCAACAAGCGCCCTGGACAGTGATTTATCCCGGACTCGCGATCATGTTGACCGTACTTGGATTTAATTTGATTGGTGACGGGTTGAGGGATGCGCTTGATCCAAGGATGAAAAGTTAATGTAAGTGGAAAAACCGACCAGGTGGTCGGTTTTTTTATGGGCGATCCTTTAAGTCGATATGGTTTTCTTCCTGATGGAACGTTTGGAAGCTGTCGATCAACTTGTCAAGATGAATTAAATGCTCATGATAATCAATAATCAGGGCAATGGTCGGGAATAGATGCAACCAACGTTGATAGTTTTGATTGTCTTGCTCATAGAATGACATGAAAGCTTCCGAAAGCGACTTTTGCTTCCGATTGGCTTTGTCGATCAGATCCGATGAGAGATTGGAACGGGTTTTCCCGGAAAACTGCATTAAGATTCGTTCGTGGTAGCTGATTAAATATTCCAGTTGATCCTGTACTCGTTTTTGCAAATCGTCCGGAGCTTTCCGAAATTCGTTTTCATGGCGATGCAAGTTCTTCAGGACATCCAGCCCCATCTGGTTGCTCTGAATCATTTGCCTGAATACAACCAGTTTGCGCCCTTTGGCAAATTGTCTCCACCGGAGCCAGGTTCTTTCCTCTTTATACAGTGAATATAGTTGCTCGGCCTGCATGCGATTATCCCGAAATTTAATAATATCCTCTTTCAGGACTGAATCCGAAGATTCATAATGAGCTGTAAGCCGAAGCGATTGGATGATTTCTTCACTGTTATGAAGAATTTGCTGAAAGAGCCGGGTTTCGAACTTTGGCGGTCCGAAAACTAAATTCACGACAAAAGAAGAGCCGACACCGACGAGCGCGAGAGAAAATCGTTTGAATGCGTAAAAAAGAAAATCTCCCGAAGGGGTGCCCGCCATAATGGCAATTACAGTAACAGCGGGAAGTGTAATGGAATTTTGAAATTTAAATTTCAGTTGGATGGCCATCACAATGACTACGACAAGCCCGATAACGAAGGGACCGCTCCCGATTGTAAAATAAAAGATAACAGCGATAACCGCGCCGATCAAGCTTCCGCGGACATTGGCGATCACCGACTGATAGGATTTGTAAATGGAAGGCTGAATCGCCGCGATGGCTGCGATAGCTGCGTAAGCCGGCGGTTCCAGACCCAGAAATCCCGCAATCAGAAGAGCCAGGATGATAGCCGCTCCGGTTTTGATTAAGCGTGCACCAAGTTTCATTTGCTGGAAAAGTCCTTTCTTTGAAAGGGAGACTGTATCATCTCATCGGAAGGATGTTGCGCTTTCCGTGAGTTCGACCGTACTATACACCCATTTTGCCAAGGAATCAAGTGCCAAAAGCCGCTGAAAGCGGTTGCTTATATAAAAAATTTTCTGGAACGATCCATATAAAAATGCACCCCTAATTAAAGAGGCGCATTTGATGTCTCAATTAATTTAAAATCCGGAGTGTTTCCTTATTAAATGCCGGAATATCGTCAGGTTGTCGGCTGGTGATCAGCTGGTCGCCGCAATTGACGACTTCTTCATCGTGGAGATCAGCTCCTGCATAATCCAGATCAACCTGAATGGATTTGAATCCTGTAGCTTTCCGGCCTTCCAATGATCTTGCGGTGATTAGCAATTGCGGGCCGTGGCAAATTGCAAATACCGGTTTTTTCGTCGACATGAAGGATCCGGCGAAATCAACAAAACGGTCATCGGCACGCAATTGATCCGGTGAAAAGCCTCCCGGGATTAATAATGCGTCGAAGTCTTCCGGTTTCACCTCGTCAATGGAGGCGTCAACCGTCACTTCTGCCTCTCCGTTTTTCCCGGTCAGCGTTTTGCCTTTTTCTTTTTCAATAACGGTCATTTCATGTCCGGCGTCTTGATAGGCTTTCGCCGGATCCGTATATTCAACGTCCTCAAAGAGATCTGTAAGTACAACTGCGATTTTCTTAGCCAATGGTATTCGCTCCTTTCCATTCACTTAGTCTTTCTCTTTCATTCAGACTGTTCCCGGATGTTCATGCAGTTAAACAAGAAGATCCGAGGAAGGTCGTGAAGAAAAGGAGCTCCATTTTTATTCGTCTTTCATTGCTTGAAAGGTCTCATGGACGGCATCAATGGTTTGGTCGATATCTTCCATTGTGTGGGCCGTTGTCAGGAACCAGGCTTCATATTTGGAAGGCGCAAGATTAATGCCTCGATTTAGCATGTGCCGGAAAAAGGATGCGAATTTCTCTCCGTCTGAGCGGTCAGCCCCATCATAATCGGTGATTGTTTCATCCGTGAAGTAGACTGTCATCGCGCCCTTCAGTCGATTAATGGTAATTGAAATGCCGTGTTTGTTTGCAGCTTTCCTGATTCCTTCTTCAAGCCGTGCGCCGAGCCTATCAAATTGATCATAAACGCCTTCTTGTTGGAGGACTTCCAGGCAAGCGATCCCTGCTGAAATTGAAGCCGGATTGCCTGACATCGTACCCGCTTGGTAAGCTGGTCCGAGCGGTGCTACCTGTTCCATGATATCTATTCTGCCGCCATAGGCGCCGATAGGCAGTCCGCCGCCAATGATTTTGCCCATAGCCGTCATATCAGGCTCAACGCCGAGAAGATTTTGCGCTCCGCCGTACATAAATCGAAAAGCCGTAATGACTTCATCGTAGATGACGAGAGCTCCGGCATCATGGGTCGCCTCGTTCACCGCCTCTAGAAAGCCTTCCTTTGGCTCGACAATTCCGAAGTTCCCGACGATCGGTTCAACCAACACAGCGGCGATCTCGTTTCCCCATTTGTTAAGCGCTTCCTGGAAACTGGTGAGATCGTTGAACGGCACTGTGATAACATCTTCTGCTGTGCTTTTCGTGACACCGGCGGAATCCGGTGATCCCAATGTTGCCGGCCCTGAACCAGCCGCCACCAGAACTGGATCCGAATGGCCGTGATAACAACCTGCGAATTTCAAGATTTTTTCCCGGCCAGTATACGCTCGAGCTACCCGGATTGTTGTCATCACCGCCTCGGTTCCGGAGTTCACAAACCGAACCTTTTCCAATGAAGGAATGGCTTCCTGCAGCATCTTCGCAAATCGGTTTTCGAGCACTGTTGGGGTTCCGTACAACACGCCGTTTTCCGCTGCTTTTTGAATGGCTCCTGTCACGTGTGGGTGTGCATGTCCCGTGATAATCGGTCCATATGCCGCCAAATAATCAATGTAGCGGTTGCCGTCTACGTCCCAGAAATGGGAGCCTTTCGCATGTTCCATGAAAACAGGCGCCCCGCCGCCTACAGCTTTGTAAGAGCGCGAAGGACTGTTTACGCCTCCAACTATATGTTCCTGCGCTTCCCGATGAAGCGCCTTCGATTTCTCAAAGTCCATTTCAATCGCCTCCGTTATGTAAGATTGCCTGTTTCAGTTTATCATGTCGGGATTGGTTTGGGAATTGGGTGTAGGATTTATCTTGATCATGAAGAATGATTAAAGAAGGTATTATTTTTCGAACATTTCTTGCATCCTCAAATCTTTAAGATTCGTCTAACAAGTGAAAGGGGGGAGCCGATGGGCCATCGTGAAGGGATGCACAGAGAACAATTAATAGAGCAAATCGTGGAGCAATACGGAAAAGCCATGATGAATTTTGCTTACACATATTTGAAAGACTGGTCCGCTGCTGAGGATGTCGTTCAAGACGCCCTGATCAAAATCTATGACCGCTTGGAGACGTTCGAAGAGCGCTCAGCCGTGAAAACCTGGCTTTACAGCATTACCGCGAATCAATGCAAAGATTATTTGCGAAAAAGCTATGTCCGAAAAGTCCTTCCGACCGGTTTGAGGGAACACCGCATGAGATCCCGTGAAGGCTTACCCGAAGAACAGTTGGCACAAAAAGATTCGACTGAACAATTAGCGGGACAGATTTTCTCGCTTCCCGTCAAATACCGCGAAATGATCGTTCTCTATTATTATGAGGACTTGTCGACAAATGAGATCAGCGATTTATTGAATGTGAACGTTTCTACTGTCAAAAGCAGGCTGCAGCGCGCGCGTGAAAAATTAAAATCTGTGTTGAAGGAGGGAAAGTTGGATGCTTGAAAAGAAAAAAGTTCAAGAAAGCCTGGATCGTCATGTGTTTTCGGAAAATCCGTTTGACGAGAAAATGAAGGCGCGATTCAAGCAAGGTGTGAAAGGCAGCAAATTCAAGCGGAACAACTTTCCGTTGAAACCAGCGATAAGCATTTGCGCATTGATGGCGGCTGCAGCGATTTTTATATTTTTCATTTCACAAAACAGCTGGAAAGGGCCAGGCGGAAGTTCGAGCGCCAGTTGGGCATACGCGTTCGTTAAACTAAACGGTGAAACCTACGTTATTACTGATGAAACCGTTCCGGCAGTCGGAAAACAACTTGGGGTCGTGACCAGTTCTTCGGATAGGGAAGCGGCCGACACATCAGGAAATTTCTCGAACGCGGTTGAAAAAGGAACGAAAATGTATAGCATTCCCGGGGTCCTAACGGAAAAGGCCATCGCGGTCGAACAACAAAACGGCCCATACATTAAAGCAATCTCGCGGGACGTCTGGGTACAAAAGAACCTCAAGAACAACACCAATGAAAGTGAGACTATGGAAAGTTTTCTTGATCCTTTAAAGCTTTACAAGGGGATAACCATAGAAGAAATTTCCGATTCAAATTTTGCTGAACTTTTTCCGAACGGTGAGGCCGCTAAAGTTACAACGAATATAGGGACGCTGGATGTAGTCATTTTCTCGAAAGAAGATCATTCAGACGTTTCAGTTTCTAATGTGTCCTCCCGCGAAAAGAATGGCAGGTACAACTACCTTATAAACGGAGAATCGATCAATTCACCAAGAGAGATCTTCTTCATGCAGTACAGTCATTATTTAATAATGACAAAGAGCAAAGCGCTGGCTGACGTTATCAATATTGAAAAAAACCTGGTCGAGCAATCGGTCATTGACCCTATCGAATGGGAACCAAGCCCATTTTTCAATTTAATGAAGGATTACGCCGTAAGAGGAGAACAAGGGAAGTTAGCCGTAAAGACCACAGATGGTTTTTATGCAGGACAGTCTAGTAAATGCCTTTGGTTTTTCTGGGATGTGGAACCTTTTGAAAACAACATCACAGTCGTCGCCGTTAAAAAAGGAACCCGTGTAAGAGCAAAGGCCTTAACAAGGCCAACTTCTTCAAAATATTGGAGTACCGAAGGGGTGGGCGGCCCTCTATACGGAGCAGATGCCACTATTATCTCCGGCATTTCGTTACCCTCGTCAGGGTTGTGGAGCTTAAATGTTTTCCACGGTGATCAATATTTAGGGGATATTGTCGTTGAGGTTGAAAAAAGAATATCCAAATAAGGGAACCCCGGTTGATTGAATTGACCGGATTTCTTTTTTTTATATAACCAGCCAATCAAACAAACTCCAGAAAATGACGCAAAATCCGAGCGGTCAGGCCCCAGATCACCCATTCCTTATAAATATAGAAATATTCGGGCATGCGGCGGCCTCGCCAGTTGTAGTTCTTGCCGTTCGGAATTAACTCAAACGGAAAGTCCTGGTCGGGTTTAATCTTCATATCAAGATGATGGAGTTCCGGCTTGTTTTCGCGGAACCACGAGAGAGGAACCGTAAATATCTCTTCAACCTCTTCGTTGGGGTGGATTGTTGTGTCTTCTTCAATAATTCCAACGTAAGGATAGATGAAAAAATTTTGCGACTGCACAAGGATGTCGAGCGGGCCGAGAATTTCCAATCTCTCCTTCGGGATTTGTAATTCTTCACATGTTTCCCGTACTGCGGTTTCCCGGTCATCCTCATCTTGCGGTTCTACTCGCCCTCCCGGGAAGCAGATCTCGCCGGGCTGTCGTTTTAAATCGTGCGATCGCACTTCAAACAACACATGCCATTCGTTATTTCTCCGCAAAAGCGGGACAAGCACGGCGGAGTGCATCGCTTTCTCATGGCCGAGAATGTTGCGTTCCCGATCTCGAAACCGTTCTGAAAGTTTATCAATGTCGAACATTACCGGTCTCCTAACGCAAGTAACTTGTGAATTTTCTAATGACAGTATAGCATAGAATGAAAGACAATTTAGCCTATTTTGGAACAATGTGAGGGTCTGTGAATCTGGATTCTAACAAGCGAGGAGAGATACAATGAAGGCCGTTGTTCATCAAAGTATAGCCGGTTTGAAAGGGGTCCGCGTTGCGGATGTGGAAGATCGTGAACCCGGGGCGGGTGAAGTCAAGATTCGTTTGAAAACAGCCGGTTTGAATCATCGAGATTTGTTTGTTCCGGTTCGCCATGGAACAGAAGATTCAGCCATTGTCCTCGGGTCTGACGGATCAGGCATTGTCCAGTCTGTTGGCGAAGGTGTAAACGGAGTGGAAGCAGGGAGCGAAGTTGTGATTAACCCGGCTCTCGGTTGGGAGAAGAACAGCCCGGCCCCGCCGGAAGGATTTGAAATTCTCGGTTTGCCTGATGACGGCACATTTGCTGAGCATATCATTATTGCGGCAGAAAATATCGAGCCCAAACCGAAACATTTATCGTGGGAGGAAGCGGGAGTGTTGCCGCTTGGCGCGTTGACAGCATATCGTGCCTTGATCACGCGAGGTCGAATTCGTTCCGGACAAACTGTATTCATTCCGGGTGTCGGAAGCGGTGTCGCCACCTTTTTGGTGCAAATGGCCAAAGCCGCAGGTGCTCGCGTGATTGTCACTTCGCGAAGCGGGGAAAAGCGAGAACGAGCTCTGGCTCTCGGAGCTGACCGAGCTATAGACAGTAATGCCGATTGGCAGGCGGAGCTTGAAAAAGAAGAAATCGATCTTGTGATCGACAGTGTCGGCGCCGCAACCTGGAATCGTTCACTTGACGCGCTTAAGCGCGGCGGTACGATGGTCGTGTTTGGCGCAAGCGCCGGCGATGAGGTGAAAGTGAACATTCGCGAGTTTTTCTACGGCCAGTACAATCTACTTGGGTCGACAATGGGCAGTGCCGAAGAATTCCGGGAGATGCTGCAATTCATTAAAAGACATGAGATCAAGCCGGTCATCGACAAAACCTTTGAATTGGCTGAGGCAAAACAAGCTTTTCAACGACTTGAGGCCGGGGAACAATTCGGAAAGATCGGCCTTGTAATCGAGTAATCATGATTTGGGAACTGCTTGAGGACAGGGTAAAGAACCATGTGGAAGAAGCTCTCTAGTACATAAAAGAGAATATGGGTAGAGACGTTTGACTATACGCCGACGGGAAAGCCGCATATATTGTATCAACATACCTCCTCTTGTGAAATGAAGTGCGGGTCCGGGTACCCGTGCTTTTTCCTTGGCTCTCAGAGGTGCAAACCAAGCTTTGCCTATATAATGAAAGGAAGGTGTCCCGAATGCTGATTCTGACTTCCGGGAAGATCCGACGTTCCATCCAGAAACGAATGGTTGATACTTACCCCGATTTGACCTTTTCGTTCAGGGATTCTATGGAAGAAGCTGCCTCCGAACTGCCCGTGGCTGACATTTTAATTACATACGGGGAAGATTTAACAGCGGAACATATTCGTAAAGCTGAAAAGCTGAAATGGATTATGGTGATTTCCGCCGGCCTTGAAGAAATGCCGTTTCAGGCCATTAAGGAAAAAAATATCATGGTGACGAACGCGCGTGGGATTCATAAAATTCCGATGGCGGAATATACGATCGCCATGATGATTCAGACAGTAAAGAACATGAAGATGTGGCATGATAATGAAAGGCAGCATCTTTGGAAAAAGGACATGCCAATGGGAGAAATCACCGGGAAGACTCTTGCTGTTGTCGGAGCGGGTGCCATTGGCTCGGAAATCGCCCGTTTAGCCGGGGCGTTTCATATGAAGACGCTTGGTGTTAACCGGAGCGGTAAGCCGGCGGAACATTTTGATGAAATTTATACAAATGATAATGTGAATGACTGTGTTTCCCGGGCTGATTTTATCGTAGCTGTTTTGCCTCATACAAAGGAGACTGATAAATTTCTCGGACGCGAACAGTTCCGTGCAATGAAACAAGATGCCGTATTTATCAACATCGGCCGTGGGAAAACGGTTGACGAAGCGGAGATGCTGGAGGCATTGCGTGAAGGGGAAATTGCACATGCCGTGTTGGATGTGTTCGAAGAAGAACCTCTTCCTGAAGACCATCCCGTATGGGAGATGCAACGGGTGACGGTAACGCCGCATTTATCAGCGATTACGCCACAATACCAGCATCGCGCATTTGAAATTTTTGAAGAGAACTTACGCTTGTTCAGGAATGGCGGCGGTGATTACATTAATCAGATTGATTTCGATCGGGGGTATTAGGCGTGAACATTTATACAAAATCAGGAGACAAAGGGACAACCGCGCTTTTATATGGAAAAAGAGTACCGAAAACCGATGCTCGTGTGGATGCATACGGGACTTGTGATGAGGCCAACTCCGTGATAGGGGTTGCGCTCAGCCAATTACCCGAAAACGCCTTTTCCGGGCAAGAACAGTTTCTGAATACCTTTCATAAAGTACAGACGATGCTGTTTCATGTAGGGGCCGAATTATCCACGCCTGCTGGTAAAAAGGTACATTGGCCGGTAAGCGAAGACGATGTTTCTTTTTTGGAAGAAGCCATTGATCAATGGACAGAGACGCTTCCTCCTTTGAAGAAATTTATTCTTCCGGGCGGTTCACCTGCTGGAGCCTCCTTGCATGCGGCCCGTACAGTTGTCAGGCGTGCCGAACGAAAAGCTAATCTTGTGGGGGATGAGGTAAATCCCTTGGTTTTGTCTTACTTAAACCGCTTGTCGGATTTCTTGTTCGTTGCCGCTCGTTATCTCAATCATCAACTGGGACGTCCGGAATCTGTTTTACACGATGATTTGTCGTGAAGGCTTTGATTGACAAGGGCTTGTTCCACCATGTACACTTTAATTGAAGTTTTTATAACGATTTTAAATAAAGAATGATTTTTTGAACAAAGCGAGGTGTTTGTGACGATGTCTGAGGATCGTTTACAGGAAGCTATTACGACTTTGAAGGATTCAGGCGTCCGTATAACCCCGCAACGTCATGCCATTTTGGAGCACTTGATTCGTTCTATGTCCCATCCGACTGCGGATGAGATTTATAAGGCGCTTGAAGGGAAGTTTCCTAATATGAGTGTGGCTACGGTGTATAATAACTTACGTGTTTTCAAAGGTGCTGGCCTTGTTAAAGAATTAACATACGGCGATTCGTCCAGTCGATTCGATTATGTTACGACGGATCATTACCATATTATCTGTAAGGATTGCGGGAAGATCGTGGACTTTTCCTATCCCGGTCTCGACGAGGTTGAGACCCTTGCCGAACACGTTACCGGCTTTAAGGTCGGAGATCATCGTATGGAGGTTTACGGGACTTGTCCGGATTGCCAGAAGAAAGAAGTTCCCTCTCATTAGAAAAAGCTGAAAGCCTATCTGCGGCCTTCAGCTTTTTTTTTATAACCTTTTCGATTGTATTTGGGGTCAAGCTCCCTGCCCTCCAAATCCTTATCAAGCGTCAAAGGTTGTTTACAGCTCATGCAGACATCAACACGTCCGAGAACTTTGGTTGATTTATTGCAATTCGGGCATTGAACGATGACTGCTTTTGTCGACAGCATTCCAACCCAGGCATATACACCTGAACTGCTCAGTACTGCGAAGAATCCAAGGATCATCAGGCTGTACATGACCCAGGGATAGCTGTGGGCGAATATTCCAAGATACATAATGAAGAATCCGATAAAGACGAGACTGAGCGCAAACGTCCGGATTCGGTTGATTTTACTTGATTGTTTCCACATCCGTCATTCCTCCTGTCCGCATTATAACACAGTCTTCCTTGCCGAAAACATTTTCAATTTCTCCTTCTTGAAAAAAAGTTTCAATAGGGTGTTGACCTCGACTTATAAACGTGGTAAATTATAAAGCGTCGCTCGAAAGCGCAATTGACTTTCTTCAGTTCAATAGAACGAAACGGGTTGCTCTTAAACTCGATTTCGAGCAAGGTCATATGTTAGAATTTGAGCGGTAGAAAAGATAGAAAAACAGCCAGCATCATAAAGTGAATTTTTCTCTTGACATCAAATGTCGGCTGTGGTAAATTAAAAAAGTCGCTGTTGAAAAACGGCGAAAAAAACTTCGACAGGAAATGCCTCAATTTCAATAGAAATGGACACATTCCCTGAACCTTTTCAAGACACTTTGTTTTGTGTTGATGGAATCGAAGTTATGAACCCTTAACGGGAAATAGTCGCACCTTGAAAACTGAACAAAAAGCCAAGCGTGACGAGGGAACTCGTTAATTCCAAGTGGACCTTATGGGTCATTTGGAGAACCCTAAAGAATCAAAAGCAGTTAGGAACAACTTTTTACGGAGAGTTTGATCCTGGCTCAGGACGAACGCTGGCGGCGTGCCTAATACATGCAAGTCGAGCGCGGGAAGCAAGCTGAAGCCTTCGGGTGGACGCTTGTGGAACGAGCGGCGGACGGGTGAGTAACACGT
>DASTWO010000065.1:0-16192 GCA_035776675.1 Caryophanales bacterium
GTTCCCCGCCGAAATCCCCCGGAGACGTCCACGTTCCCAGTTCAATGCCATTGATCCAAATCGTAATATCCGATGGCCAATCCAGTCTTGAATAAGGGGCCTCCGAGCATATTTCAGCGGAAATCTCCAATTCCTTCACCTCGGAACCATAAGGAACCCGGTTCGGAAAACGATATTCAACCTTACCACTCCTGAACCATAGCAATTGTGCCCCCTTATGTTCCGGTTCGTAGAAACTCCTTGGATCGTCCTGCAAGCCCAGCTGCCCGTACTCGCCCAATATCCCGCATGTCGGGTCGACCTCGCAATTCACATACTCGCCGATTGGCATTTCAAAGATCGCGCTGTTTCCGGCAGGCTGTTCTTCAGGACTTAGATCAATGATGATCCGGTCATATCTTTTCGAACTGATTTTCTGGCTTCCTCTTCCCGGAATGATCTCCGTAGACAGCAACCCCGCGTCCTCCAGCTTCTTGACGTTTACAGCTGTTGTTGAAAAAGGCAGCTTTAATCGCTCGGAGATTTCATTGACATTCAGCGGTTCATTGCTGAGAATCTCCATGATCTTCATTCTATGTTCATTGGCTAAAGCCTTGCTAATATCGATGGCCTGGTCGGGTGACAAGTGTAGGATTCTCAATCAAGGTTCTCCTTTTATAACAATGTTTATTAAAATAATAACACAAATCCATGAATTGCCGAATTCTCAACTCTTGGCAAAAGGTTTCTTGAACACACAAAATGCGAATCGAAACCCCATATAAAGAGAAGACAGATGATTCATTGGAGAAATCACCTGTCTTCTTGGTCTAATCTTTTCAGTTTGTGGTGGTAAACCAATAGGAGGTTTCCGAATGATAAGCCTTCCCCTTCTCCAGAACAGCTGATTGGAACTGTGGATGATGAATGGAATCCGGCGGTCCCTGGGTTTCCAGACAGACTCCCAGATGCTTCTTAGAGCGGGTTCCTCTTATTTGTAAATCCCCCTGCAACTGATTACCGGTATATAAGACAACACTCGGTTGATCTGTTTCGATTACAAGTTTCCGGCCGCTTTCCTCATCGGTCAGGATGATTTCCTTCTGTTGATTCTCGCTCAATAGAAATGGATGATCGTAGCCGTTACCGACCAATTTATTTTGCGGGTGTGAGGAAGCAGGTCCGCTTTGCAGTTTTCTGCCTTCTCTGAAGTCAAAGGGAGTATCTTCGACTTCCTTGACCTGTCCGGTCGGCAATAATTCACCATCAAGCTCCAGAAACTGTTGACTTCTCATCAAGAGCTTATGATCCAGAACATCCCGTTTCAAGTTCCCGCTCAAGTTGAAATAAGAATGATTGGTTACATTCAATAAGGTATCTTGATCCGTTAAACCGTCATAAGAAATAACAAGTTCATTTTGATTGTTCAATTGATAAGTAACTTTCATATCGACAGTGCCTGGATAGCCTTCTTCACCATCGGGGCTTTTATATGAGAACTCGATACGCGCCTCATTTTCGCCTTCAAGAACTTTCGCATCCCACAATACATGGCTAAACCCATTCGGTCCACCGTGAATGTGGTTTTGGTTTTCATTCTGTGGAAGCTCGTAACTTTTCCCATTCAGTTCGAACCGGCCTTGCTTGATCCGGCCTGCCACTCGTCCGACAACGGCACCGAAATAAGGTGAATGTTGCAAATAGTCGTCCAGCGAGTCAAACCCCAACACAACATTTTCTACATTTCCATTCCGGTCCGGCACCAGAATCTTGGTTATGACACATCCATAATCCAAACAGGCCAACGTCATGCCCTTGTCATTCTTCATCGTAAACAGACTGACGGTCTGCCCATTAACCTCTCCAAATCTCTCTTTAAGGATTTCCATTTTCACTCTCCATTCTTACAAAAAAAAGTGGGGACCGGCTGTCGGACGGTCCCAGCTACACCAGTCATTAAACGGTTGCCTCTTCCAGTTCCTTAACCCCATCACCGATCTCACAGGTGTAAAAGGTTGGTGACAAACCGGTCTCCTTCTCATAAACTTCCTGAACCTGTTCTTTAAATTCTGAGATAACATCTTTTTTCACAATACTGATCGTACAGCCGCCAAATCCGGCACCTGTCATCCTTGTTCCAATACATCCCTTAACAGCTTTTTGGGCTTCGAACAACGCGTCTAACTCATGTCCGGTAACCTCGTAATCATCACGCAATGATTCATGGGATTGTTTCATCAGCTCGCCGAAGACGGCAAGATCCCCTTTCTTCAGCACCTTTCGGGCAAGGTTTACCCGTTCGTTTTCCGTCACCACATGACGAACTCGTCGGAAGACTACGTCATTTCCGATATTGTCCTTCACCTTCCTGAATTCGTCAATCGATAACTCTCCAAGCGTCTGAATGTCTTTCTTCATTTCCCGAATCTGCTCAAGCCCCTGCTCACATTCCGAACGCCGTTCGTTATATTTGGAATCAGCAAGGCCGCGTCGTTTATTCGTATTCGTAATGACAAGTCGATAGTCTCCCAATTCCAGCGGCACTTTCTCATACTCTAGAGTACTGCAATCAAGAAAAAGCGCATGATCTTTCTTCCCGAAACCAACAGCGAATTGATCCATAATCCCTGTGCTGACCCCGATAAAGTTATTCTCCACTCGTTGCGTAAGCTTTGCCAGTTGTTTGGTTGATGGTTGCTCCCCTGCCAACCTGGACAGACCAAAGGCCGTCACCATTCCAATCGAAGCAGATGAAGATAAGCCGGCTCCATTCGGAATATTTCCGTGATAGTAAACATCCGCCCCTGTTACCTTGACGCCCAATTTCAACAGTTCTTGCACGACACCTTTCGGGTAATTCCCCCATGGATCATCACCCTGGAAATGAAGCTCCTCAGATGAGAAAGACACCGGATCATCCGGAAAGCTTTCGCTGAACAAATGAAATTTCCCGTCATCACGAGATTTAGCCACCATATAAGTCCCGATTGTCAGAGCGGCGGGAAATACAAAACCACCGTTATAATCAGTATGTTCCCCAATTAAATTCACTCGACCCGGAGCGAAGAAAACACGAATCCCCTCGTTATTTCCCGGAAAATAATGCTGAAATCGCTCGATTATTTCATTCTCCATTCAATTCCTCTCCCTTGCATACTCAGAAACAGCGGAACGCAATACCGCGGATGTCTCCTCGACTTTCATCGGGTTAGCAGCCGCCCATCCTCCTGTTTCTGAAGAAGCATTGTATTTCAATTTGTCTTCTCCACGCAGTGGAGGATAGAATTCAATATGAAAGCGATAAAAGTCGTGCACGTCATTTCCTGACACCGGTTCCTGATGCATGGTCATCATATAAGGAAAACTTCTATTATAGACACGGTCCATTCCACCGACCACATTCTGCAAGATCTCACCGACGTCACGCTTTTGATCCTCTGTAAATTCTGTGATGGCCGTTTGATTGGTTTTGCTGATAATAAAGACACCGAACGGATAATCTGTAAAAAACGGAATGAAGGCAATAAAATGTTCGTTTTCAAGAATGACACGCTCGCCGAACCGCTTTTCCTCGGCTATCATATCGTCAAATAAATTACGTCCGTGCTCTTTATAATAGGCGGAGCAAGAATCCAGTTCGGTCTTCACTTTCAAAGGCACAAAAGGGTAGGCGTAAACTTGCCCATGTGGATGAGGCATCGTTACACCAACTTCTTCACCACGGTTTTCGAAGATCATTACATACTCATGGTTGGGATCCTTGGCCAATTGTTCGTAAGTATCCGTCCATAAATTCACAAGCTTGTTCATATGGCCGCTAGACAAATCCGGAATAGCCGCATGATGGTCAGGTGAGTATAAGACGACCTCACATTTCCCAACAGCTTCCCGCGTTTTGTATAACCCGCCTCCGACTTGATCAGGTTCAGGCGGATTCTCTGATAACACAGGAAAATCATTATGATACAAATGGACATCATAATTTTCCGGAACCTTCCCCGATCCAGGACAAAACGGGCAGTTGCCTTTCGGCATGTTCGGACGCTTCTGCCGTTGTGCAGATACCATTGTCCAGTCTCGTAACAATGGATTGTACCTCAATTCCGCCATATGGCTTCACTCCTTTGTCCAAATTTAGTTTGTTAATTAATTTTATTTTCTATATTACCTTCATTATATAGACCGGTTACATGTTTTGCAATAGAAACTTCCCGCGATATATAATAGAATTAATTAATTTAATTTTATTAATACCTTTGACTGGGCAATAAAATTCACCAAAATGAAATTTGATTTAAAGTCCGTTGGAATTGGGAGGGATGAGTATGCCGCAAGCACCAACTGTTGGAAGCTTCCAGCTGATGAAGTCGTTGAACCGTTCTTTGGTTTTGAATACAATCCGGGAAGAAGGGCCGATTTCAAGGGCGGATGTTGCCAAAACGACAAAGCTAACGCCTCCGACCGTCAGTAACATCGTCAAGGAACTGATCGAGTCGGGCATTATTATTGAAAAGAATCAAGGCGTTTCCCGTGGTGGCCGGAAACCGACAATGCTTGTGATCAACGCCAGAAATTTCTACGTAATCGGCCTTGATGTCGGTCCTAAAGACATCAAAGTGATTCTTACCGATTTGAACGCTAATATTGTTGAACAGTTCCAAAAGAATATTCCAAAAGACATCTCCAGTGAAGGGCTGCTCGCATTAATGAAAGAAAGTATCCGTCCCTTATTGGAAACCAGCCATGTCGATCAACATAAGTTTCTCGGAATCGGTGTTGGTATGCATGGAATGGTAGATGTTGAGAAAGGCGTTTCACTTTTCGCTCCTAACCTGCAGTTGCGCGACATTCCCATTAAGGAATCCCTTGAGGAAGAATTCAAGATGATCGTGAAAGTCGAAAATGACGCAAGAGCCATGGCGCTCGGAGAGGCCTGGTTCGGAAACGGGAATGGAGCGGAATCCGCGGTATGCGTCAACGTTGGACGCGGGATCGGAGCCGGAATTATTATTAACGGGAAACTGTTTCATGGTGAGCATTTCATAGGCGGCGAAATCGGCCATATGACGATTGACATCGATGGACCGAAATGCAGCTGTGGCAATTACGGATGCTTGCAAGCATTGGCAGCGGGGCCGGTGATTACTGATCGAGCCGCAAAAGAAATAGCGACAGGACGGGAAAGTCTGCTCGAACAATTAGCTGAAGGTGATCTTCAATCCATTACAGGAGAAATGGTCCACAGGGCTGCCGAAAAGGGAGATCCGCTCAGCGTTGAAATTCTGGATGAAATCGGAAGATACCTCGGAATTGGATTGACCAACTTGATCCATACGGTGAACCCGGACCGCATTGTAATCGGCGGAGGGGTTGCAAAATCAGGAGATTATATTCTGGACAGTATTAAGAAAACGATCGCGCAGAGAGCCCTTACAGATAAGGCGAAACGAACGGGTGTCCATCTTTCAAAGTTGGGTGAACATGCAACTGCAATCGGGGCGATTTCATTATTGCTCGTGGAATTGTTCTCAACTCGAACAGCCGAATAAGGTGAGGGAATCGTAATTGGTGCATATCCTCGCCGGTTTGACGCATAAATTGAGACTTTGACGCAAATCATTGAATTTCGACTCATAAAATTAAAACCTGACGCAAAGATGTTCACTTCAACGCAATTGGGCTTCCAGACAGAGGATCCACCATGATCGAATTTGATTGATTATGCTCAAATATGACTGATTTTGCTCGTCTGTGATCATTTATGATTGATTATGCTCATTTGTGATCGTTTTTGATCGAATGTGATTGATTATGCTCATTTTTGATTGATTTTGACTGACTTTAGAAGGCCAATTCGACCCATTACAATTAAAAAAACGGGGCTGTTCCAAAAGTTTCGGTGAAAAACAACTTTCAGAACGGCCCCGCTTTGTGACTGGAAAACCCGCCCAATGCCCTTGGGCTTTAGACGCAAATCGCCTGAATGGGCATCGGTCTTTTTCCCTATTTTTTGAAAAATCAACCAAATCGTAAGAGATATGTTGTATACTGGTTTTATAGATTGGACAACTGTCCCTACAGAATGAGTGAGCCTTAATCGGGAGGTGATTTCCTTGACTCCGTACGAATCGCTCACGCTCATGATAACCTTTGGGTTACTGATTGCAACGATGATGAATTCACGGAGACGTTAACCAGTCACTCACACTCATTCTGTCAACTTGGCCGGGGCCCCACACCCCGGTCCCTTTTTCTTTATCTTATCCTTCTTCTTTATGTAAATCAAGATGATTTCGAAAATTAATTAGAAGGACAAAGTTCAAGACTCTGTCCTTCCCCGGTTCCGATCTGTTTCAGGAGGTTGAATGGGTCACTGGACTGGGAACATCCGCTTACCGGACACAGCCGCCTGCGCCGGCAATAATCATGGAATCAACAGCACGACGATTCTGATTATGCAACACCCGCTCTGAAATCCGGTGTTACGCTATTACCTTATGCGGGATCAGGACAAAGCGTTGCGGACAAGTGCGGAAGGCGAATGCCGAATTTTTCCGTGGTCTGTTGATATGCGCGACCCAATCATGATCATCCTTTGACAGAGCCGGCCAGAAGACCTCTGATAAAATATCGACCTGCTAAAATATATACAAGCATTGTCGGTAAAGCTGCAAGTATGGCCCCGGCCATCTGGATGTTCCAATGGACGATTTGACTTCCGGCCAAATTCTGAAGCGCCACCATTACCGGATGCTGATTGTTCCCCGTAATCGTAATCGCGAACAGGAATTCATTCCAGATGTTCGTAAACTGCCAGATGGCAACTACGACAAACCCGGTGATGGAAAGCGGCACGATGATATGCCGAAAGATCCGGATGAAGCCGGCGCCGTCAATTTGCGCGGACTCAATCATCGATTCCGGAATGCTCGCGTAGAAGTTCCGGAACATCAGCGTTGTCAGAGGAATCCCGTACACGACATTAACCAGCACCAATCCGGCAATGGAATTGTAAAGGCCGATCTTTTGGATCGTCTGAATCAACGGGATCAAAATGCTTTGATACGGAATAAACATGCCGAATAACAAAGCGGTGAAAATCCACTCGGACCCTTTAAACTTCCATTTTGATAAAACATAGCCGTTCAGCGAGCCCAGCAATGCGGAAAGAAGCGTTGCGGGAACGACCATAAGCACGCTGTTCCAGAAGTTCGGCGCCAGTTTGCTAAAGGCCTGTACGTAACTGGAGAAATCAATAGTGCTAGGCAATTGCCACATGGTTGCGAATGACACTTCATCGAATGGCTTCAAACTGGTAACGAGCAAAACGTAAAACGGGACGAGGAAGCACAAACTGAACAAAATCAAGACCGCATACACAATGCCTTTTGAGAAAGTTCTTGTCATTTTACGCCTCCCCCTTTCGACTCCGAATTAAATACGGAACAATGAAAATGGCCACCAACACCAACATCACAATGGCGATCGCCGCGCCCTGTGCATAGAAGTTTCCTTGAAAAGTCGTGTTGAACATATAAACCGCGGGCATATCCGTAACAAAGTTGGCACCCGGTCCGGTCATCGTATAAATCAGATCGAAAATCTTCAAGGAAATATGGAGCATCATCACAATAACCCCGAAAGTGATGGGCTTTAATTGTGGCAGAATCACTTTGAAATAAACCTGTCTTTCGTTTGCCCCGTCAATTCGTGCAGCCTCGCGATGTTCCTCGGGTATGCCTCTTAAGCCAGCCAGATACATAGCCAGCGAAAATCCGGTCATCTGCCAGGCGGCCGCGATAATGACGGAAATCAGCGCCAACGGCAACCCGAATTGAATGTTGAAAATCTCCCAGCTCGGGACAACCGAGGTGTTGGTATACCACTCCGGCGTCCAGCCAAAGTTCTCAAGGATCAAGTTGATCCCGGTTTTCGGATTCAACACCCATCGCCAAACCACACCGGTGACGACAAAAGACAAAGCCATCGGAAACAGAAAAATGTTGCGGAAAATCGACTCGCCTTTTATTTTCTGGTCAAGCAGAATCGCCAGAAATTGCCCCATGAACACTACTAATCCAATAAAAAACAGTGTAAAAAAGACCATATTTCTTATATCTGACTGAAAACGGAAGGTCTGAAAGATATAAAGATAATTATCAAGCCCCGCGAATGAAAAATCCGGAATCAGCGAATTCCAGTTGCTGAAAGAAACGTAACCCGTCCAGCCGATAAAACCATAAACAAAAACCGCTATTAAGATTAATGAAGGCAGCAGAAAAAGAACAGCCAGCCATCTGTCTTTGGACAACGGCTTCGACTTTTTCTTTCCGGGTTTCTTCCCCATGACCTTCATGGCTTCAGTCGAATCTGAGCTTTGCAACGGATTCCCTCCTTCTCTCTTTAAATCAAATACGAACTCATTATGCAATCCGTTCAAAAAAACAAAAGAGGAGCCATTAGCCGCTCCTCTTTATCAGAACATCTACTTCTTTAACAGTGAGCTTGCTGACTTTAATTTGCTGATGAATTGATCAACGTTTTGCTGCGTGACAAAGACATTGACAGCATTGTTAACCTTTGTCAGGAATCCCGGAGACGCCGCAGACCCATGAGCTAGGCTGAGCGCCAACGAACTGCTTTCTTTCGCCGCCTGGAAATCCTCAATCGTGGATTGGCTGTACACGTTAAATTTAGACTTATCTACATCTGTACGCGCCGGAATCGAACCTTTAATTTTGTTAAAGGTCACTTGCGCTTCTTTCGTCCCAAGATAAGACAAGAATTTCTTCACAGCATCCGGGTTTTCAACGCCTTTCGGAAGCCCGAACGAATCGTTGATCACCATGAACGCATTTTCGGTGCCTGGCGTTTCAATCCAGCCAAAGTCCTCCTTCGGTTTCCATCCTTTGGCGACGAAATAACCTTCCGCCCAGTCTCCCATTACAGTCATGGCGGCCTTACCGTCAATGACCAGCTGAGCCGCATCCTGCCAGGCCAGAGAAGCGTGGTTCTCATTGATATAACCCAGCATTTTCTTGAAGATGTTCGCGGATTCTTTAACTGCCGGGTCGTCGAATGGCAATTCGCCAGTCCACAACTTCGCATATTTCTCCGCTCCCAATTTACCAAGGAGCGTATTCTCGAACAACATCGTCGCCGGCCAAATGTTCTTGTCACCGAGAGCAAGCGGGGTGACCCCTTTGGCTTTCAACTTTTCAGCAGCGGCAAAGAATTCTTCAAACGTCTTCGGCGGCTGCACACCGTTTTCTTCGAATACCTTCTTGTTGTAGAAGATCACATTTCCGCGGTGAATATCCAACGGCACCGCCCAGACGTGGTCATTTTTACTATTCATGTCAACAATCTTCGGTGGGAAAACGCCATTCCAGCCATTTTCCTCATACAGCTTGTCAAGCGGCGCCATTTTCCCGGCATCCACCCACGTGAACAATTCCGCTCCGCCATGTACCTGGAACGTCGCAGGCGGATCCCCGCCTTGCATCCGCGTCGCCAGAACAGCTTTCGCATTCGAACCGGCACCGCCGGCAACAGCCGCATTCACAGCGTTAATGTTCGGATACTTCTCTTCAAACCCTTTCAACAAAGCTTTCAGCGCGTCGGCTTCCCCGCCGGCTGTCCACCAGCTGAAAATTTCAAGCTTCACCTTATCTCCGCCCGAAGCGTTGCCCGAGCCGTTTCCTTCTCCTTCTCCGGAGGATTCCGAATTTCCGGAATCGCCGGAGTTTCCGCAAGCCGCGAGAATTAAGCTTAAAGCCATAATCATCGCCGCAAAAACACGAAATTGCTTCTTCACATTTGTTCCCCCTTCGTTTAATCAATGAAACCGTTATCATCTTTGATGTTAAAATAAATGCCCGTCTTGTGGGGGTGAATCTTCTTCACTATTTTGCGATTTCCTGTATTTTCTTGCGAAAGGGGTTTCATACCCTGGCTCTTATTGTTGGGAGACCGAAGCACGGTATTGACTGGGGGAACGGCCCGCGCTCTTCTTGAAAACCCTGCTGAAATAATTTGGGTCGTGGTAACCGACTTCAAAACAAATTTCTTTCAAACTCATTCGAGTCGACTTTAATAATGTTTTCGCCCTGCGAATCCTTACCTCCGTCAGATATTCAATGAAGGTGCTGCCGTTGTATTCCTTGAATAATTTACTGAAATAGTAGGGGCTGAGCTCTACATGGACCGCTACCTTTTCAAGGGTGATCGATTCATGATATCGGCTGTCAATGTATCGTCTCGCCTCTTCAAGTAGGCTGTAGGCGTTTTCCGATTGCCAAAGGTGGATTTGTTCAGCCGCGCGGGCCACCCGTACTCTCGCCCATTCCCTCATTTGCCGGTTATCTGCGTCCTCCGTATATAGGGGAGTCATCTGTGCGGATATCCCCATTTCCTCAGCCAATTTCGCCAGCATAAAGGATAAATTTCTCAGCCGGCTTTGAATCGTTTCCGGCGCATCGCTCAATTCCGGAACATACCTTTCGAAAGCGGAAAGGGCACCGTCAGAATCGCCATCTTTAACCGCCTCCAGCAACTGTTTTTCTATTTTAATGACATCAGGTTCCGATTGTCCCGCAAGTGAAGGATGATAACCATTGTAACGAACGTTTTCGTTTGTTTGTTCAAGTGCGACAAGCGCTTCCTCGTACGAGCGAGAGAAGTTCTCCACTTCAGAAACCGATGTGCCGATTCCAATGCGCGCCTCTATAAAATCAAAATTCCTGTCAAATTCGTGAAGAATTTCTTTTACCATTCCTATCCCTTGAGAACGGGCGGTTCTTCCGTCTTCTTTCGCGATAACCAGAACGGGAATCATCCCGGCCGTCATTGGCCCCACCAGGCACTCCGCTTTTTCCGTAAACGCCTTTTTCAGCCATTCATAAATTTCCTTATTCTTCGCTTTCAGCTTCTCCTCTTTCGGAAATGACAAGCGGCAAACCACCGCGTAAACTCCTCCTTCACCAAGCTCCAGAAAGTCACGCCATTCCGACGCTTCTGTTTCTTGCACATGATCCATCAGGAGGGAGCTCACCCATTCGGAGCGAACAAACGTCAACGCCCGCCCCAACTGATCCTCCAGCTTCGCGCGCTTCCTGCTCTCTTCTTTTTCCGAGCCTACTTCTTCAACCACGCGCTTGACCGTTTCGATAATTTCGCTTTTGCGGCTTGGCTTCAACAAATACTCCTTCACGCCTTCTTGCATCGCTTCCCGCGCGTATTCAAACGTATCAAACGCGGACACCATGATAAACTTCGTCTCCGGACGCGCCTTTTTAATCCGCCGCACCGCTTCCAGTCCGTCCATTCCCGGCATCTTGATATCCATCAGGATAATGTCCGGTTCCAGTTCAGCCGCCAACCTGACCGCTTCTTTCCCATTCGCGGCTTCCCCCGCTACTTCCACGTTGTCAATTCCCCTTGTCAGCATCAGCCGCATAGCTTGCCGCTCAATGGCCTCATCATCCACGATCAACAACTTGTACATCCTCTTCGCCCTCCTCTCTCCTTGGCGGAATCACTAACGTTACCTTTGTTCCCTTTCCTTCCCCGGACGCTATCTCGACCAATCCTTGTCTCCCATAAAACAACTCCAGCCGTTTGATGACGTTCTTCACACCCAGGCCAGTAGAATGGCCCCTTCTGTCTTCATGACCGCTTTCATCCTCCGGGTCCAGCAGCCGCTCACGCGTTTCCTCATCCATCCCAATCCCGTTATCCGCCACTTCAATGATGACACCACCGTCCGCGGCACGTTCGATCCGAAGCTGAATTTCCGCCCCTTCTTCATAGGATTCAATCCCATGGATGAAAGAGTTCTCCACTACCGGCTGCAAGGTCATATTGGGAATCTCCACTCCCAAACAAGACTCGTTGATTTCCGTTTTGAAAGTCACACGATCTCCGAAACGGGCTGTCTGCAGGAAGAAATATTCACGAATGATCTCCACTTCTTTCCCGAGTGTTGTCGGCTTTTCAAGGCTGGAAAGGTTGTGCCGCAGCAGCGCTGCCGTCGATTCAATCAATTCGCTGGTCCGGTCCGCTTCCTCAAGATAGGCGGTTTTCGAGACAGTGTTGAGAATATTGAACAAAAAATGCGGATTAATTTGGCTTTGAAGGCTTTTCAGCTCCATCTCTTTCAACAACTGGTCAAGCTCCGACTTTTGTTTAATCTCCTCAATCATCTCGTACGTGTTGGTCCGCATATCATTAAAAGTGTGGGTGAGAAACCGCAGTTCATCCTTCGTTGACACCTCGACGGGCTCACCGTCAAATTTACCTCGTGAAATCTCCTCTGCCGCTAGAGTCAGCCGGCTAATAGGCCTTGTAATCCCCTGGGAAAACCAAACCGCAAACAAAGTGCACAACAAGAAGGTCGATATGAAAACGAAAATCCCCATTGAATTGAAATAAGCGCTTTTCCGGCTCATGTCCCGATAAAATCCGTGAAAATTGTTCAGTTCGTTGTTTAACAAGTCAAGCGTGGTCTCCCGGATGAATAAAGAAATGTTCTCCGCATTTGTTAAATGAGAGGAATAACGATTGAGTTTGCCAGTCTGATAGGCTCTGGAGACGATCGCGCACTGTTCCAGAAAACTTGTAATCATGTGGGAATAGTTTTCCACTGTCAGATAATTACCCTCGGTAACAATGACCGGGAGTTTAGCTTGCTCCGCCTTCAATGCTCGCCGAGCATCTAAATAATCCTCGTAAACTTCCGATGTCTGTTCTACCAGATACGCGTTCAACTTCTCATAAACATCCGTTGTGCGTTGTGAAACCTCATTCAACAGGAAGAACCGATTGAGAATCCGATTGTATTGGCTGATCGAATGTTGATTGTTTTGATACAAAAGAAAGGCGACACCGTTCATTAACACGACAAGGACTAACAAAAAAATAAGTAATTTCGTTCGAATGCGAATCATGGCGCCACCTTCACTTGGTTAGAGGAGGGTTCGCTGAGAGGCAAATCTTTCGCTTGAATGACTCTCGTTGAAGTCGCATTGATTTTCGGAACGTTCTCCCCTTTGACGATAGCGACCATCATCTTTACACTTTGATACCCCATTTGATAAGGCCGCTGGGCAACGGTCGCTTCTATTTTCCCCTTTTCGATCAGCCGCAAGGTGGCCGGCAATTTATCAAAAGCCAGAATGTACACATCATCTGTTTTTCCGAGACGCTGGACAGTAGCCGAAATGCCGAGCCCGTCAAGGGCGCTTGTCCCGAAGAAAACCGTCACATCTGGATGATTTTTGAAAATCTCATAGGTTTGTTCAGCCGCTTGAACCCGCGATATATGCGAAGCCTTAACGGCGACGATTTCAATGTCTTGATCCGCCTTCACAGCATCCCGAAACCCTTGTACCCGTTGTTTCTGGCTCTTGGAACGAAAGCTCCCGGTAATAATGCCGACTTTGACCTCTCCATTCATTTTATGGATAAGGAAGCGGCCAGCCATCTTGCCCGCCTGATAATTATCGGTTCCCACATAGGCGATTCGGCGGCTGTCCAAGGCGTCGGTATCTACGGTTACGACAGGAATTCCTTGTTGAATAGCCCTGTTGATCACCGGGGTTATTTCCTTGTTCAAACCTTGCGTAATAATGCCGTCCACCTTTGAGGCTATGGCCATCTTCATCACTCGAATGTGTTTCTCCATGTCTGTTTGAACGG
This sequence comes from Caryophanales bacterium, assembly GCA_035776675.1. GTDB lineage: Bacteria > Bacillota > Bacilli > Bacillales > DASSOY01 > DASSOY01. The sequence goes on from DASTWO010000065.1 coordinate 13,678, forward strand.
GGCCGTTGTATTCTACAACAGCGTCATATTTTGCGGCCGCCTCTTTGGCGCCGTTACCAACAAGCCGCCAATACGGATTATCCATTTCTTCAGGAATGAGAATAAAATGATACCTCGGGCGGTCGAAACCGGCTGCATTGGAAAGCTCAGGATCAAATTGAAGCGCCTTCACCATGAAATAAACCGTCAACACAAAAGATAGAATCAGTAAAGCCAGTAAAGCAGGATAAATCAAACGGCGAATCTTCAATACGGTTCCCTCCCGAAGAACGACCTGTCCTTTCTTACTTTCTCAATTCAACCACTTCGCCCGTCCGTATCGATTCGTAACAGGCATCGATTACTCTCATATTCCGAATGGTTTGTACGCCTGAGTAGGACGGTTCGGCGCCATCAAGAACACACTGCGAAAAATGCTCAACCTGCAAGGTATAGGCATCACCCGGTATCGGTTCTTCTCTCGTTGTGCCATCTTCGCTCGTAATGTAGATGTGTGCCTTGCCGTCTTCGTTTTTATCAGGACGGAATGGACGAACCACCTCGATACTTCCTTTCTCACCGATCACCTGATAATTCTCCTGCGGAAAGGATTCGAAGCTGCAGTCGAACAACAGCTGGACATCTTTTTCAAAAGACAGCATCCCTGTGGTTGTCATATCCACATGATCGAAATCGGCATCCAAATGGGCCTGTGCATACACCCTGGAAGGTTCCTCGCCCAAAATGTGCCGTGCCGCATGTATGCAGTAACAACCGACGTCATACAAACTTCCGCCGCCAAGCTCCCGATTCAACCGCACATTCGCCGGATCCTTCATGCCAAAGGAGAATTGCGACCGCATCACGCGCACATCGCCTATCTCCCCATCCGCAATGATTTCCTTCACCCGGTCATGCTGCGGATGAAATTGATACATGAAGGCTTCCATAAATAACACCTCATGCCTCCCGCACTCCTCAATCATTCCAGTCGCCTCATCGGCTGTCAGCGCCGCCGGCTTCTCACACAACACATGCTTTCCTGCCTCGGCCGCTTTCTTCACCCATTCGGCGTGCAATCCGTTCGGCAGCGGTATGTACACCGCATCAATTTCCGGATCCGCCAACAATGCTTCATAACTGCCATAATGCTTCTCAAAGCCCTGTTCCGCTGCCGCCTCGGCCGCCCTATCGCTATTTCGGCTGGCAATCCCTTTCAATTCGGCATTCTCCGCCGCCTTAATCGCCGGTACCAAAGCTTTCCGAGCAATATTGGCGTTCCCCAGAACTCCCCAACGCACTCGTTTAACCATTCTCTCATCTCCTTCAGTTTCTTTTTTCCATTATCGAGCATTTCCGTCAAATTCGCAAAATGGTATGATTCAATCAGGAGGTCGATGAGATGGCAAACAGGCAAGAGGAACTGACAATCGAAGAAATTCAGGACAGGATGGCTGAAGGGAAACTCTCCTCAAGGGAACTTGTCCTCATGTATTTCGAACGCATCGCGGCGTACAATCGGCAGGGACCGTCGATTAATGCCGTACTGGAAATCAACCCGGATGCGCTACACATCGCGGAAGCTCTGGATCTGGAACGCGAACTACATGGACCGCGCGGGCAGCTTCACGGTATTCCGGTATTGTTGAAAGACAATATCGATACCGGAGACAAATTGCATACAAGCGCGGGATCGCTGGCATTGGCTGAATCTTATGCGGCGAAGGACTCTTTTGTAGCGGAAAAGTTACGTGAAGCGGGCGCAATTCTTCTGGGAAAAACGAATCTCACGGAATGGGCAAACTTTATGGCAGCGGATATGCCAAACGGTTTCAGTTCAAGAGGCGGACAAGTATTGAATCCATATGGCCCTGGAGAATTTGATGTTGGCGGTTCAAGCTCCGGGTCCGGGGCGGCAGTCGCCGCAAACTTCACAGTTGTTGCAATCGGCACCGAGACTTCGGGATCGATCCTGAGCCCTTCAAGCGAGAACTCTATTGTTGGGATTAAACCGACTGTTGGTCTCATCAGCCGCACCGGCATCATTCCAATTTCCCATAGCCAGGACACAGCAGGGCCAATGGCACGTACCGTACAAGACGCCGCAACGCTGCTGACCGCTTTAACAGGGGAAGATAAGTCGGATCCGGCAACTTTCACAAGAAAAGGACAAACCCATCGTGATTACACCGAGTTTTTGGACGAAAACGGGTTGAAAGAGGCCCGAATCGGGGTTGTCCGAAAGGGATTCTTGGACGACTTGGAACTGCCTCAACAGAAGCTTATGGAAGCCGCGATTGAAAAAATGACCGAAAAAGGCGCCGAAATGGTCGATCCGATTCACATTCCAACGGCTAACGAAGAATGGGATCTCAATGTACTGATCCACGAATTTAAAGCAGGCCTGAATGCCTATTTAAAGGGGCTCGAACCAGGCTTTCCCCGTTCGTTAAAAGAAGTTATCGAGTATAACCTGGATCATGCGGAAAGCGCTCTGAAATACGGACAGTCCATTCTGCTCACTTCAGAAGCAACG
>DASTWO010000066.1:0-27713 GCA_035776675.1 Caryophanales bacterium
TCTGTTCAGGGATTTGCCTACAGATCCTCCGCACGGTACCTCACGGTCCCCGCACTACCTGTCAGCTACTGTTTGCCGGCTGGTTATCGACACAATCGGGACTTTCACCCTGTAGCGTGTGATACTGCCACTCGCACAAAAAGGCGTATCTGCTGGAAGATACGCCCGAAACTTTTCTTTATAAAGCAGCCTTTGGAGGAGCGACAAACAACAATCCCAGCTCGTGGTGAGCCCCTTCGTACAGCGCCCCTTGAACGAACCGCACTTCCCCGGATTCATCAAGAACTTCCATTTTACAGTAAGCGGCATTCCCTTGTAAGGCCCGGTAGAAGTCCCCTTCTTCCCGAACCTGCTCCCCGTTCACCTTTCGAATGCATTCCCCTACACGGACACCGAGCTTTTCGGCGGGAGAACCTGGGAGAACCCCCAAAACCGTTAACCCGTCATCACGCTGGCTGAAATAGAAAGACTCCCGTTTACGAAAGAATCGCCTTAGAAGCAAGTTCCATAGTCCGAACAAAACGCTAATAGCAGCAGCCCCTACAGCCAACCATTCAATATCGCTGTATATGGCCCCAGCAGCTAAGGCCACAACCACAACTCCAAGCCATAATCTCTGTTTCGCCACTGAAATAACAACCTGCTTCGGTGCCGAATCGGTAATCAACCGATAAAATCCGAAACCGAACGGAACAAGCAGGATCGAAAACCCGTCATTCTCTTGCCCGGCCAACGGCCATAAACCCATTGAAGGGATTACACCACCAGGAAGGAGTAGACAAAGCGGAACAAACCATAATTTTCGGGCTTCATGAGCGCCAACAGTCTTTCCGCGCCTGCCTGGCATCAACCGTGGATTTGTTTTCACACCGCGAAACCTGATCAGGAAACCTTCCAGAACAATCAGCAGGCCAAGTAACAAAACCGTCGATGAAATCGGCCTTTCCCGGATGCCGTCGATCCAATTATCCAACAAAGGAACACCGGTCGTAACAGCCGGTAGCCAGTAGGCACAAAGAGCCGCCGCGCCAACAGTTAAAACCGGAGATACCAACCGCAATTGAAAGGTAAGCATGGCCACCAAATAAAAAATCGCAATGAAAACGATCATCCCGGGCGGCAACATAATTCCCACAGCCACAAGGACAACGGACCCGGCCAATCCGGCTATCAATCCAGGCAAAATCGATTCCATTAATCCATCAAACACACCATAAATGCGAACATGGAAATCACGACGTTCCTGCCGGACCCTTCTATAATTGACCAGCACCGCGAACGCGAGTAGAAGATAAAACAATGGCTGCACAAACAGCCGCAACAACCCGAAAAGCAAATCTATCATCATATCCATCACTTCACCTTTTTCATGCATGCGAAATCCGCAGAGTTTCCCCTGCGGATAATATTCGACATCGCCACGAAGGTTCCTGCCGGTTTAAAAGTGTTTTTCCAAAACGGACAGGGCAGTTTGCAGTTGCAAATCGTTTTTGTTCTGATCTACCGCCTGCAGGATCTTTTGATCCAGCATACTGGCCGTTTTCGAATCAATCTTTCCGGTAACAGGCAAATCATTAATCTTCTGGAACGCCTTAACCGCCTCTTTGGTCTTTTCGTTGAAATAGCCGTCATGACGACCTGTGTCAAAGCCGAGCCCTTCCAACATAACCTGGGCGTTTTGGATCCGATCACCGTTCTCATTATAGGTTAAAGCCTCATCCTCTTTCACCGTTATCGGATGGGTGTAAAAGTAATCCGGCTGCTTGACCTTGTACTTTGGCTTGATTCCCTTCTTATTGATCCAATTCCCATCGGGAGTCAACCATTTGGCGATCGTTAACTTCAGCTGGCCACCACCGACCGGGAATTCGGTCTGAACCGTCCCTTTTCCGAATGATTTCTGCCCGACAAGTGGATAGCCTGCGGCTTCTTTCAAGGCGGCGGACAAAATTTCGGCAGCCGAAGCGCTTCCTCCATTAATTAACCCTACAATCGGATAGTCCTTCTTTTCCGTCAAAGTGGAAAAATGGCGTTCCTGGTTTCCATATCGATCTTCAATCTGGACTATCGGTTCCTTCTTCGGGATAATCTCGTTTCCGATCTTAAGGACCGAACCTAAGTAGCCGCCCGGATTGCCTCTTACATCAATCACGAGTCCATCCATCCCTTTGCTTTCAAGGGAAGACAACGCTTCGCTGAATTCCTTTGCGGTTCCGCGTGAGAATGAGGAAATCTCAATAATGCCAAATAAATGGCCATCCTTCTTGATCGTATCCTTGTAAACCGTTTGGATCGGGATCTCTCCACGTGTGACCTTAATTTTCATGATATCCGGCACACCTTGCCGCTTAATGCCAAGCGTAACGTTAGTGCCTCCTTCGCCGCGAATTTTCTGGACCGCTTCGTATAAATTAAGATCGGAAATGCTTTTCCCATTGATCGAGAGGATCTTATCGTTGGCACGCAATCCTGCCTTGTCCGCAGGCGAATTTTTGAATGGGGACATAATCGTCACAACCCCATTTACAAGTGAGACCTCGGCACCGATTCCTTCATAAGAGGAAGAAAGCGACTGCGTAAACTGCCTAGCCGTTTCAGGATCCATATAGACGGAAAAACGATCATCCAACGCCTTCACCATACCGTGGATAGCCCCGTTTAACAGCTGATCCTTATCAATATCCTTATAGAATCTTTCGGACATGGTTTCGAATGCCTGCCGAACAGTTTCAAACGATACGTCTGATGCCTTGTCCCCGTTGTTATTTTTCTTTTGGTTCTGATTTTGCTTCTTTCCCTGGTCTTGCGGCGGTGGTGATTGCTGTTGTGATTGTGATGGCCCGGTGTCAGCCAATTGCATTCCGGCCATTCCGGCATACATACCGCCCGCTCCTACAATCAATGCTGCTACTAACATGAGTGCGATGGTTACTTTACTCAGTTTCATAAGTGCCCCCTATCCATCTGGAAGTGAGAGTAGCAGTGAGAAAAGCATAATTGCATGAAAAAAAACTCTCCCCGAACCCTGCTCATTTCCATTGTCGTGTGAACGCCAAGCCTGCCAAACTTTCTGTCTCTTCTAGAAATGATAGATTGTTTCCAAAAGTATACTTACTCACAATCTATTTCCGGAGAAAGGCATCGCCCCAAGTTCGTGTGATGCCTTGCGGCTTGGCTATAGGAAAGATCCTCTCTCGACTGTCTTACTGTCATTCTACTATATGTGAAGCTTGTTTTCATTATGTATATCGTTTCATTGCCGTTAAAGAGAAAACCTCATTTCAAGAGGTTTCTCCGCCTCTTGAGATGAGGTTATTGACTGATTCTTATCGTGCTTTCCAAACCAGTCCATTAAAAGTATCGATACGGGTTGATTCCATTATCACCGGAAATGTTTCCGCGATCCACCTCAAAGTGTAAATGGTTCCCTGTTGAATGGCCGTTCGATCCAACAGCTGCAATGGTCTGCCCCTGTGAGACACGTTGCCCTTGGTGGACATAAATGGAGTTATCATACATATGCCCATAAACAGTAATCAATCCGGAATCATGATAGATGACAACCCAGTTTCCAAATCCACTCGCCGGACCGGCATAAAGAACCGTACCGGAGGCAACCGCACGAATCGGCGTTCCAGCCGGGGCGGCGAAATCAATCCCGTCATGAAAGCCGCTTGACCTCATGCCGTAACCCGAAGAAATATAATAGCTTCCAGCCGGCAAAGGAATGATGAAATTCCCAGGCCGATCAAAACCGGGTCCTGCGCTTACCGACGCCGTATGAGAAGGCTGTGGTTGTGGATCCGGCTGTGACTGCCGCTGTTGCCTCTGCTTTCTGGCACGCTCGCGCCGGGCTTTTTCAGCTTCAGCCTTTTCCCTTGCTTCATCACGCTTCTCAATCAAACCGGAAATCTTCGATTCAATCAATTCGAGCGCTTTCTTCTGCTCTTTAATGTGCTCCTGCAATTCGGCTTCTTTCTTCTTTAATTGCTCAACCAGCGCATCTTTCCTCTGTTTCTTCTCTCTCAGCTCAGCCTGCATGCCTTTCAATTCATCAAGCTGATCCTTCAACTTCGCCAGTTGTTGTTCGACTTTCGCCTTGTCTTTCTCCAATTGCTTCTTGTCCGCTCTCTGCGCTTGCAAAAGCTGTTTATCTTGCTTAGCAATCAAATTCAAGGCGTACACCCTGTCAAGAAAATCAGTGAAGCTTTGCGAACCAAGCAACACTTGCAGATAGTTGACCGCCCCGCCGTTTTTGTACATCACGCGTACTCGTTTCTTCAGAAGCTCCTGGCGCCGTTCTATCCGCTTTTTCGTTTCGGTGATCTTCTTCTTTAAGCCTTCAATTTCCGCCTTCGTTTCCGATACCTCGCCTTGTTTATCGTCGATTCGGGCTTCCATTTCGGCAATTTCGTCTTCAAGCTTATTAATTTCAGCCAGCGTATCTTCTTTCTTCTGTTTGACTTGATCAAGTTCATCCTGATTTTCTGTGATATTTTCCTTTTGCTCTTCTTTATTGTTATGTATATCATCAATTTTATTAGACAAATCGCCAACTTTATCTTTTAAATCGTCCAAGGAGTCTGCGGAAACCGGGTGAATCCCGGCAACCGACAACCCTGCTGTAACCCCAAGCGCAAGGGCAATATTCCTAGCCTTCCCCGCCAACTTTTCTCCCCCCTGTAATAGAAGCCGTTAGCATTAATTACGCCACGGCTTAATTGCTAGTTCGACATTGGAACAAGACGATGCATTCTTAGCCAGTAATGAATCCTGACATCCACCGAGGCCATAACCTTATTCAACTGAGATTGAATCTCCAATCGATTGGCCATCCTATTGGGATTCACCTCTCCACTTATCGATGTGGTGTAATGATGTTAAATAAGGTTATACCTTCAAGAACTTTCGTACCGAAGTCACACTTCCCCAAACTCCGATGAGAGCGCCTATTAATAGCACCCCGCCGCAAAGATAGTAAATGGTCGGGTTTAACGGAATCAGTTCTATGAATGTCATTTCATAATTTTGATAGAAAATATCGTAGAAGGCCCGATAAGCGATGATCAGTAAAGCGATCGGCAGAACAGAACCCAACACCCCGAGTAAAAGGCCTTCGACGAAAAACGGCAACCGAATAAAGCCATTAGTCGCACCGACGAGTTTCATAATTTCAATTTCCCTGCGCCTTGAGACAATCGTAAGTTTAATTGTGTTTCCTATTAGAAACACTGTTGTAAACAGAAGTCCGATAATCAGGGCAAGGCCGACATTTCTTGCGGTGTCCGTCACATTAAATAAATTCTTGATGGTTCCTTTTCCGTCGCCGTACTTTGCCTTGGTAACGAAGTCCATTCCCTCAACGGCCTTCTTAATAGTGATTGCATCTTCGGGAGTCTTCCCTTTAATTTTAAAGGAATCCGGAAGCGGGTTTTCATCCCGTAAATCAGCCAGAACCGGAGCGTCCTCTCCGCCATGGCTCATACTGTCAATCAAATTTTCAAGCCCTTGTTCTTTCGGAATGAATTCAACAGTGGCCACGAGCGGTAATGATTGAATTTCTTCCTTTAATTGGTCGATTTGATCATCTGTCGCCGTCCGTTGAATATAAGCCTTAACCGCGACATCACCCTTGATCTGGGTACTGATGAAATTCAAATTCAACATAAGCGCCATGAAGAATCCAACAAGCAAAAGAGCCACAGTTACGGAACTTACCGACGCGAACGTCATCCATCCGTTACGGCCCAAATTCTTCAATCCTTCTTTCCCGTGCCGTTTGAAATTCCTAAGCTTCATAACCGTATCTCCCCGCCATTTCATCACGGACAATCATTCCGCCGTCAATGGCAATAACCCGTTTCTTGATGGTATCCACAATTTCACGGTTGTGCGTTGCCATAACAACGGTTGTTCCGCCGGTGTTGATTCTCTCAAAGATGTCCATTATGCCCCATGCGGTTTCCGGATCAAGGTTACCCGTAGGCTCATCCGCAATAATAACCGAAGGATTATTGACAATCGAACGGGCCAGTGAAACACGTTGCTGCTCCCCGCCTGACAATTCATCCGGCAGAAAACGCGCCTTATGCTTTAACTTGACCAAATCAAGAACTTCCATTACACGTTTGCGGATTACCCTTGGTTGTTCGCCTACCACTTCCAGGGCAAACGCCACATTCTCATAAACTGTTAATTTAGGTAAAAGTTTAAAGTCTTGAAAGACTACCCCGACTTTACGCCTTAACTTCGGGATATGTTTTTCTTTCAACTTGGAGAGGTTGATGCGGTCGATTTGAATGGTGCCCTTCGAAGGTTTTTCCTCACGATACATAAGTTTAATAAAGGTAGACTTCCCTGCGCCGCTTGGACCTACAACATAAACAAATTCGCCCTTTTCAATGGTTATGTCAACACCGTTGAGAGCCATAACCCCGTTGGGATATGTCTTCCATACATCCCGCATTTCTATCAAAACAATCACGTCCTAATAATCATTCTTCAGTGACTATGCCAACGCTGCTAAAGAAAAATCGTCAAAAACCGCTATCTTTTTTGCTAGATTCTATTATAACACCTTTATTCATCATTTTAAGGGGGAATTATATTACATTTTGATTTCAAAATGTATCATTTTTTGACATATATCGCAGAATGGGATAGTAAGATAGAAGGAAAACAAAGAGGGCCGAAAATCATCATATGTGACTTTAGACCTATAAAATGGGGGTTAATTCTTTTTGAAGCCCTCTCCAAGTACTTCTGTAGCATTGGAGACAATAACAAAAGCATCGGGATCAACCGTTCTCACCAGGCGTTTAAGCTTGGTTACCTCATTTTGGGAAACAACACACATCAACACGGGACGCTCATCGTCCGTATAACCGCCCATCCCCGAGATTCTCGTCACTCCACGGTCAATAACTCGCAAAATCTGTGAACGCAATTCTTCCGGATGTTGCGAGATAATCATCGCCATCTTACCCGTGCCGAATCCCATTTGCACAACGTCGATCAATTTGGCTGTCAAATACATTCCAATCAAAGCATATAACGCCTGCTCAATTCCGAAGACAAATGCAGAAGTGACAACAATAGCGCCGTCAATGATCGCGACACATCCACCAAGGGGAAATCCGAAATACTTATGAATAATCTGTGCGGCAAGGTCTGTCCCCCCGGTTGAAGCTTTCCCTCGGAAAACAATACCGAGTCCGAGGCCGACACCAATTCCACCAAACAATGCGCCAAGCAAAGGATCGTTCGTAGCAGGTTCCATCCCGGATGACAGGAAAACGACAAATGGCAGGAACAAAGTACCCACCAGAGTTTTCAATGCATATTGCAAATAGCCGAGTTGGCTGCCAAGCAACAAAACACCGGCAGCAAACAGCGGAACGTTAAAGGCCCATTGAACAAAAGAAGGTTCCCAACCGAACAGCCAGCTAAGGATGGTGCTGATGCCGCTGACTCCGCCCGAAGCAACTTTGTTCGGAAGCAGAAACAGATTGAAGGCGAGACCGACGAATGTCGACCCGAGCAAAACAAAAAAATAATCGATAACCAACTCCAGCTTCGGGGAAATCCCGGCACGCCGCATTTGTTTCACCGTCACCATGAACCATCACTCCTACAAAATCACGATTTAATAGCCATTACGCCTTGGCGTAATGGCGTCCGAAGGTTTTGACCTTCAAGAGTATATCATCACAGGGTGGGAGTGTAAACAAACAGCGTGTGACGCGTTGGTGGAGCAAAGCAATTAATAAAAGAATCCCTCAAGTAAGGGATTCCTGTTACAAAGACCGTCACACTTTTCTTAGTGCGTCAGGTTCCTTATTTTATTAATAACTGTTTCATAAAAAAACAAGTCGCCTAGGCGATTTCCAATTGCCAGCGAAGATACGCGTCGATGAATTGGCCAAGGTCACCGTCCATCACAGCCTGGACATTTCCCGTTTCAACATTCGTTCGGTGGTCCTTCACCATGTTGTAAGGGTGAAACACATAGGAACGGATCTGGCTTCCCCAACCAATTTCCTTCTGTTCACCACGAATCTCATCCATCTCCGCCTTTTGTTCTTCCAATTTCCGCTGATAAAGCTTCGCTTTCAGCATTTTCATCGCTTGTGATCGGTTTTTGATCTGCGACCGTTCGGACTGGCATGTAACCACAATGCCTGTCGGATCATGAGTGATTCGAACAGCTGAATCACTTGTATTCACATGCTGGCCGCCCGCGCCGCTTGAACGATACGTATCAATCCGCAAATCTTCCTGGCGGATATCGATTTCCACATCATCATCCATCTCCGGCGTGACTTCACATGAAACAAATGACGTGTGCCGTCGTCCTGAAGAATCAAACGGCGAAATCCGCACAAGTCGATGAACGCCTTTCTCCGATTTCAAGTTCCCGTAGGCATTACGTCCTTTGATAAGCAACGTCACACTCTTTACCCCAGCTTCATCACCGGGCAAATAATCCAGCGTTTCCACCTTAAATCCTTGTTCTTCGCCCCAACGGGTATACATTCGCAACAACATCTGGGCCCAATCTTGCGATTCCGTACCTCCGGCGCCCGGATGCAGTTCCAGAATAGCATTATTCGCGTCATAAGGCTCATCCAGCAACAGCTTCAATTCAAATCGATTCAATCGTTCTCCAAGCGACCGAACGCCCTCTTCAAGTTCCTGGCCCAGTTCCGCATCTCCTTCCTCTTTCACAAGTTCATAGGAGACCTCCAGATTGTCGTACTTTTCCTCTAACTCGCTGAAATCGCCGACTAAATCCTTCAAGCCATTTACTTCCTGGATCACCTTTTGAGCCTCTTCCTGGTTATCCCAAAATGCGGGATCCGCCATTTTCAGATCCAGTTCCCGGATGCGTTCCTTCTTCGTATCGAGGTCAAAGAGACCCCCTGAAATCATGGAGTCTTCCATCCATCTCCGATAGTTTCTGTTTGATTTCAGCCAATTCCATTCAAACCACCTCAGTTCAAAAGAGTAAAAAGCGTGAAACGGGAGGCCGGATTGAGGAACGAAATGCGAACCTCAATCCTCCTCCCGCTGGAACATGGAATGCCGCCTATTGGCTATCTTCCATGGCAATGCTTGTATTTCTTCCCGCTTCCGCATGGGCACGGATCGTTACGTCCCACTTGCTGTTCTTTCACGACGGGTTTCCTTTTGTTCGACTCATCGTCATCCTGTCCTCCATGGGAAGCCGATTCCCCCTCGGCTACTTTCTGGCGCTCCATATTTTGCTCCACTTGTGCTTTCATTACATAGGTGGACACTTCTTCCTCAATGGAGGCGACCATGGCTTCAAACATTTCAAAGCCTTCAAATTCGTATTCCCGCAACGGGTCATTTTGACCGTAAGCACGAAGATGAATACCTTGCCGTAATTGATCCATCGCGTCAATGTGATCCATCCACTTACTGTCGACGGCATGAAGGACGATAACCTTCTCAAACTCGCGCATATGCTCGGGAGTCATTTCCTCTTCTTTGCGATCATAATTCTTCTTGGCGACATCATACATCTGCTCAATGATCTCTTCAGGATCTTTGCCTTTAATGTCTTTCTCCGTTACTTCGCCTTCATACAAGAATGTGGCGTTCGCATGGTCGATGATCGCCTGCAAATTCCACTCTTCAGGAACCTGATCTTCCGGCGTATGCGCCCGAACCAGCCTCTCGATAGTCGAATGAATCATATCCTCGACAATTTCTCGTAAATTGTCGGATTCAAGAACGGTTTCTCTTTGCTTATAAATAATATCCCGTTGCCGCCTCATGACATCGTCATATTGAAGAACCTGCTTACGTGCGTCAAAATTGTTCCCCTCGACCCGCTTCTGGGCGGACTCGACCGAACGGGAAACCATTTTGCTCTCGATCGGCTGCGAATCATCCATCCCGAGACGTTCCATCATTCCTTGCATACGTTCGGAACCGAACCTGCGCATCAATTCATCCTCAAGCGAAAGATAGAATTGCGAGGATCCCGGGTCGCCCTGGCGCCCCGAACGACCGCGCAACTGATTGTCGATTCGTCTGCTCTCGTGGCGTTCCGTTCCTATAATATGCAAGCCGCCAAGCTCACGGACACCTTCACCCAGCTTTATATCAGTTCCGCGCCCGGCCATGTTAGTGGCGATTGTTACTGAGCCTTGCTGACCAGCGTCTGCAATGATCTCCGCTTCACTCGCATGATTCTTCGCATTCAACACATTATGCCGAATGCCGCGTTTCTTCAGCAATTTCGAGATCAATTCAGATGTTTCAACCGCTACGGTACCTACCAGCACAGGCTGTCCGGTTTCATGCCGTTGTGCAATCTCGTCGACCACAGCTTGAAACTTTCCTTCCATCGACTTGTAAATCAAATCGGATCGGTCTTCACGAATAACAGGACGGTTCGTCGGAATAGCAATAACATCCATTCCGTAGATATTCTGAAATTCTTCTTCCTCCGTCTTCGCCGTACCGGTCATTCCGGAAAGCTTTTCATAACGGCGGAAATAGTTCTGGAACGTAATCGTCGCCAATGTCATGCTTTCACGCTGAATTTCAAGACGTTCTTTCGCCTCGATCGCCTGATGCAATCCTTCACTGTACCGGCGGCCTTTCATAAGGCGTCCGGTGAATTGGTCGACTATAACAATTTCCCCGTCCTGAACAACATAATCCGTGTCACGCTGCATAATCACATGTGCCTTCAAAGCCTGATGAACGTGATGATTCAGCGTCACATGCGCATAATCAAACAAATTCTCGATATTGAAGAATTTCTCAGCCTTCGTCATGCCGGACTCTGTCAACTGCACCGCTTTCGTCTTTTCGTCCACGGTGTAATCTTCTTGATTCAGCATGTGGACAAACTGATCCGCCTGCATATAGAGTTTCGTCGACTTTTCCGCGGAACCGGAAATAATTAACGGCGTTCTCGCTTCGTCAACCAAAATCGAGTCGACTTCGTCGACAATAGCATAATGCAGCGGACGTTGTACCATTTCTTCCTTATACAAAACCATATTGTCACGAAGATAGTCAAAACCATACTCATTATTGGTACCATACGTGATGTCGGCAGCGTAAGCCTCTCTCTTTTCCTCTTTCGACATGCCGGCTACATTCAAGCCAACAGATAATCCGAGAAAATGATATAACTGCCCCATTTCTTCAGCATGGGTCCTTGCCAGATATTCGTTAACTGTAACAAGATGAACACCCTTTCCAGTCAGGGCGTTCAAATATAAAGGCAAGGTCGCGACGAGTGTCTTTCCTTCACCCGTTTTCATTTCGGCGATATTCCCGTCATTCAATACCATCCCGCCGAGCAACTGTACACGGAACGGCGTCAGGCCAAGGACACGCGTGGACGCTTCGCGAGCGACCGCGAAAGCCTCAACGAGCACATCATCCAGCGTCTCCCCTTTATTTAAACGTTCCTTGAATTCATCCGTCTTCGCCTGCAAGGCCTCATCGCTGAGCCCTTCCATTTCGGATGCAAGCGCTTCGATTTCATCCGCTTTCTTCTCAAAGCGGGCCAATCGCCGCTGACTAGAATCACCGACGATCTTCTTCAACAATCCCATCATTTTATAAACGCACCTCTTTATGAACTCAGAGTCCAACTCACTTTCCCATTTTATCAAGATTTGCCTCCTGATACAAGAAATCACCGGCTGATCAAGATGCTTTCGTTCCTTATTGAAGACAGCCAAAGAATAAGCACCATGAAATCCAAACAACAACATTGCCGATTTCATCAGAACAGGCAAACAAAGAGCACGGCCCATTCAAGCCGTGCCCAATCAATCTATATCATCCTTAAGCTTCGGGTTCGATCAACCCGTACCGGCCGTCTTTGCGGCGGTACACAACGTTTGTGGAACCGCTCTCAGCGTCTGAAAAGACGAAGAAGGCGTGGCCAAGCATGTCCATTTGCAGGATAGCCTCTTCCACATCCATCGGCTTCAGGTTAAATCTTTTCGTGCGGACAACTTCAATTTCGTCCTCATCGTCAAAATCATAAGCCGACGATCCATTCACAATCTCGCTGCGAAACATTGTTCGCGCCGTCCCCGATTGACGAAATTTTCTGTTAACTTTCGTTTTATGTTTGCGAATTTGCCTCTCCAGCTTTTCCACGACGAGATCAATAGAGGCATACATATCGGGATTCACCTCTTCCGCGCGAAGCAAAAGCCCCGACATTGGAATCGTAATCTCGATGATCTGATCGCTGTTGTGAACTTCCATGTTCACATGAACCTCAGAACTAGGTGGAGTGTCAAAAAACCTTTCCAGCTTTCGAACCTTCTTCTCCGTATACTCCCTTAATGATGGAGTTACTTCAAGGTTTTCACCGCGGATGTTGAAATTCATGGTTGAACTCCTCCTTCATACTGTTGTACCTTATATAATTCTCTATTCCCCTTCGAAAATCCTTCATAAACCTCCTTAATAAATAAAAAAAATTCTTTCATTACAAAGTACGATACGAAAGGAGGACTTATGACCGCCATACCCGATTTAAAGGGCGAAACCGGAACGGCTCACAAAATACTCGTTGAGAGTACAGTTCAAAAGTCTTGTTATAAAAAAACAGACCCATAAAAAACGGCACCGCCCAAAAGCGGTACCGTCAAAACAGTCAAAAACCCCCGGTTCAAACGGGGGCATGATTGCTTTTCATTCAATTCCTTCAGGGAATGTGAATTAAAGCTTAGTAACGTCTGCGGCTTGTGGGCCGCGCTGGCCTTCAACGATGTCAAATTCTACAGTTTGACCTTCGTCCAAGGTCTTGAAGCCTTCAGCTTGGATTGCCGAATAGTGTACGAATACATCATCGCCATCTTCGCGCTCGATGAATCCGTAGCCTTTTTCAGCGTTGAACCATTTTACTTTTCCTTGCATGTTTCTTTCACATTCCCTTCGTGTAATTCTGATTTGTGGAAATACCACACCAATACTATACTATCTCCCTTTCGCAATGTCAAACCGATTTTCCCAACCTATCCTTCTAATGACTCATATACGGTGCCAGTGCTGTCATTTGCAAGGCTTTCCATTGCCGAAACGCAGGAACAAGCGTTTCTTTTAAATTTTCTTCCGTAAAGCGCCCTCCGAAATCCTCTACCTGTTGGATCACTTTTGAAAATCCGTCAATTCCACTCAAAACCTGCTCATCATCGGCAAAATATTCACGGACCGACACCTGGATTTTCCCGAATTCAATGAAACTTGAAATCATATCGGCCAATGCCCGGTACATTTCGTGCGGATCCCGGCTTTCAAAACACGCGAAACCTTCCTCTGTTCTTTCCATAAGCAGGATGTATCGGCTTGCAAGCTGATACGCTTTCTCATCTTCAACCGGCATTTTCGTCCTCCTATTTTCGCTTGTCCAGAAACATCCCGTCCGCGGCTCCGCCTTGATAAGGATTCGTGTATCTTCTACTCGTCGCCTGACGTCGCCGCAAATGATGAATATCCTCCCGGACCTCATCAAAGATTTCTCCAAGCATTTGCTGAATCGCTTCTTCGTATTCAGGCATCTTCCTGCTCAGGTTGCTCGTTTCACCTTCTGCGGGAAAATGAATCTTCTCAATCCAATGCTGCCGCTCTTCAAGCAGTTCCTCAATCTTATCGATATAGGTGTCACGATCCGTTTTCGGAAGGCCCTGCCTCAAGTGGCTATACAATCGTTTCGTACAATCATACAGGCTTTCGACGGGACCCATTTATGCCTGACCGCCTTCCCCGTATCTTTGCTTGCGATTGATTCGGATGACCTCTTTCCAAGTATCGCGAAACTCTGTAACGTATTCTTCGATTTCCGCCAATATCTCGAGATCATTGTTCACATTCGCCTCAATCAAACGGCGATGAATGTAATCATACATTTGCATCATACCGTCGGCGACCTCCGCGTCCTGATTCAGCGTCACCATTAATTCCCGAATAATGTTTTGCGCTTTAACCAGATTTTCATTCTTCTTTTCCAGGCTTTTGTCGGTAATTCCCGACCTGGCAAGCCTTATAAATTTCAGGCATCCTTCATAAAGCATCAATGTCAGATCTCCGGGCGACGCCGTTGCCACTGATTGATTCTGATAAGCTTGATAAGGTTGATTCATACTCATCTTTGTTCACCTTCCCTTATTTACCGGCAAATGCACTCATAATAAAAGCGGATTGCTGATTGGCGCGCTGAATCGCCTGCTCCATGGCTGTAAATTGCCGGTAGTATCGGTCTTCAATTTCGGATAAATGGTCTTGAAAAGCGTCAATTCTTTCACCGATGTCATCCAGGCGGCGCCCCAGGAAGAACTGCACATCGGTCACGCCCGAGTTTCCGGCTTTTTGCTCAATCCGTTCCATCGTATTGTCAAGCGTATGTTCCAAACGTTCGGCAATTCCCATTTCGCCGTGAACATCGCCGTTATTCGTGAATAACGCCATCACAGCATCAGGATCATCGGCAATCACAGACCGAAGCTTGTCCTCGTCCAAAACGAGCTTGCCATGTTCCCTGTAATCGTTTGATACGGTAATTCCGATTTCGGCTAACTGATTATAATCCGAATTGCTTACCCCTTGAACAGCACTGTATATGTCAATTCGCATTTGTCCCAATCCGCCCGGCAAAATCATGTCATTCGCAAGCATGCCGCTCATGGCCTTCTCCCGCCACAGTTCGGCCTCATGGTCACTGAATTCCTCGCGCTGCGCATCGGTCAGCGGCTTATAGTCGCGATACCTTTCTTCATTCAACTCATCATTGATCTTCTGAATGGTTTCATTGTACAAATCGACAAATGCTTTCACTTTTTCATAAATGGCGTCAACGTCTGTTGCAGTCGTTATGGTAACCGGACTATTCGTTGTTTGTTTCAAGTGGTATTCAACATCGTTGATCGTGAATTGATTTGACGTCCTTTCAGTGGTAAGTCCGTTCAATGTAAACACCGCGTTTTGCCCGCCATCGGCTAATGCTATCGAACCCGTTGCGCCTGGGCTGAATTGCAAAACATCGCTGAAGAATCCCCCGTCCCCTGTGACGGAGATTTCGGCACCGCTCTTGTTATTGCCAGTGTGATTTGTGGCGATCGACACCTTGTCCGCAACTTTGTCATAAAAGGCGGTCACCCCAAGATCAGATGAATTAATTCTCTCCAGAATATCGTTCAGTGAATCCTGGGAAGGATCAATTTGAAAAACCTGGTTCTTCATAGTTCCGTCAGGCTGAAAGACAGATAACGTAAACTGGGTACCGAAATTGGAACTGTTTAAATTACCGGTCTGACTGGACAAGACAGCATCAGGGTCAAAAGAGTTGTTACCTGAAATATCCCCGGACACGCCTGTTGACACTTTGGCCAATTGCGATACACTAATCTGCGTTGTCGTATTGCCTTCAAGCGAAATCGCGCTGGCTTCGACAGCCGCCTCATTGGAACTGGACACTGTCCTCATTTGAAAACTGGATTGCAGCCCCAGATCAAACACATTGTTCTTAAGTTCCAAGAGCAGCTTGTTCATCTCACGGTAATCGTCCCGCCGCCATTCCAGGATTTGTTGCTGTTGCTTAAGACGGGTAAGTGGAATCCGTTCTGCTTTCATTAATTTGTCCACAATCTTATCCGTATTCATCCCGCTGGCCAGTCCCGATATCCGCAATTGATCTGACATTGATTCCTCACCCCTTGCTATTTTCACGAAAAGGTTCTGTTACTTATATCGGCTCGATTTCAAATTTGTTGAACCCGATTTGGCAAAGAGTTTCAGGTAGGCAGGTGATAATCTCGAAGAGGCTCTTCTCGCACATACGAATTCCCTTCTAAGTAGCTCAAAATTTTTTCTTGATTTCTTTTGAGGTCCCGCAAATCTTCCGCAGCTGCTTCCTGTTTTTTCTGTAGTTCATGAATTTCCGCTGCATTGGCCGCCTGCGCTTCAAGAATCACGTAAAGAAACGACTTCAATTCATTCATTTTCATCACCTCGAATGGGAACACATGTTTCCATCATTATATTAGATACCACTCGCTTTGGCAAGCCAAAAGAAAATGAAAAAACCCCTAAGATTCAGAGGTTCGTCGCATTTGCCGATTGAACTTCTCAAGAAGTTCCGCCGAAGTGCCGGCTGCTTTGTTGTTTTCTTCCTGGATAGCCAAATGAATTTCCTTTCGATGAATCTCTACGTTCTTCGGGGCATGAATCCCAAGTTTAACCTGATCCCCGCTGATTTCCAGCACCTTAAGCTCAATATCGTCGCCGATTTGGATCGATTGTTGCGATTTCCGGGTCAAGATCAGCATAGCTTAACCCTCCCGTTCCAGCTGAGAAGATTGGGAGATCAACAAATGCCGGGTTCCATATGGGGAATCGTCCAAAACGAGTTGTTTCCCTTTTTGTTTCCGATGGTTGATAATAATTGGAGCTTGAAGGTTGGCCGTTGTTTGCTCAAACGGATCTCTTAACGTCAGCACCGCATAAACAGCAGCCTCTTCCTCGCTTTCAATTTCCAATTGTTCCGCCACCGGGTTCTCAAGAGAGAAATCATAATCCTTGTAAAATAAAAACGGATCTGCAGTCACAAAAGCAAGCGAAGGCGAATCAACCGATTGCAAAATAAAAAAAGGGGTTCCTTCCGCAAAGGGAGACATGACAAACTGCTTTTCATCCGAAAAGCCAGGCAGGCCGTATTGGAAATGGATGATCTCGCTTTTGTCAATCTCAATCATACCTTGATATTTTGTGTTAATCTGCATGTTAGTCCACCACTTTTGGTTAAAATTATATATTTATATCATAACGCAACCCGACCACGTCGATGTTCAGAGACGCCCGTTGCCTCATAAAACCGGATACCGAACCCGGAACGTATGTAAACTCGGTAGGATGCGGAGTGACGTGAATTTCAGGGCCGTGTATCTTCCATTGAATCCGGACATCAGCCGGCTGATAATGAAATTTCACGCTGAACGGAGATCTTGGCATCCAACCGATATTAAATCGGAGAGGCGGGTCGGAACTGTTAATTCGGCCAAGATCGGCAATCGGGTGACCTTTGTTTTCAATCTTCATCAATCGGTCACCTTGCCGCGCACGACGGGCAATCCCTTTCATAACAGCCTCGCGTCCGCGTCTGGCGAAATCCTCGATCAATTGATAGACCGATTTCAAATTCGCTTCGGCAAAGGCTTTTGACTGATCAATATCAAGCTTTCCCGGCAGCGTCTGTATAGACAATTCCGCTTTCGGCTGTCGAATCGTCATGTCTGCGCGTTGTTGATTCATCCGAAGTTTCGCATTTTGAGTTTGAAGCCCGATCTTTCCATAGGTGGCATCCATTCGCAAATGCGCCATTTTCATGATCAATCACCCGCTATCGAAGAAAATCCATCAACGTCGGCTGCATAATCCTCGCGCCGGCCGCCAACGCGGCACGGTGAACACTCTCCTGAATCTTCAAATTCATGATCACTTTCTCTAAATCAACATCCTCGTTATCCGACAATATCTGCGAGGCAATCACCTTTTGGCTGCCCAACCGCTTTTCGACCATTTCTACACGATCATAACGCGCTCCAAGCTCCGCCCGTTCTGACACAATATTGTCCAGCTTGTCTTTAATTCCGGAAAGATAACTGCCGATAGCCTCAGGTGAAGCGCCATTCTTAAGATCATTTTGAAGATCCGTCAATCCTTGAAACAGATCCTCAGTAAAGACTTGTGTCGGATCAACATTGACGCGAATTTCTATTCCGTCGTTCACTTCAATTGTGACGTCATCACTATTGCCTGAAACCCTGATTCCTCCTGAAAGATCAACCGGTTTCACTTTCGTTTCCGTACCGGCAACTGTTATTGTCGTTCCTTTCGTATCCGTTCCATTGAAAATATATTTCCCGGCAACTCTTGTATTGGCGATGGAAGCCATTTGCTTCTTCAATTGCCCAATTTCGGTGGCGATATCATCCCTCTGGCTCACATCATACGTACCATTGCTTGCTTGAACAGTAAGCTCATATACCCGTTGCATCACCGACGTGGCTTCTTTCAATGCGTCTTCAGAGCTGTTCATCCACTTATAAGCAGTCGAAAGATTCCGCTGGTACTGCTCAACATGGCTTAGATTCGTACGGTATTCCATTCCCAACGTGGCTACAACGGGATCGTCTGACGGACGGGTAATCTTCTTCCCTGTAGCCAATTGATTTTGATATTTCGCCAGCCGTTGATAGCTGTCGCTTAAATTTCTGAGAAAATTCGTTGTCAGCATACTTTGTGTTACACGCATCTTTCACACCCCGCCTTTATCGTCCTACGATTCCCATCTGGTTAATGATCCGATTCAACGTTTCATCGACTACCGTCACCATACGTCCCGCCGCGTTATAAGCATGTTGAAACTTAATCAGGTTGACCATTTCTTCATCTACAGAAACACCGCTGACGGATTGACGCCGCTTATCAGCGGATTGCATCAGGATTAAAGAACTGTCGGATAGCCTGTCCGCCTCCTGGGCTTCAACCGCCATTGAGCCAATTACACCTTCGTAGTAGTCTTTGAAATCCTTCACCGTTGTGTTGACGCCGCCAAGGTCAATCGAACCTGTAATCACATCCGCCAGATCGATAGCGTTGCTGCCGTCTCCGGCGCTGCCATCATTGGATGCCGCAATATGGTTAAGTTCATTATCATCCAGAATGACATTAACACTCTGGGCGATCCTCTGGTTACCGCTGTTTGTCTGAATCTCAAAAAATTGATATCCGGTTTCGCCGTCAAGACCATATCCACTCTCTTGAACACTATTAAATGCCGTGACAAAATCACTGGCCATTGTATCCAAATGATCCAGCATCTCCGGATAATCCGAATTGTTGGCTTCTTTCAAACCCTGCAATTTTCCCGAAACCGATCCGTTAATCACATTATCATTCATAATAAATGTCGCTGTCCCGTCATTTTGATCAATGTTCACTTCCAGATGATGGGCTCTCAAGTTCCGCCCGTCAACAAGCGTGATTTTCTCGCCTGTATCAGAAACAATCTTAATGGTGTAGCGGCCTTCGGCGATATCCAACGCTTCCCCGCCGCTGTCAACAGGGGTTACCTCAACATTTACGAGATTCGAAAGTTCATCGACCAACAGGTCACGCTTATCATACAGATCATTAGCCAAATAGCCGTGAGGCTCCACCTGGCTGATTTGTTGATTCAAGCTATTAATCTGATCAGCAAGGGAATTGACTTCCTTTACTGAGACGTTCAGCTGCTTTTGAATGTCACCCCTTACCTGCTCAAGGGAACTCGAAAGATAACGAAACGTGTTAGCCAGAGCAATCCCGCGTTGGCGTACAGTTGCGCGGGTTCCTGTGTTCTCCGGATTGTTAGACAAATCTTCGAGAGATTCCCAGAATCGGGTGAAAGCTTTCGCCAGACCATCTTCGGACGGTTCCTTAAGGATATTTTCCATCTTCGACAACGCCTGGCTGCGCGCTCCCCAATAACCGTATTTTGTATTTTCTCCGCGAAATTGCACATCCAGGAAGTCCCTCCGGACCCGCTGAACGGTTCCAGCTTCCACACCTGTTCCAACCTGCCCCGGCGCAACTGGATTATTCAATCCCGGAGTCGCATACGGTAACGTGGTTTTGAAATTCACCCTCTGCCTCGAATAACCTGGCGTATTGGCATTGGAAATATTATGGGCCGTTGTTTGCAATGCGGCCTGTTGGGCGAATAAAGCTCTTCTTGCAGTTTCAAGGCTTGCAAATGTCGAACGCATACGTGGTAACCTCTCTTTCTATGCTTGTGAATCAAACAGGGATCTGCCCGGTTGCCCGGGAGACTTTGCTTGATCGGGATGTCGGTAGTTAGCGGGCTCCTTGTTAGGTTGAAACAGGTGAAGCGACATATCAACGAACTTCAGGGATTGTTCGATTAATTCCTGGTTCAAAGCATTCTGCTGTTTCAGTTGGACGATCTCATCCATCAATCGGCTTTGGACCTCTAACAATTCCCGTTCCTCTTCTGGATTAGTGAACTTCAACAACTGCGACATTGAAACGTCTTCTCCGATGATCTCCTTCTCGGACAGAAATTCATCGACCCTGCGAATCCGCGTATCTTCCAGTTCCTTCAACTTCGCCGCGGCCGCCTCTTCTTTCTTCATCAAAGCTTCCAGGGCTTTGATATCGCCTTCTTTCAAGACCCGAGTCTTTTCCTTTGCATGCTCATTGAGTGTCTTGTGGACAGATACAAGAGCTTCCATCGTCTCAATCATCGGTTCCGCCGACAATGTCATCAGTCCTCCTTATCGCCTAGCGATTCTTCCAGAAATCATAGAATTTCTCCGCTGTTTTTTGCGGATCCACCTTATATTGGCCGGCATCGACCTTTGCCTTGATCTCGTCGATTTTTTCCTGGCGCTCAGCGGTTATATGCGACTTTTGCAACAATTGCTTTGCTTCTGGGGAGATTTCAAGCTGATCCCGCCGGCTCACTCCTTGATTCAGCTGAGCCTGTTCCTGTGTGCTTTTATAAGGATGGATGTTCGAATGATTCACACCATTGATTTTCATAATTTCACCTCAACCTTTTTCCTTCTATATAAATATCGGCATTCCTTCCGAAAAGTTTAACTTTATTCGCCCAAGAGTCTGAAACCGGAACTCGGACTAAGGAAGTCACAATCTGCTGTCTCCTTCAAGCAGTCATAAAGCGCCTCAAACGGTAAAATTCAGGGACCCCGTCAGGAATTATATGTACGTCATTACGCCAAATCACAATTGATCCCATTTGCTACTGATCGGAAAAATAAGTTTTCGCTGCGCGGCTTTCCCTTTTCCGGCGTTCAAAGTCCTGCTCACGATCATAGAGTTCCAGACTTTCTTTAAGTTCTCCACGGCATTCGCCGCATAGTTTCCCTTTACGGATCGGATTGCCGCAAGAATCACACGGATAACGCAAATTCGGAAAATCCGCCAAACGCAACCGTCCTTCTTTTATAAAACGGGTGATTGTCTTCTCTGGCACCTCAGTCGCTTCGCAAATTTCAGCCATGGTTGCGCTCCGATTCTTCTGCTCCCGAATAAAGACGTACACAGTCTCAAACATTTCCTCTTCCTTCTCGTAACAGGAGTTACAAATGCTGCGGACGCCTTTGACAAATAATTGTCCGCAATTGGGACAATTGGCCAACTGGCTCATTCCATTCCTCTCCTTTGCTTCTCTTTCCACTATTACATATCGGCATCGTTAGAGAAATGTTAACATGACTTAGGCTTATTTAACCTCTGGCAATCGTCATGGAAGAAACTGAAGCCGCCTCGCTTTCAAGCAGCACTTTGGCGGCTCGCCTCACCGTTGCTCCTGTCGTATAAATATCATCAATGAGTAAAATATCTTTACCACGGATCCGCTCGGCTTCCCCGCAATACTGAAAGACCGGTTTCTCAAGATGAAGCCTTTCCGTTCTCGACTTTTTACTCTGTTTCTGCTCATGGACCGTTCTTTCGAGCACCTCGCAAACCGGCGCCGGCAACAACCGAGCTAATTCAGCCGCCTGATTGAATCCACGTTCATATAACCGCTCCGAACTGAGAGGAATCGGAACAACAAGAGTGCCGGAAAACACCTCACGGTACAATTGAATCCAGGCCCATTCAAAGCCTCTTACAACGACAGCGTCACCCCGAAACTTGAAAAGCGCCACTATCTCTTTCAAGAATTCATTATACACATACAAGGAACGGTTCTTCACCAGCAAACCGCCCCATTCACCCTCCTCCCACCGAATACAGTCGTAACACAAATCGCCATTGCGATAATCGGAAGACAAATCGAGAAAAGACCGACCGCAAATCCGGCAAAGCGGCTTACGCAACACCATGAGCCCTTCACGACAAACTCGGCACAATACATCAGGCCGCGAAAGGCCGAACACCTCTTTCCAGCTGACCCCTTCGGTAATTTCGGCATCACACCATAAACAATGACTAGCCATTTAAAAAAATCAACCCCTTTCCCGTGGAAAAGCTTCACGATTCATCGCTTTGATATGTCTTCGCGCATCCAGCATGGCTTTCGTCCTCCCATAATGGAAATATAAAATTTCTCCGCCCGGAGCCGATGAACTTCGACCAACTCTGCCCGACACTTGCACAAGCGCCTGTTCCGTGAACACCTTATCATCAGCACCCAAAACAACTACATCAACATTGGCAACGGTCACACCGCGCTCAAGAATGGTAGTCGTCACAATAATCGGCGCCTCTCTGGATCGAAACTGTTGAACTTTCTCCCGGCGCTCTCCGTCCTCCGCATGAACGCCAATAACCCGCTCATCGACCGCCTGAAGAATACCGGTCACCTTCTCCAATACTTCAACCGACGGCACAAACAGAAAGGCCTGCCTCTCGTTGTGAAGTTGTCGAACCGCCCACTCGTAAGCCGCTTCCGGCAACTTTCCCTTTTTCAATGATTTCCGCCAATTTCCGCACCATCGGAAGGTCGGAATAGGCAATGGATGCCCGTGATAGCGCCGCGAAATCCGTACGCCGGCGAGTTCTTCTTTTTCATAACGTTTTTTCAAAGGTCGATCCGGGGTTGCCGTAAGATAAACCATGGTCGCATCGGATTTCTTCGCCTGATCCACCGCATAAATCAACACTCTGTCTGTACTGAACGGAAAAGCGTCCACCTCGTCGATGATAATAAAATCAAACGCTTCTTTATAGCGAAGCAGCTGATGAGTCGTTGACAAGACAAGCTGTCCCTGCTTGCCGCGATCTTCACTTCCGCCATACAACACTATCATCTCCGTCTTCGGGAAAGCATCGCGAAAACGCGGAGCCAATTCCAGAATCACATCCGTCCTCGGAGAAGCCAAACACACTCGCTGCCCTTGCCGCAAAGCCTCTTCTATCGCTTGAAACAGCACCTCCGTTTTGCCAGCTCCGCATACAGCCCAAACCAACAATTCCTCTGATTGACCGACGGCGGAAGCAACCTTGTCCGAAGCAATGCTTTGAGGGTCTGAAAGTTTCCCGTCCCAGGCCAATGGCCGAGCATGACCAGAATAGGGAACCTCAGGTCCACACCAACGAACCAGCGGCGTACACATACTGACTCGCCCCATCATGATACATTCCCGGCAATAAGGACATGCCTTCCCACAACGTGAACACGGAAAAGTAGCGAACCTCCGCTGGACATCGTTCCCACAACGACAACAAACATATTGACCATTTTCCCGGATAAGACCCGCGGAATAAGCCACATAACCTTTGAGATAATGTTCATGAATGGATTCAAGCGAATAAGGAAGTTCGTCAGGCAACAACTGCTTGCCTTGAAGGAAATGTTGAAGAGATTCGGAGAAAGAATACGTTGAATCGAGCGTCGGGGGCAGGGGTTCGTGAAACTCGCCGCTAGGATCGGCGGAGCCAATAGTGGAGAAAGACTCGGGAATCAAGAACGGCCGCCCGTCGGAATGATGCAATATGAATTTCATAGGGAACCTCCGGAAGGGTAGATTTTACGTCGAGAGATGAGGAAATAAAAGAGTTTGAGGATTTGCTGCCCGGAATTTGCGTGGGGAATCCAGGTTTCGTGAATAAATTGGCTTTTTCGTGCATTTATCCTGATTTTCGTGCATATAATCGAATTTTTCGCGCATATAATCGAAACTCAATGTCATTCACCAGGTTGTCAATACCTCATGACACATGATTCCGGAATAATAGAAGAGTTTTGCCTGAGAAATATCAATTTCCCGCAAAAACCGCCGCAATCTGATCAAGAAAAAAAAAGAAAAAGGCGAGCCAAATGAACCCGCCTGCCGGCAACCGCCCTTAGAGCGGCTTGCCGATTGATTCTTCGTCGATCAGCGCGGCTAAACCTTCAATCGCCGATTCCGCGTCATTTCCTTCAGCGGAAATCGTGACTTCGGCACCTTTAGAAACGCCGAGCGACATTACACCCATAATCGATTTCAAGTTCACCGATTTACCGTTGTACGACAACTGGACATCGGACTGGTATTGTCCGGCCTTGTTGACAACTGCGGTAGCCGGGCGGGCGTGTAACCCTGTCTCATGAGTAATAGCAAAAGATTTCTTCGGCATATGGCACAGCTCCTTTCCTGGTAAGTTCAGTTTATCACAAACAGGCTTAATCGGAAATACGATGCATATCAATAATAAATTTGTAACGATCGGCCCGATAGGCCGATTTCACAAGCTCAAAGGGAGTTCCATCAGCTAAATAGGTATTTTGTCGGATTAATAAGATAGGGGAGCCTTTCGGAATCCCCAGCGCCTCACTTTCGGACTCGTGTGCGGCTGATGATTCGATCACCTGTCTTGCATAATCAATCGGTGACGGCAAACTTCCTGCGACATAGTCATATAGAGAGCCATGCGCATGTTCTTCAGTCAACCCCTCCGCAAGACGGACGGGAATGATATTGGTTTCCAACGCCATCGGCAAGCCGTCCGCCAAACGGACCCGCTTAATTTCATAGGCGGGCTCGGATGACTCGACAGCCAGTTCTTCGGCTGTTTGATCAGAAACGGAGACAACCTCGAAACGGACAAGCCGACTACTTGGCTTCATTCCTCTCGCTATCATGTCTTCAGTGAAACTCGTCACCCTGTGCAGGGGCTGCTCAATTTTCTTCCTGGCCACAAATGTCCCTTTCCCTTTTTGACGGTACAGATAACCTTCGTTGACCAGATCGCTGATCGCCTGTCTCACCGTCATCCGGCTGATACCGTGCTGCTCGGCAAACTCTCGTTCAGAAGGGATCAGATCTCCCGGCACCAGTTCCTTTTGATCAATACGATTCTTGATTTCTTCTTCCAATTGAAAATATATCGGAAGCGGCGACTGCTTATCGACCATAGTCGTCTCCTTTCACTATTAAACGAGAGCCAACGCCTCTTTGTCGGCGATCAACGTTACATTCTCGTGTAAATTCAGGATCGACGCGGGGAAGACTTGGCTCACTCCTCCGTGAACAAGCCTTTCAATCGCTTCAGCTTTGGCCTTCCCGGAGGCGAGCAACACAATCTGCTTGCTTTGAAAAATCGATTGAATCCCCATCGTTATGGCATATCGAGGCACATCTTCAATACTTTCGAAGAATCGGGCATTCGCCTTGCGGGTCGACTCGGTCAACGTCACAATATGAGTCTGTGACGCAAAAGACGTTCCGGGCTCGTTAAACCCAATATGGCCGTTCTCGCCAATCCCCAATAACTGCACATCAAGACCGCCAAGTTTGTCTATGATTATATCATAACGCCGGCATTCAGACTCCAAATCAAGTGCCGTGCCATCGGGAATATGAATATGTCCGCGTGGTAGATTCAAATGTTGAAACAATTGCGTATCCATAAAATGACGAAAACTATTCGGGTGATCGGATGAAAGCCCGACATATTCATCAAGATTAACAGTGGTAACACGAGAATAGGAAGTTCCTGAACGGCGATGATCTTCTATAAGCTCCCGATAAGTGCCTTCAGGCGTACTGCCTGTTGCCATTCCCAAAGTCATTGACGGTTCTGTGCGAACCCTGTCAATGATAATGGCTGCCGCCTTCCGGCTCATATCATTCTGATTCTCTGCTGCAATAACCTTCACCGCCGGACTCCCTCCCGTTCATAGGCGATTTCACCGCGGCAAAACGTCATCACCACGTTAAGGTCGCGATCCAACACGACCAAATCCGCATCCTTCCCGGTTGCGATACTTCCCTTTCGGTCGAAAACCTTCAGTTCCTTAGCCGGGTTCGCCGCGCTCATCTGTACTGCCTCCGCCAGGTTACAACCTGTGTAGGCCATCACATTCTGAACGGCATCTTTCATCTTCAACATACTTCCGGCAAGGCTCCCGTTTTCCAGATGAGCCTCCCCATCCTTAACAATGGCATCCTGGCCGCCGAGGTCATAAGTACCATTTCTCAAACACTTTGCCCGAATGGCATCTGTAATCAACACAAGTCCGCTTTTCTTTTTCTGGCGGTATGCCAGGTCGACCATTTCCGGCCGCATATGAATCCCGTCCACGATCATTTCGGCAGTCAGCTCTTTCTTCAACAGCGCTGCGCCGACAACACCGGGTTCACGATGGTGAAGCCCGCGCATTCCGTTGTACAAATGCGTCACATGGGAAGCCCCAGCCGCAATGGCCCCTTCCACCTGTTCAAAGGTGGCGTCGGAATGTCCGATGGAAGCGACCACGTCATGATCAGCCAAATAGCGCACCAGATCAAGACCACCTGTTTGCTCAGGTGCGAGTGTCACCAATCGAATATGTCCGCTTGCAGCCTCCTGCCACTTTCGAAATTGTTCCGAATCAGGAGCCATAATATGGTCGACCGGTTGCGCTCCGGCACGGTCCGGTGAAATGAACGGCCCTTCCAGATGTATCCCCAGCATTTCGGCACAGCCGCTATTGCTCTGGTCCTGCCAATAATTCCCCGCATTGGCAAGGGCTTTTTCAATAAGACGGCCATCTTGTGTCATAGTGGTAGCAAGAAAACCCGTCGTACCTTCGGCCGGTAGGGCTCCGGCAATAGTCTTTAACGCTTCCGGTGTCCCATCCATTGCGTCCGCCCCGGCTGCCCCATGTATATGAACATCGATAAATCCAGGAATACAAATATAATCCGGATCGAGTGAAATGATCTCTTCCCCCGGTTCAGGTTCGCCCATCTCATGCCGGGCTTTCAAAGCCTCGATCTTCCCGTCCTTCATCCGAACGGACCCGCTCTCATAGATCCGATCCTCGCCATAAACCGTGATATCCCGGATCAATATTGATTGATTCCCCATGACGCAACTCCTTTGGTAAGAAAATCTAAACTCATCCTACCATCTATTCGTCTAGTTGTCTATACCAGATAAAAAATAGAAAAGAACCAATAATCGATTCGCTTTTGACTCTGGTGCATTCAACTCCAATTTTGACGCATGAATGTGGACTTTGACGCATACTTTCCTTTTCTGACGCATAAATCCCGACTTTGACGCATACTTCCCTTTTCTGACGCATAAACCCCGACTTTGACGCATAAACCCCGACTTTGACGCATACTTCCCTTTTCTGACGCGTAAACCTCGACATTGACGCATACTTTCCTTTTCTGACGCGTAAACCTCGACTTTGACGCATACTTTCCTTTTCTGACGCATAAACCTCGACATTGACGCATACTTTCCCTTTCCTGACGCATAAACCTCAACATTGACGCATACTTCCCTTTTCTGACGCATAAATCTCGACTTTGACGCATACTTTCCTTTTCTGACGCATAAATCTCGACATTGACGCACAAATTCTATTTTTCGTGCAATCAGACCCATCCAAAGCCCCCGAAAACGACAAAAGGGCCGGATGTCCTGTTACATCACCCGAACCCAACCGTTTTTAATCGCCTCTACGACCGCTTGCGTGCGATCTTCGACGTTAATTTTTTGTAAAATGTTACTGACGTGGTTCTTGACTGTCTTTTCACTAATGTAGAGAACTTCCCCGATCGCCTTATTGCTCTTCCCGTCAGTAAGCAGCTGCAGCACTTCACACTCTCTGCGCGTCAGAATATGCAACGGTTTGCGGTACTCCACGTTCCCATATCCGCCCGAAGATTGTTTATTGCCTCCGTTGGCGAGACGAC
>DASTWO010000067.1:0-64274 GCA_035776675.1 Caryophanales bacterium
GGTTCATTGGAAGCTTCACGAGCGTTTGATTATAAAAGTTATGGTTGATCTCTAGGGAGATATCCTCCAGTTTGATTGTACGAGTGCCGCTAATGATTTGCGGATCTACCAGGGTTATCGAATGCAATTTCCGAGTGAACCAGGTGTTGTGGAAGGCGTTGATCTCTTCAGGATCAATAACTATACTTCGGTAAAAATCTCGGTTGTAAGCGTGCCCCTGAGACTTGTGGGAAAGGTGGACCTTGGACTTCAGCTTTCCTCCTTTCGGAGCGGTAAAGACAATCTTGGAAAAGGTGAAGACGGGGATATCCGATGGTTTCTCATCTGACCTGTGCATGTCGAGATGGTATTGAAGGTATACATTCCCGTTAGCGTAGTTCGGCGTTACCCAGACTCGGTCAATTGTCAGGGTTCGATTAAGGTCTTGCAAAGGATACGTTCGGTCAATGAATGTCGTAAGGCCGTTTTGGTAGGCTAATTTCAATTGAGGGACGTGAAGGGATTCTTCGGCCATTAATGCATCTATGTCCGGAACCTTGTTGAAAGTTTGCGGGTCGACCTCGAAATGGCTGTACCATTTGATCGTTCGGGTCACTCCGATAAACAAGATGAGTGCGGCAGTCACGGCCAGTATTTTTTTAATAGTTGGGTGTATACTCATTATGAGTGTGTCTCCCTCTAGAGCGTTAAGAGCGTTCAGGCACTATCTTTCTATTATGCTAACACAGAATGAGGAAGGATTTGTATTTAAGAGTGTCGAATTTCTATATTGAAATGCACATATAGGGGGGGTTCTATGAGTTCACCGGTTTCGTTCCCGCAAAAGAGTGGTCCGCGATTATGGCCAGCAAGAAGACGATGGAAAGTGGTGCTGATTGTTTTGATTATCTTTCTGTTGTTGATCGGTGCCGGCTTGGCCTATGGCTATTGGTCTCTGCAGAGAGATCTGCCGACTACGGAAGGAACGTTGACACTGTCTGGTTTGCGTCAGTCAGTGACGATCTATCGGGACAAGAATGGCGTGCCTCACATTAAGGCGAAAAATATGCATGATTTGTTCATGGCACAGGGTTTCATCACGGCGCAGGCCAGAATGTTTCAAATGGACTTAAGTCGCCGACAGGCTTCAGGAACGTTAAGTGAGGTTGTGGGCGAAGCCACTGTTGAAAGGGATAAGCTATTTCGGACACTAGGGCTGCGAAGGTGGGCAAAGAAGTCACTCCCGATTTATTCAGAGCATGCACAGGATGTGCTTCAGTGGTACGCTGATGGTGTAAATGCCTACATAGGTCGTGCTGAAGAAATCGGAACGCTGCCGGTTGAATTTCGAATTCTCGGTTATGAGCCGGATCCGTGGTCACCTGTTGATTCACTGACAATCGGAAAATACATGGCTTATACGCTTGGTGGACATTGGGAAGGACAGGCGTTTCGGTATTATTTAGTTGAGCACTTTCCTGAGAAAAAAGCAATGGCACTGTTCCCGTCATATCCAGATGATGCGCCGACCATTCTTCAGGCGATTCGTGCCAATCCTCTTGATATTGAAAAAAGCTTCGCTTCGGTTGTTACACCAAATCCTTTCAATGGAAGCAATAACTGGGTTGTTTCAGGCGAGAAAACAGCGTCGGGTAAGCCTTACCTGGCCAATGATCCGCATCTGGGGCTGGCAACGCCGTCAATATGGTATGAAACGAATTTGGTAACACCTGATGTTAATGTAAGCGGTGTCATATTTGCCGGTGTGCCGGGAATTATTGTCGGCCACAATCAGTATATCGCATGGGGCGTAACGAATGTTGGGCCGGACGTACAGGATTTGTACATTGAGAAGCGGAATCCGGACAACCCGCATGAGTTTCTGTACAAAGATGAGTGGTACAATGCAAAGGTTATTTCCGAGAATATCCGTGTAAAAGGTGGAAAGGTGATTCCGTTTGACGTAACGATTACTCGTCACGGGCCGATTGTCTCTGAATTTGCACATGATGATCATCCTGACACGGCACTGGCAATGAAATGGACGGCCTTACAGCCGACTACGGAACTTCAAGCTGTTTTGAAGTTCATGAAAGCGAAGAACTGGGACGAGTTCAAAGAAGCACTTACTTATTTTCAGGTTCCCGCACAAAATTTCGTGTTTGCTTCAAAAAACGGGACTATTGCTTATCGCGCCAACGGGTTAATTCCGATTCGGAAAAATGGAGATAGCTTGTTGCCCGTCCCAGGGTGGACGGATAAATATGAATGGACAGGTTTTATCCCATGGAATGAACTGCCGACCGTAGTCAACCCTGATGAAGGCTTTATCGCGACGGCCAATAATAAAGTAACACCGGATGATTATCCTTATCATATATCCAACGTTTGGGCTGAGCCCTATCGAATCGAACGAATCCGCCATGTGTTGTCGAGCCAGGATACGTTTACCGTTAAAGATATGAAAGACTTGCAATTTGATCATGAAAATTTGCGGGCGAAAGAATTCTTGCCTGTTTTGTTACCGGAATTAATGAAGGCTGACGGTCATTTACGTGAAATTGATCAAAAGGTGATTGAGCTTCTAAAGAGTTGGATTCATGAAGATGATAAGGATTTGGCGGCTCCGCTTGTCTTTAATCTTTGGATGCGAAATTTCGATGATGTGTTGTTTGAAGAACAAATGGATAAAGAAATGATGGAATTATTTACGAACAAGACGCAGGCAGTCGATCATATGATTCGCGAGGCGGCCAAAGGCGCAGCCGGCCCCTGGATGGAAGAAAACGGAGGGTTTTCTAAGGTGGCTTATGCGGCATTCAAACTGGCTGTAGACCGTGCGGTGAAGTTACAGGGTGATAATCCGGAAACGTGGCAATGGGGCGAATTTCATGAGGTTCCGTTTCACCATCCATTGTCAGCTGTCAAACCTTTAAATCTATTGTTTGACCCTGATTCGAACCCTGTAAGCGGAAGTTGTGTAACCGTCAATGCCACTTGTTGGGACACAAAAACAGGAGAAGTGGATCATGGTCCTGCCTGGCGTACGGTGATTGACATGGCAAGTCCGCAGGAAAGCTGGAATGTGGTGACACCAGGGCAATCCGGGCATGTTCTCAGCAAATGGTACGATGATCAGGTCAATGAATGGGTAAACGGACGCTATCATCTTACTTCAACAGTGGAGTCCGATTTCAGCAGAAATTCGGAACACCTTCTATTAAAGCCCGGAAAAACGGCCGGGAATTGAAAAGTGCATTAAAAAAAACGAGGCATCGGTCCGACAGACCGTTCCTCGTTTGCTTTATATCAAATGATCTACGATCAGTCCCAATGTTAGCAACGCTCCAAAGAGCGTTTGCATTTGGGCAGTAGCCTTCATAGCGGGCATCATTTGGATCGAAATGGTTTTCCCTCTGAATAGCCGCGTAGCCTGTATCGCTTTCGGGATGCTTGCCAACACAAAAAGCAGCCACGGCGAAGCGATTCCAAGAAGAATAAGAGCCGAAATCCATAAATAGGAGAAAATAAACATGGCACTGAGTAGAGTGATAGCTTTGGGCCGGCCAAGCAAAATCGCCAACGTTTGCCGCCCTTTATCTTTGTCTCCATCCAAGTCACGAATGTTATTGGCAAGCAAGATTCCGCCGATCAACACAGCTATTGGAATAGAGATGAGAATGCTTTCCGGTGTGACCTTACCTGTTTGAATGAAAAAGGAAATGAGAACAATAATAAGTCCCATGAATAAACCGGATGTGAATTCGCCGAATGGCGTATAGGCGATTGGGTACGGGCCGCCTGTGTAGAAATAACCCGCCGCCATACAGATAAGTCCAATTGCCGCCAACCACCAACTGCTTTGGATGCAAATATAAATGCCGAGTAGTATGGCTGTGGCAAGGAACCCGAAAGCCAGCTTTAGAACGGTTTCAGCCCTGACTCCATCCCGTACAATGGTTCCGCCAATTCCCACAGAAGCTTCGGTATCAAGCCCGCGCTTGAAATCATAATACTCATTGAACATGTTGGTCGCCGCTTGTATGAGAAGTGATGCAACTAACATGGCCAAAAAAACGGGGAAGTCAACTGTACCGAAAGAGAGGGCAAGAGACGTACCGACCAATACCGGGATAAAAGCGGCCGTTAAGGTATGAGGACGAAGTAACTTCCACCATATCCGCCAACCTTTATTCTTTTTCAGTTGATGATTCGTTGGATCATAGTCAAGGCTTTGTGGGTCCGCCATTGTCATTTCTCCCCTCTGTATTCTTAAGACACAATTATAACATGATATCTGATCTAAGTTTATGGAATTGCTTCCGGGGTGTCAAATCCATTGTTTGTCATATTTATTCGGAATTGAGGGAGAATGAAAATTCAGCTTTCCTGTAGATTAGAAGGGTTTCGTTGACAGTCTAAAGCGCTGGGGTGTATATTTTTATTGGACATGGGACCGGATATTTTCGGTCTTTTTTACGGACGAGGAGGGGAATTCGGTGACGGTCGTTAAGCAGCAGGAATTTCAACAGTTATTGGCAAGGGGTTTGGAACAGGCGCGCCAGGCTTCAGCCAATGTCCTAATAAGTCAATCGACACGTTGGCCATCCGTTGACCCTCTTTCATTTTTCGCTTGTGAAGGAAAGGATCGGTTTTTCTGGATGGATCCGGATGGAAAGACCGTTGTAGTCGGCCTGGGAGCTGCCTGGTATTTGCGTGCCCAAGGCGAAAAGCGATTTGAAAAAATAGAGAAGCAACGTAAAGATTTGTTAAACGACTGTATTATTGAAGCCGATTCGTCGATTCAGGCGGCGGGACCGTTATTCTTCGGTGGATTCTCATTTGATCCGGAAAAGAATAAAACGAATGTTTGGCATTCTTTCTCAGACGCAGAAATGATTCTGCCGACCTTTATGTTGACGGTAAACGAAAGAGGCACCTGGTTAACAATCAATAAAGTAGTGGATCCCCATGAAGATCCGGAACAAGAAGGAAGAGATTTAATGGAAGAACGGGACCGGCTGTTGTTAGAATGCCAGAATCCCGTTCCGAATGATAAGAGAATGGCGTCACCATTTACAGTGACTGAGGTTTTGCCTGATCAGTGGAAGAATGCCGTTCGTGATGCGGCTTGGGAAATTCGTGAAGATTTGATTGAGAAGGTTGTGTTAAGCCGAGAATTACGGCTTACTGCCGAGCAACCTTTTTCTGCAGTACAGGTGTTGGAACGATTGCGCGAGGAACAGCCAAACAGTTTCCTGTTCGCGATTGAGCGAGAAGGCAGTTGTTTTCTCGGGGCTTCTCCTGAACGATTGGTGAAGCGGGATGGCAATGAATTGTTATCCTCATGTATTGCCGGTACGACCTCACGGGGCACAACTTTACCGGAAGATCGAGGATTAGGAGAACAGTTGTTGCATGATAGGAAGAACCTTCATGAACATGAGGTTGTTGTCGATATGATCCGTGATGCCATGGAGAAGGTTTGTTCTTATGTTGATCTTCCAGACGGACCTTCCTTATATAAAACGAAAAATGTTCAACATTTATATACGCCAGTTGTCGGAACGGCAACACAGAACACATCGATTTTGTCATTAGCGGGGCAGTTGCATCCGACTCCGGCTCTTGGCGGTTTTCCTCAGCAACAAGCTCTTGAGAAAATACGTGAAATCGAGCCTCATAATCGCGGGTGGTACGGGGCGCCAGTTGGTTGGGTTGATTACAAAGGCGATGGTGATTTGGCCGTTGCCATTCGTTCGGGCGTTTTACAAGGGAAACAAGCTTCTTTGTTTGCGGGAAACGGGATCGTCGGAGATTCCGAACCTGAAAGTGAATACTTGGAAACCCAAATGAAATTTCGACCAATGTTGTCTGCGTTGGGAGGCAATTGCTGATGGCGGACGGAGAAGTACTCGGCGCGTACGTGGGCGCGTTCGTGGATGAGTTATCGAGAAGTGATGTCCATCATACTGTCATCTGCCCGGGGTCCCGTTCTACTCCCCTTGCGATGCTGATGGCGGAACATCCTGAACTGAAAGTGTGGATGCATGTGGACGAACGTTCGGCCGCATACTTTGCGTTGGGAATGGCGAAATCTCGAAGAGAACCTGTGGCTATTCTTTGTTCATCAGGCACAGCGGCGGCGAATTTCTTCCCGGCAATAGTTGAAGCTTATGAGTCACATGTCCCATTAATTGTGTTGACGGCTGATCGCCCTCATGAATTGCGTGATGTAGGAGCCCCGCAGGCAATAGATCAACTGAAAATATACGGAAACTATGTGAAATGGTTCACGGAAATGGCTTTGCCTGAGTCCTCGGAAGAAATGCTTCGTTACGTGCGAACCGTTGCGGGGCGAGCTGCTGCAACAGCTCTGACCGTCCCCGGTGGCCCCGTTCATTTGAACTTTCCCTTTCGGGAGCCGCTTGTGCCGAATCTTTCTTCAGATTTGTGGGCTTCTGGTAGAGAACGTCACCGATATGTATCGGTTTCGGAAGGCAGAAGAAAGCCAGATCATGACCTGATCAGAAAGTTTGCCGATGAGTTGAAAGGGATTGAGCAAGGGCTGATTGTTTGCGGACCACAGGATGATTCGGCTTTGCCGGAAGTCATTACTCGCTTAGCGGAAAAGTTACAATACCCGGTATTGGCCGATCCGTTGTCGCAATTGCGAAGCGGAACCTGTGATAAAAAATGGATTATTGATGGTTATGACGCCTTCTTGCGGGATGAGTCGGTAACAGAACGGTACGTGCCGAAGGTCATCCTTCGCTTTGGTGCTATGCCAGTGTCTAAGTCCTTTATGAAGTATGTCCGAAAACATCCGCAAAGCCGATTGATTGTGGTTGATGACAAGCGGTGGCGGGAGCCAACGCAGCTTGCTTCGGATAGGGTTGAAGCTGATCCGGTCTCTTTTTGTGAGGCCCTTATATGTGAAGTCAATCACAAACCTAATGATTGGGGAAAAGCCTGGTTTCGTTTGAATGAGGTTACAAAAGAGCAAGTTTTGACGCATGGAGTTGAAGATTCATTATCGGAAGGACAGGTCTTTGCTGAACTTCCTGAGTTAATGCCGCGACAATCCATTCTATTTGTCGGAAACAGCATGCCGGTGCGCGATTTTGACACCTTTTTCATGAAAAATGATTTAGACATTTGTACAATGGCAAACCGTGGGGCGAATGGAATTGACGGCGTGGTCTCCAGTGCAATTGGAGCGAGCTCCCTGGGGGTTCCGCTTGTCCTTGTGATTGGTGATCTGTCGTTTTATCATGATTTGAACGGCCTTCTGGCGGCCAAACTTTATCGTTTGAATGTAACGATTGTGGTTATTAATAATAATGGTGGCGGGATTTTCTCATTTTTGCCGCAAGCAAGGGAAACTGATCACTTTGAGGATCTTTTCGGGACGCCGACAGATCTTGAATTTGGAAATGCAGTGGAGATGTACGGCGGTTCTTTCTGCTCGGTGGAAACCTGGCCGCAGTTTCGCGACGAGGTGAAACGCGGCGTCTCGTCTCAGGGATTGAACGTTGTTGAAGTTAGAACGAAACGCGATGAAAATACAAGATTGCACCATTCTATCTGGGAGCACGTATCGCGTGCTGTTGGTAAGGGATTGATGGATTGATGGACGTCTCGGTCAATGATATCCATATGCATATTGAAATGGCGGGAATCGGGCAGTCTATGGTTGTCCTGCACGGGTTTACCGGGTCCTCGTCAAATTGGCAGTCTTTTTTCCCGTCATGGAGCCGTGATTTGCAGGTTATTGCGCCAGATCTAATTGGCCACGGAAGATCTTCTGCACCAGAAGATGCAGGACGCTATACTATGGACAAGGCGGCGGATGACCTCGCGGCACTCCTAGATCAATTGGAAGTTCAGAAGGCATATGTGTTGGGTTATTCAATGGGCGGACGCCTCGCGCTGACGTTTGCGATTCGTCATCCTGATCGTGTTTTGAGCTTATTGTTGGAGAGCAGCTCACCGGGATTAGAATCGGAACAGAAACGGAAGGAACGAATGGAGCGTGATGAGGCTTTGGCTGACCGGATTGAACAAATCGGGGTCGAGGCTTTTGTGAATGAGTGGGAGAAAGTACCACTCTTTGCGACACAAAGCGCGGAAATTCGGAAACAGTTAAGGATCCAAAGATTGCAAAATCGGGAACGAGGGCTTGCAGGCAGTCTACGCGGCATGGGTACAGGGGCGCAGAGACCGCTTTGGCAGAAATTGAGCTCATTGGAAATGCCTGTGAAACTGGTTGTCGGTGAATGGGATCATAAGTTTTGCAGGATTGCGGAAGAGATGAATGAAAGGTTGCCAGACGGCGATATCGTAACCGTTCCGAATGCAGGACATACGATTCATGTGGAACAATCGCGATTTTTTGATAAAATAGTAGATGAATGGATCATCAAAAATGAAAGGACTGAGTAACTTGCCAGTCGAATGGAAAAAAGCTCATACATACGACGAAATTGTATACGAAAAATGTGAAGAGGGCATTGCCAAAATCACGATCAATCGTCCGGAAAAGCACAATGCGTTTACCCCGAGAACGATCGATGAAATGCTTGATGCATTTAGTGATGCCCGGAATGACGGCCGTGTCGGGGCGATTATTTTGACCGGTATGGGGGACAAGGCGTTTTGTTCCGGTGGAGATCAGATGGTCAGAGGTGACGGAGGTTATGTTGGTGATGATCAAATTCCTCGACTGAATTTGCTTGATCTTCAGCGTCTGATGCGTATTATACCCAAACCGATCATCGCGTCGGTTGCAGGTTACGCTATTGGTGGCGGTCACGGACTTCATGTTATTTCGGATTTAACGATAGCCGCGGACAATGCGATTTTCGGGCAAACCGAAAGCCGTGTAGGTAGTGTTGATGCCGGATATGGGCAGGGTTACCTTGCCGAAATCGTTGGCCAGAAAAAGGCTCGTGAAATCTATTACTTAAGCCGCCAATATAATGCGGAAGAGGCCGATAAGATGGGTCTTGTCAATAAGGTTGTACCGTTGAAGCAGTTAGAAGAGGAAACGATTCAATGGGCCCTTGACCTTGTGGCGAAAAGCCCGACGGCTCTGCGTCTGATGAAAGCGTCGTTTAACGCTGATACGGATGGACTTGCCGGCCTGCAACAACTAGGTGGCGACTCCACGCTGCTTTACTATAGAACGGATGAGTCAAAAGAAGGGCGAGATGCTTTCAAGGAGAAACGCGAACCCGACTTTTCGAAATTCCCGCGATTCCCTTAAGAATAGAATGGTTGCACGGCTTGATGAGATTTCATCATCAAGCCGTTTCGTATGTTGATTTTCAATTTGGCTGATTGAGGGGTTTCGTGCAATTAGGTATCATTTTCGTGCATTTATTTTATTTATCGTTCATTTATTTTCGAGTTTCGCGCAAATCAACTTTTGGACCGTTGTGCTGAAGGATTAGATCTAAGAAGGAGTTTGGATATGGCAACTGAAAAAATGCCGAATTGGTTGGCAAAAAGAGCGGCACTGACACCTGATCGAATCGCTGTGATTTCGAAGGCGGAACAATGGACCTTTGCCGGGTTGAATGAACGAGCTGAGGCAAGTGCACGGCGTTTCAGAGGACTTGGTGTGAATAAAAGGGAATATGTGGCTTTTTTGATGCAAAATGGACTTCAAGTGGTTGAGGTCATTCATGCAATGCATTACGTTGGGACGGTAATGGTTCCGTTGAACATTCGTTTAACGGTGCGTGAGTTGGTGTGGCAATTGAAAGATTCAGAAGCGGTGATGCTTGTTTATGATGAGGCTAACGTCGGCAAGGCTGCGGAAATTACGGATCTTTTGCCGCATCTGCAAACTGTTTCTTATGAGGATCTTCAGCAAAGCCCGCAGGTGGAAACCGTTTTGGAAACATATGTTGACCTTGAAGACTTGCATACAATTGTCTATACCTCGGGGACAACAGGTAATCCGAAAGGCGTGATGTTAACTTACGGCAACCATTGGTGGAGCGCGATTGGTTCTTCGCTTAATTTAGGATTGCACGAAGACGACCGCTGGCTGGCTTGCGTGCCGCTTTTTCATGTGAGCGGCCTCTCCATCTTAATGCGGAGTGTGATTTATGGAATGACCGCTGTTATTCATGAATCATTCGATCCTGAGGAGGCAAATCGTTCAATTGCTGAAGAGGGTGTAACCATTATGTCTGTCGTCAGCGCAATGTTGTCGCGGATGTTGGAAAGCCTCGGTCCAGATCGTTATCCCAGCCATTTCCGATGTATGTTGCTCGGCGGCGGGCCAGCCCCGCAGGTATTATTGGAAAAGTGTAAAGAACGGGAGATTCCTGTATTTCAAACATACGGAATGTCGGAAACAGCTTCACAGATTGTTACGCTGGCGCCGGAAAATATGTTGGACAAGCTTGGATCGGCAGGAAAAGCCCTGTTTCCAGCCGAGTTGAAGATTGAACAAAATGGCGAGCCAGCCGCGGTGGGAGAGGTTGGCGAAATCATTGTACGAGGTCCGAACGTGACTAAAGGGTATTTGAAGAGGGATGACGAGACGGAGAAAGCGATTCGCGGAGATTGGCTTTATTCTGGTGACCTTGGTTACGTAGATGATGAGGGATTTCTGTTTGTGCTTGATCGACGCAAAGATCTAAT
This sequence comes from Caryophanales bacterium, assembly GCA_035776675.1. Lineage (GTDB taxonomy): Bacteria > Bacillota > Bacilli > Bacillales > DASSOY01 > DASSOY01. The sequence continues at coordinate 10,639 of DASTWO010000067.1, forward strand.
CATTTCGGGCGGAGAAAATGTTTATCCGGCTGAGGTTGAGGCGGTGTTGTTGGCACATCCTGATGTCGAGGATGCCGGTGTAACGGGCATCTCAGATGAACGATGGGGAGAGATGCCGATAGCTTTTGTAAAGGTGAAAAACGGCTGCGGATTTGATGAAGGCGCCTTAATCAGCTTCTGCGGCGATCATCTGGCACGCTATAAGGTGCCAAGCCGGGTGTACCAAGCGGATGAACTTCCGCGAAATGCATCGAAGAAACTGTTAAGGCGCAAACTGGCGGGGCTTATTCGGAAACAGTAGATTTTGATCGTCTAAAGCGGCCAAAGACTTTCCCGGGAAGCTCAGCCAAAAGCATCCCGATGAAAATCATAAAGCAGCCGAGCAAGGCAAGTCTGCCGAGACGATCCCCTGCCCAAAGGTAGCCGGTTACGGCCGCGAATACCGGTTCCATTGTCAAAATTAAAGCTACATGGGTCGGCGGTGAATATTTCTGGAGCGCAGTTTGCGCCAGATAGGCAATCACTGTCGCCAGCAATGCTGTAAATAGAATCGCGAACCAAACTCCAGTACCGCCTACGATGGCAGGTGAGAAAGCTTCAGACCAGTTTTCAAACAAGAACGCGGCTCCTAGGTTCAACAAAGCTACCGTGCTGATCTGAATCAAAGTCAGAACAAGAGCAGGATAATGGGAAGCATATTTGGCGGTGAAAACAATATGCATGCCGAAAGCGATGGCGCAAAGAAATTCAAGCAAATCGCCGATATTAAACGCCGAGTGCCCGCCTGCTGTTAATAAATACAACCCGAGCACGGCAATTCCGACACCGATGACGGATGGAAGTTTCGGTTTCTGTTTCAATATAAAATAGGCAAATAAAGGAACGAGGACCACATTGAGTCCGGTCAGAAATCCGGCTTTTGAAGAGGTTGTATATAGCAGTCCGAATGTCTGGAGAGCGTATCCCGAAAACAGCCACAGCCCAAGCACAATACCGCTTCCAAGCAGGGAGCGGGTGATTCTTAACAGCCGGTCACGGTAAAAAAAGATGATCCAAACGAACAAAAACAATGCCGCGCATAAAAAGCGCAAGCCGTTGAAAGTAAACGGCTCGAGCACTGCTACGGCATTCTGAATGATGACAAAGGTTGCCCCCCAAATAAATGCGACAAATAAAAGCAGGATATCCGCGGCGTACAATCTTTTCATTCAGTCCACACCTCAAGTCGATTTCAATCGTACAGCAAGATATCCCATATCGTAACATAATTATCATTGCGCTTTACAGGAGGAAATCCTGGGTTCACCTTCTTTTATTTCACTTTGAAAAACTTCACAGATTGATTCAATTCGCCCGCGAATTGTTTCAACGACTCAGCAAATTCGTTTACCCTTTCCATGGCGCTGCGTTGGCTTTCCGAGGTTGCCGCGACATTTTGGGTCTTACCGGCGGACTCTCTTGCAATGCCGGCTGACTGTTCAGCAGATGTGACAATCTGTTCTGAACTTGCTGAAATTTCCTCAACTGCGGCGGACACATCTTGGGTTTTGTCAGCCACCTTTTGGATCATCCCGACAATTTCTTCGAAGGTTTGATCGGTTTGCTCCGTGGTTATTGCGCCTTTCTTGACCTCATCTGATCCTTTGTTCATGACCTTCACGGAACGTGTTGTATGATCTTGTATTCCTTTAATCAACTGTACAATCTGGTCAGCTGATTGTTCCGACTGCTCAGCCAGTTTGCGGACCTCATTTGCGACAACTGCGAAACCTCTTCCGTGTTCCCCGGCTCGGGCCGCTTCAATTTCCGCGTTTAAGGATAACAGGTGCGTCTGGTTGGCAATATCCGTTATGACTTCGATGATTTGGCCAATTTCCGCGGAACTTTTGTGTAATGAGTTGATTTCCTCCACAGCTTGCTCCGTGACGTTACTGATTGTATCCATTTGTTTTTTACTGGAGCGAATATGCTCTCTTCCTTGAACAGCCTGGTCTTTTGCCTGGATAGACATATCTGAAACAGAGGAAGCGGATTCGGCAATGTTTTGAATCCCGTGAGTCATTTCTTCCAGTACTTTTGTACTTTCTTCCGACCCTTTCAGTTGAGTATCTGTTCCACTTGCAATTTCTTTCATCATTTCACTGATTTCATTGGCCCCGACAGTGGTTTCCCTGACATCATGTGAAAACTGGTTTGCCACAGTCTCAATCTTTTCTCCTGTGGTGCTGACTTTTCCGATAAGTACCTCCAATTGATCGGTCATTTTATTGAAGGATTCGGACAGTTGCCCGATTTCATCACCTGAATTGTTGGATACCTTTGCTGTTAGATCCCCCTTCGCCACCTTTTGGGTTACTTCCAAAAGCAGGTTAAGCGGTCGAATAAGAATGAAGCGAATGCAAATTGTAATAATCCCTGTCGTGACAATCAGGCTGATAAGCGTATTGATGTAAACTCCCAATTCTCCATTGTAGTACTCCGAAATTAAACTGTTGATATAGGCCGCTATAGGAGAGCTAATCAACAAGCTTAAGACGATGACCCCGATGATCTTCGTTTGAATCCGTAAGTTTATTAATCTTTTTCCCATTATGAATTCTCCCTTCCCCTTATATTCTCGACATAATTCGCCAGGTTCTTTAGTCCTATGTTTAAACTTTTTTCAAAAAAGGGGTTCACTTCATAGCGGAGTGCGCGTAGAAGGGAGAAAAGATGAACGGTTTGGCGATATTTTGACGTCTGAAGCTCTTGATTTTGTAGCAAGACTTTCCCGCCATTTTGATGGGAGGAGGGTTGAGCTGTTGCAGCATCGCAAACGACGGCAGGAGGAAATCGACAAGGGAAAGTTGCCCGATTTTCAACTACTGCGCTGAAAGGTTTCAACGGAAAAGTCCCAATTCGAGCATTAACAACAGACAAGAACAGATTGACAAGACGATTTTACTAATTTTCTATTGTTTTATAACAGAATGTTGTTATTCAGCATATGTTATAGTACAATAGGAAAAACGAAACGGAGGGGAGTTTTCATGATCCAGAAGAGTACGGAATTCTTCAAGAACTTGCCGCCGAAAGTTTGCGTTGAGTGCGGCCATCGTATGGAGGAACAGCATGAATCGTATATGAACGTTTGTGAACATTGCCTGAGAAATGTAAAGGAATAAGGAGATAAGGCCCGATCCGATAAGGGGATCGGGATTTTTTTGCGCTCACTGTTGGACAATTCCGAATGAATGTGCATAATATTTGGTATAATAAGTGACATTCTGATTGGGAAGGAGTCCTGGTTGTGGATTTCAGAAGCCCTACTTACGGAAAAGTGTCTGCTAAAGTGTTGACGGAACATATTCGAGCGTACTTGAATGAGGACCCAAAAGCGACCTATCGGATTGTGATCGGGACGGATTCGCAAACGAGCCGAAAGACCACTATGTTTGTGACCGCTTTCATCATCCATCGGGTGGGCAAAGGGGCGAGATTTTTCTTCCAAAAAACGAAACACCGCCCGATGAGCAGTCTCCACCAACGTATTTACAAGGAAACGGAATTAAGCTTGCAGGTGATGGAAGAACTTAAAGCTTCCGGCATTACAGAGCTGCTTTCGAAATGGCCGATTGAGATTCATCTTGATATTGGAAAACACGGAGAAACCCGCAAATTAATTCAGGAAGTTGTGGGTTGGATTACGGCCGTCGGCTATGTGGCTCGAATTAAACCTGATGCGTATGGCGCCAGTGCGGTGGCTGATAAATATACAAAATCCCTTGGATGAACAATGTTGCTCTCGGCGAGAAAGCATTCCTTTTTCAAGGTTGTTCATGGTATAATCTTGAAAAAATGTCGGGAGGGATATTGTGAACATCAGGAAAGCGAAGGATGCTGATGCCCAAGGGATCGCAAAGGTTCAAGTTGACAGTTGGAAGACGACTTATAAAGGGATTGTCTCCGATTCTTTTTTACAAAAGATGTCCTATAAAAACCTTGAAAACAAATGGAAGCAAATCATCGATCTTTCGGGGAACCGCAATTGTACCTTAGTCGCTGAAAATCAGGACGGTGTTATTGTCGGGTTTGTTTCCGGGGGTCGTGAGCGAAGTGGCGATTATCCTGATTTTCAGGCTGAATTGTACGCGATTTACCTATTCGAGAAGGCTCAGGGTCAAGGTCTTGGGAGACGGCTTTTCGTCCGTCTTGCTGAGGAACTTTCAGCAAGTGGTTTAGCCTCCATAATGGTATGGGTTCTTGCGGAGAACCATCCAGCGAAAGCTTTTTATGAGTCTTTGAACCCCGAATGGGTCGATTCTCAACCAATTGAAATTGGTGGAGGAAATCATGAGGAAGTTGCATATGGTTGGCGAGATATTCATGGCGTTATCGGGTGGTCATTAAAGTCAATGGGATAATGCGTTGATTCTTGGAAGTTCGGGTATACCGAACTTTTTTTATTTGAAAGGAACAGATCAGGTGAATTTATTATTTTCATTGGGTTATGACCCAATGGTCACAGTTATGAAAGACTTTTCCTAAGGCGCATATGCCAAATTAACATGTTGACATAGAACCCACTGGTCAGTTATAATATTTTTCGTGTTGAACTTAATGGTTCTTATTTGACCGAATGGTCATAGATGGGGAACGACTGAATAAGGAGGGAGCGGAGTGACAGATAAAAAAGAGGAAATCATGCAGTCGGCAATTCGTCTTATCTCGGAGAAAGGCTACTTTTCAACTTCAGTACAGGAAATTGCCAATGACTGCGGGATCTCCAAAGGCTCTTTGTATAAATACTTTGACTCCAAAGAAAATTTATTGATTGAAGTGATCGAGCATAATCATCGCAAGATGTTTCAAAGGGCAATGAATGTTGATCTCGATCCATCTTTGACCGCCAAGGAAAAGTTGATCAAGAAAATTGTTGTTCAGTTGGAAGATTCCCGTGAGAATAAAGACTTTATGATGATGCTGTTTCAAGCAATGCCTAACCGTAATAATGAAAATATCTCATCGATGATGAAACGGATCAAGGTCACCATGATGACCTGGCATAAAGAATGTTTGATGAAGGCCTTTGGCAGCGAGGTGGAATCCTACATTTGGGATCTTGTTCTCATTTTTCAAGGTACCTTGAAAGAATATCTTTCCTTGACGGTTTTCAAGGGTAAAACCTTTGACATGGAGCGGGCCGCACGATTTATTGTGGAACGTTTAGACGCGATGATCCAAAATACAGCTTATACGGAACCTGCTTTAGGAACACAAATCATGAAGGAATTTGAAAAGTATGATACGCAATTCAGGCCGAAATCCGGTAAAGAACAGTTGAAAGATCATTTAAATGAAATGGTCATGGAAATTGAAAGGTTCCCGATTCAAAAGCAGGAGCAGGAAGAGTTGCTTTCGGCTGTTCATTTGTTGGAATACGAAGTATTTCAAAGTGAACCTCGTGACTTTCAAATCAAGGCTTTGTTGTTGTACTTGGCTGAGAGTGAAGAGTTAGGAGTCTTTGTCCGCCGGATTGAAAAGCTTCTTGAGGAAAATGTGATGGAGAAGGAGATAGAAGGAGTGAGGGAAAGATATGGAAAATAAACAACAACCTGAACAGGAATATAATAGAGTTTTACTGGTTGCGTCTATCATCGCCGGCGCATTTGTTGTGATTTTGAATCAGACACTTTTGAATACCGCTATACCGAAAATTATGGACGATTTGTCTATATCAGCAAGCACGGCCCAGTGGTTGACGACTGGTTTCATGCTTACGATGGGTACGATGATTCCAATTTCAGCCTTCTTGATCGAGAAGTTCTCGACAAGGAAGTTGTTTCTAACAGCCATGAGCCTTTTTGGTGTGGGTACCTTGATTGCCGCTGTCGCACCAAGCTTTCCGTTTTTGCTGGCAGCCAGAATCGTTCAGGCATCCGGTGCGGGCATCATGATACCGCTAATGCAGACTGTTTTTTTGTTAATTTTCCCTGTTGAGAAGCGTGGAGCCGCCATGGGTATGGTGGGATTGGTGATTGCCTTTGCGCCAGCAATTGGACCGACGCTTTCCGGTTGGATTGTTGAAAGCTATTCGTGGCGTGTCTTGTTCTATATGATTTTGCCAATCGTCGTGCTTGATATTATTTTTGCGACATTCGCGCTGAAAAATGTCACCAGGTTGACCTATCCGAAGATTGATATTGTCTCTATCATTTTATCGTCCATCGGTTTTGGCGGATTGTTATATGGCTTTAGCAGTGCGGGGAACAACAGCTGGACCAGCGCGGAAGTGGTTATCTCTTTGGTTGCCGGGGCCATTTCACTTTGCCTTTTCATTTGGAGGCAATTGTCAATCAAGAAGCCGATATTGGAATTCAGGGTATTTAAGAACTGGATTTTTGCGCTTACAACGTTAATCGGCGCGATTATCATGATTTCAATGCTTGGCGTAGAACTTCTACTGCCGCTTTATATGCAGAACGCACAGGGCTACACAGCTCTTGAGTCCGGGTTGTTGCTACTGCCGGGCGCCATTGTAATGGGGGTTATGTCCCCGATTGTCGGCAAGGTATTTGATAAAATTGGTGCTCGTCCGCTTGCGATCGTTGGATTGTCAATTGTAACTGTAATGACATTTCTATTCAGCAATATGACCGCCTCGACATCATACGGATATATGATGGTGTTATACGCCATTCGGATGTTTGGAATCTCGTTGGTCATGATGCCGGTAATGACGGCTGGATTGAATCAGCTGCCGAATCACCTGATTCCACACGGAACAGCGATGAACAACACGATGCGGCAAGTTGCGGCTTCGATTGGAACAGCCATGTTGATTACGGTTATGACAAATAATACGGAAGATGCAGTGAAACAACAGGTTTCGCATCCTATGATTCAAGGGATGTCGGCTTCCTTTATGGTTGCAGCTGCTTTAGCCTTAGTTGCGTTACTGCTGTCGTTCTTTATTAAACCGAAACGTCCTGCCGAAGAAGATGGAGAGAAGAGTGGGAAAGCTGTGAAAGCGAAGAAGGAAGCTATTGGTGAAAGCTGAAAAGATGAGTAAGTTAAGGCCGTCGGATGTTGTCCGGCGGTTTTTTTGTTAGGAGAAATATGGTGGCATGAGCAAAAGCCTGGTTGATTCCAGGCTTGTTTAAGTTATTGAAGATACTTTTGAATGCTGTCCGGTAAAACGACCGTACTCCATGGAGACCAATAGTAATGCTTGTCGTCATAACGCAAATAATATTGATAGGCAATGGCTTCATCTGTATAAAATACCATGGCATAGCGTTGCGGTTGCCCGCTTGACTGGTTGGGTTGATAGTCTCCTTTGGCGTCACCACCGTTCAGAATTTCAAGGAAAGCTTTCACACCATTGTTTTTAATTTTGTTTATTTGTTTTGGTGATTTAAGGTTTTCTACTTTATAGATTTCAATTTTCTCAACCGCCTTCTTGGGCATATCTTTGAAATGCCAGAGATAGTCCTCGAAATCCGCTCTCGCATAATACAGTTTGTAGCCGTTTATGAAATCAGCGTCTTTGACCGCTACGACGGAGTGATTTGGATAACCTTCCACTTCATATATTCTTGTTCCCGGATCAAGGAAGGCGGCATCGCCGTTTTGGGATTGATAGTGGCCATCGTGAATATTACCGGATACCTTGAATTTCACAGAACCGATTTTGGGTCCTGCTTTTTTCGGATTGGCTATCACCCCGGTGTGGATGGAGGTGTACTCTTTCCCGTTCAGTTTTATGAAATCCACCCAGTCGATGACGGTATGGCTTTGGCCGTTCGGCATGAAATCATTGCATCCGCCCAGTAGAAAGAAACATGAGAACATGATCAGGAAAATCCGCATGGCAATCCCCCCTTTATTTACTTAGACGGATTGTTGAAGTATTGGGTTTCAGGATTTTTGAAGGTTTGTTATATTCCGTCTGTTACCTAGGTCCTTTGGTGTAGGGTACGCATTCACCAGCGATTGAATCAAGTCATTTCCAATCAAAATTTGCCGAAATAGTTCTATAAAAAGAACATAAATCATCCTAATTCATTATAAATTTAAGAAAATGGAAGTAAAAAGCAGTAAAATGGTCCTATTGTTCTTTAAATAGAACAAAATCGTCTTAAATCAGGGTTTGCATTTTTGTGGGGGTCGGGAATATAATCAACTTGTGATGTTCTTTAAAAAGAACAATAATGGACTAAAAAAAGAACAGCCGATACATAAACCCGGGGGTGAAAGGGGTGAAGATCATGAGAAGTCGGCGATTAACCAAAAAGGGACGAAGCGTGAAAAGCAGATCAATTTCCCTCGCCGTAAAAGGTTTCGCCATTTTTTATTTGTTGTTTTACACAGCCAGCCAGTTTACTTCACCGACCACAGCCTATTTCAACGATATTGAACGAATTCATGGGAGCCTCTCAGCTGCTGGTGATTTTGGAGGGAATCAACCACCTCTGGAGTTATGGGATAAGAGCTCGTTAACATTTGAAGGGATGACAACCGGCGGCTCTTGTAAAACCATTTTCGCTTACATTAAGAATAGTGGAGATGGTGACATGGATGGGCCATCGGAGTTTGAAGTTTGGTGGATCACGAAAGGGAATCCGAAAAAAGGTCAAAAAATATACGATTCCGGGAAGGTTCCTCCACTTGCTCACGGCGAAAAGGTGAAACTCACCTATGATCCTGGTACCAACCCGAATGGGCAAGAGGGTGTTTATAAATTCCGGGCTTTCCAACGACCTGGGCACGGCAATAAATATGATGAGCGCAAAGACCTATGGAGTGATTCTATAACAATAGCGGAAGGTATGTGCATGGCTCAAGGAGTTCAAGGATTAAGTTCCGACCTTTCTGAGAAACAGGATTCGTTAGAAAACGAAAAAGCTGATGCACTAAAGAAAGATGAGAAAAATATTGGGACAAAGAAAGACAGGAAGAATAGCGGCAAAGGTGCTTCGAAGTCGAAAGAAGACCAGGTGAAAAATGAAGGATCCGAGCAAGATGAAAACCAATCAAAAGATTCTTCTAATAGCGAGAAGCGTGATTCGAATGATGGAAACAATCCGGATGGCAAGTCTGAGCAAACGGAAACGAATGATCAGTCTACCGGATCGAAGGATGAAGGGAGCACAACAAATAAGAAGCCTTCTACAACAAAAACGGAATCAAATTCTGAAGAAGCAAAGGCTGTGACATCAGAAACAGAAGAAAAAAGTGTAAACAAAAGCAAAACCAACGAAAAATCTTCCGCTGATAAGGAAACTGAAGAAACTGAGGAAAAGGGAACCAAGAAATAGCTTCTAAAGATTGAGAGGGGATTCACATGAAATTAAGGAAAACCATGAAATGGGTCAGCCGAGTCACATCAACCGTATTGTTCGTCTTGTTGCTCTTGATGATTTTTATGGTGATTTCCTCCAGAGCTGCGGGCGGCAATCCAAGCCTTTTCGGCTATCAATTGAAGACGGTACTGTCCGGTTCAATGGAACCTGGCATCCAGACAGGATCCATCATTGCCGTGAAACCAGTCAAGGAAACAAAGCAGTTTGAAAAAGGCGATGTGATCACATTTAAGACTAGGGATGAAAAGCTGGTGACTCACCGAGTCTATAAGGTACTCGGAAGCGGGACCCAATATGTAACAAAAGGAGACAACAACGAAGATCCCGATCCCAATCCAGTACTTTCCCAAAATATTGTGGCTAAATATACCGGTTTTACCATTCCTTACGTTGGATACCTTGTTCACTACGCCAACACACAGGGTGGAACGGCCGTAATGTTGATTTTACCAGGAGTGATCCTTCTGCTTTATTCCGGAATCAGCATTTGGAAGGCCGTCCGAGAAATTGAAGGAAAAACGGAAAAAAAAACCCCAGCAGGTTAACCAGGGTTGTATCTGTTTAGGAGAGCGTCCCGGCCCTCGTAAACAGTTCAATATAAATCACACCTCTACATAGAGGTAAAACAATTTGAGGAGGAGTTCAATAATGGGGATTAAGAAACAGTTGGGTATGGGTGTTGCTACTGCAGCACTAGGTTTGACTTTGGTTGGTGGAGGTACCTATGCGGCATTTAATGACGTCGCAACCGTTAACAACCATTTTGCGGCCGGTGAGTTGAATTTAGATGTCGGTGCCAAAGGTACTAAGCCAATTAGTTTTGATCTTAGTAACATGAAACCAGGAGACAATGTACAAAGAATTTTTGAGTTAAACAATGTAGGTTCACTAGCAATTAAGGAGGTACTACTAAATGTTACTGCAAAAAATTTCAATGATGGTACCGAAAATTCAACCAGGTATCAGTTCCTAAATCAATTCGTGATTGACTTTATGGCAGTTGATTCGGAATCTGATAATTGGGAGCCAAGAGCTAATGTTGTGAAAACAGATGAGACGTTAACATTAGCAGATTTGGTTTATGATAATTATTCAACGAAAATTAAGTCAGATTATCTATCTAAAGATGGACGGATTAATCTTGCTCCACTGACAGTTGCTTCCGGATCGGAAGAATCTATGGGTATTCCTGTAAATCCAGTTGACAGTGACGATGTGTTTATCCAGATCACATTCAAAAATAATCCTGATAAAAAGGCAAATGGTGAGTACGTCCAAAACAAATTTATGAAAGATTCAATTGACTTCTTCTTTAACCTTGAAGCTACTCAGTGGGAAGGAATAGATGTAGACACCAGCAATGGTAATGGTGAGGTTAATAACGGCATTGTGGGAACAGATATTACAAAATCGAATAAAACTGTAAATCCGGATAAGAAAAAGTTCAACAACGAGGTAACTGATTAATGAATTAGTTTCCTAAGTTATACAGAAAAGGTGGGATTGGGATTCCTACCTTTTCTGTATATAATATCTGGGATGATAAAACGGTAGGTTCAGTTTTTTTCAAATGTAAACAAAAGAGCGTCCTCAAACCTGTGTCCATTATTTTTGAAGCCATCTCTTAAGTGAGGTCATGGAAAATGAAACCACAATTATTTAAATGGGTTTTATTATACAGCTTAATAACTCTTACGTTCGTAGTGTTCATGCCAATTGGCAATACTGGAGCCAGTGGAGCCCCGAAAGAGATTGATCTAGCGACAGATCCGGGCGAATACCTGTTCAAGATCGCCAATATGAAGCCTGGAGACTGGGCAGACCGGACGTTGACGATTCAAAACAAAGGAAATCAGAATTTCGCATATACGGTCGAGACTCAGCGGAAGTCTGGGTCGGAAATGTTTTATAACCAGCTGATGCTTAAGGTTTCTGATTCTAAAGGTGTTTTGTATGAAGGGAAGTTGGGTGGATTCAGTGGTTTTGAAAATGCGAGGCCCCTTGCCAGTTTCAGTGAGGAAGATCTTCAGTTCAAAATTACTTTTCCCTGGGAATCCGGTAATGAGTTTCAGGGGTTGGCCACGGAGGTGGCTCTGAAATTTTACGTTGAAGGTGACATGCCTCCTGCAGGAAATGATCCGTCAGGCGAACCAAACGACCCAACCAACGAAGGATCTCAGCCGACAACGGGTGGGGATGATTCATCGGTGTTGGATTCCATCTTGCCACAAACGGGTGAAACGAATCCGATGTACTATTACATGGCCGGCTTTGTGCTTGTTATGGCCGGGGGAGCATTATTTGCTGTTAAAAGGCGGCCGGACCGCAAATGATAAAGTGGGCCGCCTTTCTTATGATTTTCGCTGGAATCGGGACCCTGTTGTATCCGTTTATTCATCGTGAAGTGAGTTCGTATCAGGAAAATCAACTGCTGCAAAGATGGGAAAGGCTTCAGGATGAAGAAACGGAAACGTCCAAGGTGCAGGAGGTTCCGGATTGGCAATCCGCTCAAGAAAATTATGCTCGCCTGACAGGTATTTTTGAATCAGGACAGACCTCTGATAGCAATAAGCATAAAAAGACCTCCAAATCCGTTCAGCCAGGTGATTTACTAGGTGTGATTGAGATCGATAAAATTGATTGTCGACTTCCTATTCTGGAAGGCGCTACACTTGATCACATGAGAATTGCAGCCGGGCATATTACGGGAACTGCTCTTCCCGGGGCTATCGGCAACAGCGCGATTGCGGCGCACCGAAGTTATACATACGGAAGAATGTTCAATCGCCTGAATGAAGTAGAGGTTGGTGACAAAGTGGTGATTGAAACAAGAAGGAAAAGCTATGTTTATACCGTTTACAAAAAGTTGTTTGTAGAACCGGACGATGTCTCGGTGCTAAAAGGAAATCGAAACGAAAGAATTCTGACGCTTATTACGTGTCATCCAATGAGAAATCCCACGGGGCGCCTCATCATTAAAGCAACGGTCACTTCGGGGAAAGAAGGAACAGTGAACATTGGACACAACAAAAAAGGGTGAAAATCATTTACGGGTTGCGTTCATGTTTTGACTCTAATAATTTCCTTTTAAACCTTAATATGATGCCCAAGAAATCCAGACGTGAACTTAGAATTCTCAATAACTGAAAAAGGATTATACCGTAGACGATATACATGAAAATAACCAAAACATAATTCATTACACTCATGAAAACACCCCTATCAAGGAGAATAACTTCTACTTTATCATACCATAAGTTTCCTTTTTCTTGAACTTTCCTTGGTTATATCCACATATCTACTGTCAAAACAAAAACCCGACCATCAAATCAGATGGTCGAGTTGCTTTAGAAAATCATTATCTTTTTCATGTCGTGGCATACATAGCTTCAAGCCTTTGGGCAATTTGATCGTCTTCCAGGTATTCGTCATAGGTCGTCTGTTTGTCGACAAGGCCATTTGGTGTGATCTCGATAATTCGGTTGGCGATCGTCTGGACGAATTCGTGGTCATGAGACGCGAACAGCATCGACCCGTTAAATTTGATCAACCCTTTGTTCAAGGCTGTAATGGATTCAAGATCCAAATGGTTCGTTGGTTCGTCCAAAATTAGCACATTTGCGCCGCTCAACATCATTTTTGATAGCATGCAACGCACTTTCTCCCCACCTGAGAGGACGTTGGCTTTTTTCAACGATTCTTCCCCTGAGAATAGCATTCTACCCAAAAATCCACGGATAAACGTTTCATCATCATCATGGGAATATTGGCGAAGCCAATCCACTAAATTTAGATTAACATCGAAATAGGAGTCATTTTCCTTCGGGAAATAGGACTGTGAGGTGGTAATGCCCCAACTGTATTGCCCCTCGTCTGGTTCCAGTTCTCCCATGAGAATTTGAAACAACGCCGTTTTCGCCTGCTCGTTCGGACCGACGAAAGCAATCTTATCTCCTCTGTTGACGGTGAAGTTGATGTTGTTCAGGAGCGTTTCGCCATCAATTGTTTTGCTCAAATCTTTCACCGACAATATGTCTTTTCCCGCTTCCCGTTCCGGCTGAAAATTGACATACGGCGATTTGCGCGAGGAAGGTTTAATATCATCAATGGTCAGTTTCTCGAGTTCTTTCTTTCTCGAGGTAGCCTGTTTGGCTTTCGAAGCGTTTGAGCTGAATCTCCGTATGAACTCTTCAAGTTGATTGCGCTTTTCCTCTGTTTTCTTCTTCTGGTTCTTCGCGAGTTCCATAGCCAGTTGGCTGGATTCGTACCAAAAGTCGTAGTTTCCGACGAACAGTTGGATTTTACCAAAGTCAATGTCGGCGATGTGAGTGCAGACCTTGTTCAGGAAATGGCGGTCGTGAGACACGACAATGACGGTATTCTCGTAATCATAGAGGAAGTTCTCCAGCCATTTGATCGATTGAATATCGAGATGGTTTGTGGGTTCGTCCAATAATAAAATATCCGGGTTTCCGAAAAGCGCTTGTGCTAATAAAACCCGCACCTTCTCATTACCGGTCAGATCCTTCATGTCTTTCGCCTGCAAATCTTCGTGAATGCCAAGATCATTCAATAATTCAGCCGCGTCCGCTTCTGCCGACCAGCCGTCCATCTCGGCAAACTCCCCTTCCAGTTCGGCGGTCCTGATTCCGTCTTCTTCGGAAAAGTCCGGTTTGGCATAAAGAGCGTTCTTCTCTTCCATGATGTCATAGAGCTTCCGGTGTCCCATGATCACCGTGTTGAGCACATTATATTCATCATAGGCAAAGTGATCCTGTTCCAAAACAGCCAGACGTTCGCCTGGTGTAATGGCTACTTCACCGTGGGTCGGTTCGATTTCTCCTGAAAGGATTTTCAGAAAGGTTGACTTTCCCGCGCCGTTCGCTCCGATTAGTCCGTAACAATTTCCTGGCGTGAATTTGATTGAAACGTCCTCAAATAATGGACGCTTTCCATATCTCAGTGTAACGTTTTGTGTGCTTATCATGTATTATCCATCCTTCTTATTTCGCAGAATCACGGCTATTGTAACATGTTTGCGGATGAATAACGACAGTGGGCTGTTTTTCTTGCCAACTTTGGCCAGTTTATTTTCAACTTTTGAATTTTATCATCGACTTTTACGGAGTTGCTTTCAACTTTCTAGCATTTATTTTCAACTTTGTGGAGATATCGATTTATCGAGTCAGTTCGACATAATTCGAGCATGGCCGACGAGGGCGATGAAGAAAAAAATGAGATCAAAGAAAAGAAACACTCAGGTGGGATGAGTGTTTCGGCTCGTTATTTTTACACATATGGATTTCCGTGAATCCAGAAACGATACGGATATTCACGGGCTTCTCCGGTATTTTCAATCCCGATCCGAGGTCCTTCAGCGATTTCTTCAGCCGGAATAGGGGTGCCCGCCGGACGAATGTACAAAGGGGGCTCGGTCATATCATGGCCGTACAGGTCCATGGGAATGTCTAGTGCCTTCACAAGTTTTCCCGGTCCGCTTGTCAGTTGTTTTCTTTTCCGATATGATAATTTCTCAAGATGGCCGAACCCTCGGTTCCCACTCATTCTTTCCATTCCGCGAATGGGTTCGACCGCGCGAAGGAGAATGGCTTCGGGTTTGCCAACCGGACCACTGACGATATTCAAGCAAATATGAATGCCGTAGATCATGTACAAGTAGGCGTGCCCGGGATTGCCGAACATGACTTCTGTTCGTTTCGTCCGACGGCCGCCAAAGGAGTGCGCGGCACGATCTTCCGGTCCAAGATAAGCTTCTACCTCAACAATTTTACCGGACAATACTCCTTCTTTCGTTTCATGGACAAGCTCAGCTCCCAGTAATTGTTTGGATAACTCAAGTGTTGGTTTCCTATAGAAATCAGGATTCATCGCGATCAGATCATTCCTTTACTCGAGCGAGCAGCAGTCCATCGCCTATAGGCAATAACAGAGATTCCAGGTTTGGGTGGCGGGCTACTTTTTCATTAAATTCCCGTATGGTAACGGTCAATTTATCGTGATCTTCAAAGTCATAAACCCTTCCGCGCCACAAGGTATTGTCTGCGAGGATGATAGCGCCGGGGTTTGCTAACTCGATTGCCCGATCCAAATAATTTTCATAATTCCTTTTGTCGGCGTCAATCAGGAAAAGATCGAATTTCTTTCCTTCAGTCGTCAGTTTTTCAAAACTGTCCAAAGCCTCGCCGGTATAGTAGGTTACACGTCCTTCGAATCCTGCCTTTACGAGGTTATTGCCGGCAAGCTGGGCATATTCAGGGTTCAATTCAAGTGATGTCAGGTGTCCGTTATCGGGGAGGCCGCGCATAATATGGATCCCGCTGTATCCGCCAAGCGCGCCAACTTCCAACGCTTCCTTTGCCCTGGAGATTTTGGTGAGCAAGGTGATCATCTTGCCGTTTTCCGGTGGCACCGAAATGGCGGGCATGCCTTTTTCCTCGATGCTTTTCAGGACACTTTGCAAGAATTCATCCTCTTCATTTGTAAATCGGGAACGAATATATTCTTCCTGGTTCATTGGCTTCACCTTCCATTTCTTTTATTGCTGATTATACCTGAACAGGCAGGACAATGCACCCTGTCGCGTGTTGGTTTTCATGGTAGGTGAAACGCCAGGCAGGATTATATGATACCACTCCGAATGGCTCTTGCAGCTGCTTCTGTACGATTTCTCGCATTCATTTTGTGCATCACTGTCGAAACGTAGTCTCTTACAGTGTACTCGCTTAGTTGCAATTCCCCGGCAGCTTCCATTGTAGAGGCGCCATCAGCCATTAATTTCAGCACTTCCACTTCTCGAGGGGATAGATGGAACGGGCTTTCTCTCTTTTCTGGTTGCCCACCACCGAATTTAGCAAGAATTTCGCCGGCGCTTTGCCCGAATTTCATTAAGGCAGTAAATGTTTCCCTTGAAAGTTTAAATTTCTTCCCCGGGCCCTGGTCCAGAATGGCAGCACCGATCAATCGGCCTTCTGAAGGCACGTAAATGGGAGCGACAACAACAGTTTCCAGTTGGAATTCACGGACGTACCGGGTCGGGAATCCTTCTGTTGCCTCAGAAATGTATATAGGTTGTAAATTCTTCAGGTTTTCCCGGATCGGTTGTAAATTTCTCAAGTTTTTCTTAATGAGCGGGATATTGTCAATCGGCTCTTTAATGCTTCGAATCGCCTCGTTGTTGAAATGGTAACCAGAGAGCCCGAAACCTCTGCCCTCATCCGTCGAGTAAGAGAACAATGCACAGCGTTCAAACGGTAAATAGTTAACGAAACCGAACGTGATGTTTTGGATCACTTCGTTCAGATTTTGTGATCGCATGATCCATTCATTGAACAGAATGACCGCGTCTTTCCATTGCTGTTTCTGTTTGGAGTACCGTAAGGTACTTTCTCCGGCGGACAAGATTTGCAATGTGAAGGCTATGAATGACAACGTATGTGCCGATTCGCCTTCATTTGTACAGATAAGTAACGTTTCATTCTTCCAGGGAAGGGTAGAAACTTTTCGTTCGGTATCCGATTGGGCCGGTAGGTAATTGAGCAATGTTTCGGATAGAAGAAACATAGATTCAGCATGGAGGACACCGTCATGAAAAGAAGGTCGGCGCCTGGATCCATCTGCAATCTCATTGATTTCGTACCCGTTTTTCGTTCGTTTTGCCTTTGCAATCCATTCAATCGGCAATTGTTGTGAAGAGGCAAGCTGGTCGAGAAATAAATCTAGATCCAGGTGGTCATGGAACGGATAAGTGAGAATTTGTTCACTGATTTGCGAAAAGAGGAATTGAACGGCTTGGTGATTGGAATAGTTGTCATCGGCATCGGATTTAATGGCTTTATGGACGGCGTTTTCTAATAAAGTAATGGTGAAAATGACATGATTTGGATGGAAGGGTTTCTCGAACCTTTGAATCCCCGCCTGGATCTCGTTGAGAAAGGTCTGTGAATCCTTGCTGCTTTCAGAAAACAGATATTCAGAGAAAAAATCGATCGCTATATCCAGTTCAGCTGCTGTCTTTTCTTTATGTTCACGAAGATGAGCCGCTATTAAACGCCACTCTGCATGAACGGCTTCCCGGTGACGGAAAACAATATTGAGTCCGTTTTGCAAAATCACCTTCATATGCTGATCCAACGTTAAAACCATTCTTCCCCTCCTTTCGTATCCTTGTTCATAGAATTATGCAAAGAGAGTTTTATGTAAAAACGCGGTGTTTGGGCTATCCGTACATTTGCAATTATCAAAGGCTTCGGAGCAGCATGCGACTTTTATAGGGGTTCGGTCTGAATTTTCCTACACCTATCGGGATTGAATCAGTTGCTTTTTCCTTATAATGTTTTATAGTATGTGGATGATCTGACTTCAGGAGTGGAATTTTTTATGGAGATAACCCGTAAAGGGAAGATAGAAATCGTCAAGATCCCGGTCAATCCTTTCTTTCGTTTAATGTCTGTTTATTTGTATTTTATCGATGGGCTTCTGGTCGACACAGGTCCAAGTGCCCGCCGGGGAACTTTAATTCCGGTCTTCAAGTCTTGGGACATCCGGCAAGTCGCCGTTACACACTATCACGAGGATCACTCAGGCATGGCCTCATGGCTTAATCGACATTACACGGCGGATATTTTTGTTCATGAAGAAAGTCTTGGCATCGCGGATCGAACAGCTCGCATTCCGTGGTACCGTGAGTTTTTCTCAGGGAGAAGGTTGCCATTTCAGGCTAAGCCTTATCCGAGCGTCATCAAGACACCGCAATTTCGGTTCTATCCGATTGAGACACCCGGCCACACCTCTGACCATATTGGTTTGTATGAACCGGACCAAGGTTGGCTCTTCTCAGGAGATTTGTATATCACTCCTTATCCGAAGGTGTTTATGAAAGAGGAGTCGATTTCCGATTACATTGAGACGCTTAGGAAATTGCAACGTCTGGATTATCGTACGGTTTTCTGTGGGCATGAAGGTGTTGTTTCCAACGGCAAAGAGAAGATGAAGAAAAAGCTCGACTACCTTGTGAAGGTTCGGGATGAAGTCTTTCATATGCACCGGGCGGGTTTTGACGACCGCACAATCATGAATAAGTTATTTCCCGAGAAGGTGAAACTGGAGTATCTGTCATTCGGGAGCTTCTCACGGCTCAATTTGGTACGTTCCTGCTACAGAAGTGAATGAAATAGAGGTTGGGCCGGTGGCGGCACGACTTTTTTCGGGATGGATTTATAAGTTGTGAGGTTTTATAATAGTAATAATGGAACCGTTTTCAAGGGATTTGTTGGTGAAGTGAATGAATTATAGCTTCTTTTATCTAAAAAAAGAAAACATTCGGGGGATTTGCTGTTATGAATAAGACTTACAACATGGATGAAGTATTCGCGAATATTGAAAAGCGGCTGCAGGCCAATCCTGATCCAATTGAGGGAATGGAGGCGGTTTATCAATTCGATTTGTCCGGGGATGAAATCGAGACTTATCAGTTGCATCTTTCCAATGGAAAGGCATGGGTCGGGCAAGAGGAATCTTCTTCCGCGGATTGTCTCATTAAGATGAAGCAGAAGGATTTCATGGAGATGTTATTAGGTCGATTGAATGGTACCACAGCTTTCATGACAGGGAAGTTAAAGGTGAAGGGCAGCATGGGGCTGGCGATGAAATTGCAAAATGTTCTTGGGCATTATGAGGCATAGATGACTGTTGATCGGGTCAGAGAATGGAGAGGTTTCATCATGAATTCGGCATAGAATGGTATAAAAAAACCACATGTTTCTGGGGGAGGATCTTTCATGAAGCCGAAAAATTTGATTGAAATGCTGAGCAGAACGGTGCACCGTTATCCGGACAAAGCGGCGTTGATGTGGAAAAGCGGGGGAAGCTACCAGAGTCTGTCCTATCGGGATCTTTGGAGAAAGATTCATAATACCGCATCGGGCTTGGCCAGACTGGGAGTCAAACACGGCGATAAAGTAGCGATTTTATCGGAAAATAACCCGATGTGGGCGATTTCGGATTTTGCTATTGGAAGCTTAGGAGCGGTAAGTGCGCCAATCTATCCGACTCTGCCTTCTGATCAGGTCACCTATATTCTCAAAAATGCGGACGTCCAGATAGCGATCGTTGAGAATGAAGAACAGCTTGAGAAAATTAAGCAAGGAGACTCTGATGTCCAACATGTTGTCGTCATGCATCCAGGAACCGGATTCTCATCCTCTGAAGGAATATTGTCCTTCCTCGATTTGGATCAAGATGGAGAGCAACATCCTTTTGAAGGATGGGAGCACGAATGGAACAAGATCGACAAGGATCAGCTGGCGACAATTATTCATACCTCCGGGACAACCGGACCTCCAAAAGGTGTAATGCTCAGCCATGAAAATTTCCTTGTGAATATGGAAGCGGTTCAATTCTGGATTATTGAATTGCTTCCTGAAGATGTATCTCTTTCTTATTTGCCATTGTCCCATGTATTCGAACGGATGGCAGGGCATTTCATGCCGTTGTCAGTAGGAGCCACAATTGCTTATGCTGAAAGTATCGACAAAATTCAGGACAATGTGAAGGAAGTCAAACCGACCATTATGACGAGTGTCCCCCGCTTGTTTGAGAAGGTGTACGCCAAGGTCATTGAACAAATCGAGAACGGCTCGCCGATTAAAAGGAAAATATTCAATTGGGCGCTTGAAGTAGGCAAACAGCGCTATGACTATTATCTGAACAGTAAGGTGAACGACTTGCTGCTTCATGAACCAATACCGGCGAAATTACGACGCCAATGGGCACGGGCTGATCGGATGGTTTACCGGAAGATTAAGGAGCAGCTTGGAGGTCGAATGAGAGGGATGGTGTCCGGCGGAGGAGCCTTGAACCCAGAGATCGCACGATTTTTCTGGGCGTTGGATTTGCCGATATTGGAAGGATATGGGCTGACGGAAACCTCCCCTGTGATTTCGACTAATCCTATGATCAGGGCCAAGGCCGGAACGGTCGGGAAACCATTGCCGAATTTGGAAGTGAGAATTGCGCCAGACGGTGAAGTTCTTGTCAAAGGGCCGAGTGTAATGAAAGGCTATTACAAGAATAAAGAAGCCACGGAAAAGGATATTGTCGATGGCTGGTTCTATACGGGTGACATCGGAGAGATTGATCAGGAAGGGTATTTGAAAATTATTGACCGAAAAAAGCGCCTCCTGATTCTGTCTACCGGGAAAAATGTTGCGCCTCAACCAATCGAAAATGCTATGAATGAAAGTCGGTTTATCGATCAATCCGCCATTATCGGGGATAAAAGGAAGTATGTGATTGCTTTCGTGTCCCCGGATTTTGAGAATCTACTTCCCTGGGCAAGCAAACAAGGCATTACCTCTGAATCAAGAGAAGGGGTTTGCCGCCATCCGGATGTGTTGAACCTTTTTCAAGAAGAAGTTGAACGGCTGACTCGGACTTTCGCCGGTTATGAACAACCGAAGAAGGTCATTGTTGTCGGGGAAGAATGGACGGTTGAAGGCGGAGAGCTAACGCCAACGTTAAAGGTGAAAATGAAGAAAATTCAAGAGAAATACAGTCGGGTGATCAATGAAGTGTATGCGCAAGCCGAAACGGCAGCCGGACTGGATCATGCTGAAAGAAAAGCGTGAAAAACCCATCAGCCCCTATTAAGCTGATGGGTGAAATGCTTTTATTAAATCATGCCGTTTCGAATCGCCTTAACTACGGCTTCCGTCCGGTTTCTCGCTTTCATTTTCTGCATGATGGCTGAGATGTAGTCGCGAACGGTGTACTCACTTAAGTTCAGGGAATCGGCAGCTTCACTTGTTGAGGCTCCATCCGCCATTAACTTCAATACATCAATCTCACGTGGAGACAGGTGAGGTGGCGTGGCAACATTTGAAGATGCAGGGCGGTCTCCGCCGTATTTCGCAAGAATCTCTCCGGCGCTTTGTCCGAATTTCATTAAGGCAGTAAAAGTGGCACGTGAAATTTCGAACCGTTTTCCGGGTCCCTGGTCCAAAATGGCGGCTCCGATCAACTTGCTGCCCGAAGGGACGAATATGGGCGCTATGACGACAGACTCGAGCTGAAATTGGCGAACATATTGATCAGGTAATCCCTGTGCAGCTTCAGAGATGTAGATGGGTTGAAGGTTTTTCAAGTTCTCCCCAAGGGGTTGCAACCTTTGTAAGTTCTTCTGGATAAGCGGAACATTTCGAATGTCTTCTTTAATACTTTGAATCGCATCATTGTTGAGTTGATGGCCGAATAATCCAAAACCCCTTTGGTCGACAGTGGAGTAGGCAAACAATGCACAACGTTCAAAAGGCAAATAGTTAACAAATCCGGACGTTACGTTTTCAATGGCTTCATTCAATGATTGGGACCGCATAATCCATTCATTGAACAAGATAACCGCATCTTTCCACTGTTGCTCCTGTCTGGTGTAGGCAAGGGCATTTTCACTGTTCCGGAAAATCTGCAAGGCAAAGGTGACAAACGGGAGAATATGGGAGGTACCCGCCTGATTTGTGCATAACAATAACGTGCCGTCATCAGATGGGACAGGATAAATCTTACGCTCTCGTCCCGGTTCCACAGGCATTTTGTTGAGCAAAGATTCAGACAGTGCGAACAATGAATCTGCCTGCAGTTCCTTCTTCTCGGGAAACCAATTACGTTTCGTCTTACTGAAAATTTTCTTTGCCTGAACACCGTGTCCATAATCTTCTAATTTTGCGATCCATTCGACAGGCAGTTGCTGTGAGGAAACGAGTTGATCTAGAAAGGTGTCCATGTTAAGTTGCTCTTTATAAGGATGGGCAAGCAAATGCTCGCTCATTTGAGAAAACAAGTATTGAACAGCTTGATGCTGTTGATATTCATCGCCGATCCCAGATTGAATGGCCTCATGGGCTGCGTTTTCCAGCAACGTAATAATGAAAATAAGGTGATTTGGCCGAAGGGGACTAGAAAACTGCTGCCAATGATCATCCATGTTCCTGAACAAGTCTGCCGTATCCTTCCGATTCTCTGAAAACAGGCATTCGGAGAAGAAGCTGATTGTTGCTTCCAACTCATCTACTGAACTATTCTCTGCTTTGTTAAGGTGAACAGATATCTTTTCCCATTCTGACACTATAAGTTGTTGATGTTCTTGAACAACATTCAGGCCATCCCGCAAAACAACCTGCATCTGTCGGCTTAACGTAAGGGACATCAGATTCCCTCCTTTCTACATCATTATTTAGCCTGGAACAGGCTTATTCCAAATTCGTTTCTCTCCGAGTCCTTATCTATTGTCGATTATATCATTTCCTTCTGTTATATGACAGATATGGAATGGGAAATCCTTACCCTACACTTTTCGGAAGTGGAAACTCGCTCCGGCAATGGCGGCAGGATGTCTTACGATCCTGAAGCTAGCACCTGATCGCATTGAATCAAAGGTTGGCCCCGGAACAGACCCGCAAAATGACCTTAGACCTGTTATCAGCAAAGCTCAACTTTAAAAGATTCAAACGGGTTGGGATGAGAGGGCATCGGTTTTGACAGGAGGTCAAATTCCAGAAGATCTCAACGAAGGCTATTATATGGAATCGAAATCGGTGATTTGCGATTTGAATGGCCGGCCAGTGACTCTTTTTTAGCCCCTTATTTTGTAGGGAGAACCTGGGGCGGCCCTACACTTTTCGGTATTGTGGAGAAAGGGTTATTTTTATAAAATTTTTGATGTAAGCGATTTCCCGTTTAGTGATGATGCATGAAAGGGTATTACTTTAACAGGAGATTTTCGAAAATTCAAATCATGGAGAGGTGAAGTTTGTGGATCCTTTGTATATGGAAGAAGCGGTGGAAGAAGAATCCGAATTCGTCACGGGTCATACAGTGAAGAAGAAGCTTATCGCGGCATTGTTGTCCGGGTTCCTATTGCTCGGTGGTTTGGCGGCCGTTTTCGGGATTTCCGGTGTAGCCTATGCTATGCCAATCGCCGGAATCGGGAATTTTCACGTTGAATTTGATAAGTTGACGGGGCAAGGATTTAAACTCTTTACGAAAATTGGAGATACAGGTAAGTCGGAGCAAGTTCCTATGTTTCGCGTTAAGATCGACGAAGCGACTATCCATAATTTGCACATTTATAAGGATATAGAAGTCCCGGGTATGGGCAAAGTCAGATTTAATATCACGGCATCAAAACCGGTTCAAGTGAAAGGCTTAATTCAGGATGCCCAGAAACAGATTGGAAATGCCACTTTCACGAACCAGGCTATTGATGAGAACTTCGGTGCCGATCATCCTTTTTCGCAGACAGCGGATACGATTACTTTAACGGATGCTTCACTTGTTACTGATTACCTGTTTCAAAGTGTAGTCACTTTGAATGGCCTGAAACTCAGTTTTGAAAATATTGAAGGATAATGTATAAGGTGACCTGAGAAAGAGGGGTGAAAGAATGAACACGGAGAAAAAGGCGTTGAAAGCCGAAAAGAGGCAGGAAAAGGTCAGGCGGAAGCAAGATAAGCTTAGAAAAGCGAGTCGGTTTAAACAATGGAGAAAAAGACGGCCATTTTGGGGAGCGAGCCTGACCTTGTTGGCGGGCTTGCTGATTTTGTGGATCCCTCTGAATTTGTATATGCTCGCATTCGCTCCAGGGAATTTTGCCATTGTCGGTCTTTTATTCGGCGGATTAATAACGATAATCGGCGTGATGGCCTATATCTATCCACAATTTTCAACAGTGCTCGGTGTAATGACCATATTTTTGTCAGTAATTTCGATTATGGGAGCTTTGGGCGGATTTGTGGTCGGAACGATCCTTGGTATTGTCGGTGGTTCTCTTTGTATTGCCTGGCGTCGTGAAGTAATTCCGGCCCGAGAAAAGGCGGATGGGCGCAGAAACGTGAAAGAGTTCCGCAAACCGAAAACGAAAAAGTCTGGGAAACCCGGTGAGGAAGATGCATTATCTCCAACAGCTTCTTCCCGTGTAATGTTTGTGAATGAGAATAATGAGATCGCTTCTACTCTGGAATCTGACAAACCGAAAATAAAGGATGGAAAGCCAACTGTTGATAAGACTGGCAGCCCGCAAAAGGTTCAAACACAGAAAGCGGTAAGTCCGGCGGATGTGCTGGAGGCTGCAGGCTCCACCCGTATTCATCACAACGAAAAAAAAGATGTCAATGAAAAACGGAATGCTTAGGGGAATGTCTATGAGACGAATCATTCGGACCATCGGCCAACCAAAGATCTATTTAGCCGTTATCCTGTTGATCGCTTTTTCTCTTCCTCTTGGAGGAAGAGCCGCCTCCGCGGCGGGGGCATCCCCGGGTTTTGTCATTCATTCGGATCGCATTGAAGGGGAAATGATGGTACCCGGTGTGACCATTGGCCCAAATGGCCAACCGACGCTGGTTTTTAAATATGCTTCTGCCACCATTCACGGCCTTAGGTTAACAAATGTGGTGGAATCCCCGGATGGCCCAATAACGATCATCATTACTGCCTCATTGGTTAAAGCGAAGAACATGACTGTAAGAGCCACGGGTTTTTCAGCTGGAGGCGCCTGTCTTAAGCTTGGCAAGACTTATCCGCAGGTCGCTTTGAAAAATGTGACTCTTCTTGCTCATCATATGGAGGCTAGCCAAATTGACCTTCAAGGTTTACATGTTTCTGTTGTGGAAGGCGCACACGGACAACAACGTCCGGCAACCAGCAGAGTGATTCAAGATTTACTTGGCCTCCCGGCAAACGCTTTGGAGGGTGCAATCGATGACTTGCTGAGTGGGCATATTCCGTTAAGTTGCAGTGCTTCTGAGAGCGATGATGAAAATCACGGTGGTGGAACCGATGTCTCCAAGAAGGTAGAAGACGTAACTGATGAAGTTGAAAAGATTATTGGGGGCAATGGAAAGCCAGTAGAGGAAATGACCGAAGGCGCACAAGGTATAGTAGACAAGACGACAGACGATCTTGGCAATGCTGTAAATAATACAACGGATGATTTAGGGAATACGATCGGCGGAATAGGGGATCAATTAGGCAATACCATAGGCGGTCCCGTTGGTGAGGCAGTCGAAAACACTGGAAATGCCGTAGGTGACATTGTTGGCGGCACAGGGGATACGGTAAACAATGTGGTCGATGAAGGGAAAAAGACTGTTGACGATGTGGTTAACGATGTTCAAAATACGGTGAATGATGTGGTTTCCGGGAATATTGATGATATACCTGAAGATGTTGGAAATACGGCTGATCATGCTACAGAACATACGATGCAGGTATCTCAAGAGCTGTTAGACGGTGTTGAAAAAATCGGTAATCAAGCGACGGATTTGTTGTCCGACACTAATAACACGCTTGACCAGCTCACTTTAAGTGAGTTAGATGGAATCCATCAGGATATACAACATGCTGTTCAGGAATTGGGAGATTTACAAACCGGGCTGTTTGGACTTTTAAATCCTCGACAGGCCGAGGAACCGTTAAATACCTTGAAGAACCGATTAGGAGATTTGGAGAAGAAGCAAGGCCGGTTAAGTGATCTGCAGGAGAAAGTCCGTGAAAATCAGAAACAGTTACAGCAATACGAGAATCGACTAGGGGATTTAAAGGATAAAGTGAACTCTACATTTGATCAGTTGCAGAACCGAATTCGAAAGACACGGGACGATATTGATGCGGCTTCGGAACAATTGGCTTTATTAAGCGAGGAACTCTCGAACGGTCAAAAGGAAATTCGAACTATCGCCTCAACCGCAAAGGAGGAAATGCAACAAAACGAAGGATTGCTTAGTCATTTAACAGGCTCGTTAAATGATTTGTTAAATGGTGTGAACGGATTGTTTGATGATTTGCTCTAGCAGCAAACCGGCCCTGATCAATTGATCAGGGCCGGTTTTTGAGCTTTCGGTTAATTTTTCAATAAATGTTTCTTGATGTGATCCAGGCTTTTCACGAGCACATCGTCTTTCATCATAAAGCTGTACTTGTTCCTCCCGTTGATTTCTCTGGGGACGTATTGCAGAAATATCGGCCCATTGGTTTCATGATAATGAGCCTGTGTTTGGATTTGATCGATCTTGGCAAAATAGACATTTTTCACGATCGTGCCGCTCCGGCCTTCTACCTTGTATTGGCCCACATAATAAAGATTGGATACGGTAGCACCGGTCTCTTCCATTACCTCTCGCTTTGCTGCAGTCTCCGCGCTTTCCCCTTCCTCGACCTTGCCTCCGGGAAATTCCCATCCACGGCGAGGGTGTTCAGTTAATAGCCAGTGATTG
Source organism: Caryophanales bacterium (assembly GCA_035776675.1). Classification (GTDB taxonomy): domain Bacteria; phylum Bacillota; class Bacilli; order Bacillales; family DASSOY01; genus DASSOY01. The sequence goes on from DASTWO010000067.1 coordinate 37,268, forward strand.
CAAAACCGGCAAATCACCCAAACATGCTTTGGAGACTTTGAAAAGGGCTGGTGGGCGAACGAAAATTGTACGGTATTGTGATAGAAGTCTTCAAATCTAATGACATTTTCCATAAAAGAAACTCCAGTGTTTTTGTATTGCTCTCATTGTATGAAAAGAATGCCTCAATGTCCAATCTTTCCATGAAAAAAAGGCTCCCTTTTTCGGGAGCTCGAATTATCTTGGCCCGCCTTTTTTGATATCGGGGGAAATGTTGGTGAACTGAGTGAAGTTTTCCTTGAACTTTTCGGCCAATTCTTCCGCTTTATGGTCATAGGCTTCCGAGTCTTGCCATGTTTTCTTCGGTTGCAGGACATGATCCGGCACCCCGGGACACTCGATGGGGATATGCAGCCCGAATACCGGGTCTGTTACCGTTTCGACGTTTGTTAGTTCTTCCTGCAAAGCCGCATGAACCATGGCTCTTGTATAGGAGAGTTCCATTCGATTGCCGACGCCATATTCCCCGCCGGTCCAGCCGGTGTTGACCAGAAACACTTGAGCGTTATGTTCATCGATTTTCTCCCCGAGCATCCTTGCATAACGTTGCGCCGGAAGCGGCAGGAATGGTTCCGCGAAACAGGTTGAGAACGTTGCCTGCGGGGAAGAAACACCGCGCTCCGTCCCGGCTAGTTTGCTTGTATAACCGGAAATAAAATGGTACATGGCCTGTTCCTTCGTTAATTTACTGATCGGCGGTAATACACCGAAAGCGTCCGCGGTCAGAAAGATAATCGTATTCGGATGGCCTGCGAGGCTGGGCTGAACAATGTTATCAATGGATTCGATCGGATAAGCTGCTCTGGTGTTCTGGGTCAGGCTTACGTCGTCGTAATCCACAACACGATTTTCGTCGGTCATAACATTCTCGACCACCGTCCCGAAGCGAATCGCATTCCAAATCTGCGGCTCTTTGTCCTCGGACAAGTTAATGCATTTGGCGTAACAACCGCCTTCAATATTAAACACTCCATTATTTGACCAGCCATGTTCGTCGTCGCCAATCAGCTTGCGGTGAGGATCCGCCGAAAGGGTTGTTTTCCCTGTACCTGACAGGCCAAAGAACAATGCGACGTCACCTTCCACCCCGACATTAGATGAACAATGCATCGACAGTACCTCATTCTCTGGAAGCAGGTAGTTCATAACGGAGAAAATCGATTTCTTGATTTCTCCGGCATATTCCGTTCCGCCAATCAGGACGATTCGATGCTCAAAGGAGATGATGATGAATGTCTCCGAGTTTGTTCCATCCGTTTCCGGATCCGCATGAAAGCCCGGGGCGGAAACGACGGTGAATTCAGAATGATGATCTGCCAACTCCTCTTCTGAAGCTCGAATAAATAATTGGCGCGTGAATAAATTATGCCAAGCATATTCGGTTACTACTTCAACAGGAAGGCGGTAAGAGGGGTCAGCCCCGGCAAAGCCTCGGAAGCGGAAGGATTCCCTCTTTCCGAGATAATTCAGGACTTTGTCATAAAGCCGCCTGAAGGTTTCTTCATCAATGGGTTGGTTGACCTTTCCCCAATTTACGGTGTTTTTTGTTAGATTCTCTTTCACAATAAATTTATCTTTCGGTGAACGCCCCGTATATTTTCCGGTTTCCACTCGCAGGGCACCGGTCGACGTCAAAAACCCTTCGCCGCGTTCAAGAGCTTTCTCCGTAAGTTCTGCAGTGGAAAGATTCTCATATGTTTTGGCTTTCTTCAATGTTTCTTCAAGGTTGGAGACGAAGGATACTGTGCTCATTTCGCAAAACCATCCCTTTCATGATTCATCAGTTTTGATTAGTATAACACATTTATTTATATAGTCTATACTATTTAAAGATTTTTGTTATCAAAAATCGGGTGTCAACTCGCTGATTTTAAACACATAGTAAACCGATATGTTTTATCAGATCCCATGGTTTGACAGCGATTATCTACTACGGTATGATTTTTCTAGAAATGTGGCCAATTCTGGGACAGGCTACGTGCAAGGATCTTGTTGGCATTTTTCTTCAATTCAGTAACCAAATTTAACAAATAAGCGTACCGTTTATTATAAAATATTTGTCAAGAAAGTATACGGTGCTGGAGGGGTTTTATGGCGAATCACGTTAGTCGGCGGTTGTTCACATCGGAATCGGTCACTGAAGGCCATCCGGACAAAATATGTGATCAAATCTCCGATGCGATACTCGATGAGATATTGAAAGATGATCCGAATGCCCGTGTTGCCTGTGAAACGACGGTTAATACCGGGCTTGCGCTTGTAACAGGGGAAATCACGACAACCACGTATGTTGATATTCCTAAGGTCGTTCGTGATACGGTTAAGGATATTGGTTATACCAGGGCGAAATATGGATTTGATTATGAGACATGTGCGATTCTCACCTCAATAGACGAGCAGTCCTCAGATATTGCGGCAGGTGTCGATGAGGCGCTTGAAAAGCGGGAAGGCCGTATGACGGATGATGAAATTGAAGCAATCGGCGCCGGTGATCAGGGATTGATGTTCGGTTTTGCGGTTAATGAGACGCCGGAGTTGATGCCGTTGCCGATTTCATTGGCCCACCGTTTATCCCACCGATTGACGGAAGCGCGTAAAGAGGAAATCATTGATTATCTCAGGCCAGACGGAAAGACGCAAGTAACAGTGGAATACAATGAGAAAGGCGAACCGGAACGAGTCGATACAATAGTGATATCGGCGCAGCACCATCCGGAAATTACACTTGATCAAATCAAAAAAGATCTGAAAAAGCATGTAATCGAACCTGTTGTGCCTGCCTCATTTCTTGACGAGAATACAAAATATATCATTAATCCGACGGGCAGGTTTGTGACCGGCGGCCCACAGGGAGATGCCGGTTTAACGGGACGGAAACTGATGGTTGACACATACGGCGGGTATGCCCGGCACGGAGGCGGTGCATTTTCCGGAAAGGATCCGACCAAGGTGGATCGTTCCGCCTCTTATGCAGCCAGATATGTAGCGAAGAATATTGTCGCATCCGGGCTGGCGGAAAAATGCGAAGTCCAAATAGCTTACGCGATCGGCGTTTCCCAACCTGTGTCGATTTCAATTGATACATTCGGAACAGGCATGGTTTCTGAGCAAACTCTTGTCGAACTTGTGGAAGCGAATTTTGATCTTCGTCCGGCCGGGATCATTAAGATGCTTGATCTGCGCAGGCCGATTTATAAGCAGACGGCGGCTTACGGCCATTTTGGGAGAACGGACGCGGAATTCCCATGGGAACGCACGGATAAAGCGGATATTTTGCGAGAGCAAGCGGGACAATAAGCGGAGAATCATCTCCGCTTTTTTTCTTTTTTTAAGGATTTTCATCGGATTGTCGATATCATTTTCTCGAAGATGGTTCACCTGAATGATAAAATAATAAGTAGACGATGATCTACAGTACGTCTTTGATGCACCAAGGAGCGGTTTTTGATGTGGAAATGGGAAGCTGACAAGGCACGGGGTGTGATTGTTCTAGTCCATGGATCGGGAGAACACCACGGCCGTTATGAATGGTTGATTAACGAATGGCTGACAAACGGTTTTCATGTGATAATGGGTGATTTGCCCGGGCATGGAGAAGCCGCCGACAGGCGGGGACATATTGATTCTTTTGACGAATACATAGATTCCATAACCGTTTGGGTCAGAAAGGCGGAGAGCTGTGGATTGCCTGTTTTCCTATTCGGTCATAGTTTAGGAGGACTGGCGGTCATTCGAACACTGACTGAGAAAAAACTGCCTGTCAGCGCGGTAATTCTATCTTCCCCGTGCGTCGGCTTGAAAAATCCACCTCCGAAATCTTTGCAACTATTCGCCAAGGCGGTGAAATCGTTTGCTTCGAAATGGCGGGTTCGCATTAAAAGTTCCGGAGCAAACCCGTCGGCCACCCGGAGTGAGGAAAGGCTTATGAAGGATGAACTTGATCCTTTAATTCTAAGAAAGGTTTCGATTGGTTGGTATACTCAATTGGAACAAGCTTTGAACCTCGCTTTTGAAAAGATAGATGACTTTCCTGATGTTCCCTTGCTCGTTATGCAAGCGGGAGAGGATAAAATTGTTGATAAACATAAGGTGAACCGTTGGTTTAATCAAATCCCCGTCGAGGATAAAACGTATAAAGAATGGGACGGGTTATTCCATGAAATCCTCAATGAACCTGAACGAAAAGAAGTATTTGACTGTGCTCTCGGTTTTGTTGAACCTCATTTGAACACACATCAAGAATGTTAGGAGTGTAAGGCTTGAAAATTCCCACTCAGCCCTGGACGATGATGCTTCATATATACCGACGCGTTTTGCCTCGTGTCAATGCCTGTTTAAATGAATGGAAGAAACGGGCGAAACAGATTCCTGACCCGGAGCTTCGCAAACAGGCGTTAATGAGTATTGAGACAAAAACCTTTCATTGTGAAGGCGGTTCGATTCTGGCATTGTTGGGCAAAGACAGGATTGATGAGGTGGTCGATTTTATCGTAGCCTATCAAACCATCAGCGATTATCTGGACAATCTTTGCGACCGCAGCACCTCTCTTGATCCTGATGATTTCCGCGCTCTCCATGAATCGATGTTCCATGCTTTAACGCCTGGCAGTGGTCATACCGATTATTACCGGTTTCATCCCGAATCGGACGACGGTGGTTATTTACGTTCCCTCGTTGAAACATGTCAGGACATGCTCGGAACTCTTCCAACCTATGATGTGATTGCTCCTACCTTGCATGAACTTGCAGGATACTATTGCGATTTACAGGTACATAAGCATGTGAAACATGAGGAACGTGTGCCGCGGCTGCAATCATGGTTTGCCGGATATGAAGCGGAGCTCCCGCCGATGAGTTGGTATGAATTTTCCGCATGTGCCGGTTCGACTTTGGGGATCTTCTGTCTTGTTTCATATGCAAGCACCGGAAACTTCTCTGATGAAAAGACGCAGGAAATCAAGGCGGGTTATTTCCCGTGGGTACAAGGACTTCATATTTTGCTGGATTATTTCATTGATCAGGAAGAAGACAGAGCCGGAGGAGATCTGAATTTCTGTTTCTACTACGACAGCCGTGAGAAGATGATGACCAGGCTTGCCCACTTTATGGAACAGGCCGACGAAAGTATTGCGCGCCTGCCGGATTCGAAATTCCATCGTATGATCAATCGAGGATTGCTTGGCATTTATTTGGCTGACGAAAAGGTTCGGAGCCAGAAGCACGTTCGGAAATTGGCAGGCAAAATCATTCGTCGCGGCGGAGGATCAAGTGTGTTTTTCTTTGTGAATGGCTGGATTTACCGGCGGATGAAGCCGAGTTTGTAGAAAACGACGGGAGGAGAACTTGATGAAGATTCTTGTGCTTGGGGGAACCCGGTTTTTCGGGAAACGTTTGGTGGAGAACCTGATTAATCATGGAGATCAAGTGACGATAGGGACGAGAGGTCAGACAAAGGATCCATTTGGTAACAAGGTAAATCGTGTTCAACTGGACCGGTTTGATCAGGACTCTTTGAAAGCCGCTGTCGGTTCGGAATCGTGGGATGTTGTGTATGATCAAATTTGTTATTCCCCGAATGACGCTTTGAACGCCTGTGAGGTATTTGGGGGCAAGGTAGATCGATACATTTTCACCTCTTCTATGTCGGTGTATGATCTTTCCGAAGTGCCTATTAAAGAGGAGGCTTACGATCCTTATACCTATCCAGTCGAAAAGGGAGATAGGGATCAATTTTCTTACAGCGAAGGGAAACGGCTGGCCGAGGCCGTATTCTTCCAACATGCCGATTTTCCTGTAACGGCGGTGCGCATTCCTATTGTAATGGGGACGGACGATTACACGGAACGATTGCTTTTTCATATTGAGAGAGTGAAGGACGGGCGCTCGTTGGGAATGCCGAACAAAGAGGCGAAGCTGTCATTCATTTCTTCAGAAGAAGCCGCCGATTTTCTTGAATGGGCGGGCAAAAGTGAGTTGAATAGACCGGTAAACGCGTGTGCCGATGGAGACATCTCATTGGACGAATTACTTGGTTTGATTGAAGAAGCTGTTGGCCGCAAGGCAATTGTGAAGGAAGAAGCAGTAGAGGAAGATCGTTCTCCCTATGGAATTCCATCATCATGGATTATGAATAATACTAAGGCGAAAGAGGCGGGATATGTTTTCACATCTTTGCGTGACTGGCTGCCGGGCTTAATCCGGGAATTGGCTTAAGAAAGCCGCTACAGCTGATTGAATAACCTCAATATCCGAAACGGCTATTTTATTGTGTGAAACCCTTAATATCAGTGAATGGCTCTGCTTGATAGCAAAAGTATTTTGGGTTGCGAAATAAATTGAAAAGGCATAGAATTGCCATTGGAAATGAGGAAACAGGGGAGGTGGCCGTCTATGCCCAAGTCGTTTTGGTTATTGATTGTCGGAATGACTGTCAATGTTGCCGGTGCATCGTTGTTGTGGCCGTTAAACACCATTTACATTCATGGAGAATTGGGGAAATCGCTTGCGCTTGCCGGAGTGGCTCTTATGTTTAACGCCGGTGCGGCGATTGTCGGTAATCTCATCGGCGGGAGTTTGTTCGACAGCATTGGCGGCTATAAGGCTATCCTCGCCGGGATTTTTTTGTGTACGTTTGCGGCCGGAATGTTGATTTTCTTCCACAGTTGGTGGTTTTATATTATTTTTCTGGTGGTTCTTGGCTTTGGTTCGGGGATGGTCCGTCCCTCAATGTTTGCATTGGCCGGGTCGGTTTGGCCGGAAGGCGGACGCAAAGCGTTTAACGCGATTTATGTGGCGCAGAATCTTGGTGTGGCGGTCGGTGCCGCTGCCGGCGGATGGATCGCTTCCTTTTCTTTTCAAAGTGTATTTACAGTGAATATGGCTATGTATGCGATTTTTCTCTTGATTGCGTACTTCGGTTTTCGTCGTTTTGACGGTGAAGGTGAATCAGCTATTGCGGTCGGAAGGCCGCAATCGAAATCAGCTGGTATTCGTGATCGCACCCGATTTACGGCGTTGATGATACTGAGTGCCGTCTTCTTTCTTTGCTGGATGGCATATGTCCAATGGCAGTCAACGATTGCGGCTTATACTCAGGAAATCGGTATTAGTCTGAATCAATATAGCTTGCTCTGGTCAGTGAACGGGGCGTTGATCGTTCTTGGCCAGCCATTGATTGCCATTGTCGTGAAGAAAGTCCGTTCTCCGAAGTCACAAATGACCGTTGGGATTTGCATTTTCATTGCAGCGATGGCTGTTGCTGCCGGGGCTGAGGGGTTCGTCGGATTCCTTACTGCAATGATCATCCTCACTTTTGGCGAAATGCTAGTATGGCCGGCGGTTCCAACCGTCGCTCACGAAATGGCGCCAACCGGCAGGGCAGGTTTCTATCAAGGATTCGTGAACAGTATGAAAACGGCTGGGAAAATGGCAGGACCGCCGCTCGGCGGCATTATTGCAGATCTGTATGGGATGCCAACGTTGTTTTCATTGTTCATGGTCGTTTTTGGTTTCGCGATCGTGGCCGCGTTGTTCTATGATCGTCCGTTGAAAAGAAGTCATACCACATCGGAAGCTGCCCGATCATGGTAATTTTCTTACGTGCTTGACAAATTATACATGAATGCATACAATACAATTCATATAGTAAATTCGACAAGAACCGTGAAGAGGATCAGTAATGAAAGAAGAAAGTCCAGAGAGTTGGCGGCCGGTGCAAGCCATCCTTTATTCTTCATGAACTCGCCTCGGAGTTGCGGATGTGAACTGAAGCAGTATAGCATCCGACGTCTTTCCGCGTTAAGGAATTCTGAGTGAGCGCTCATGCGCTAATTTGGGTGGTACCGCGGAAGGCCCGATCATGTGATCAACCTCTCGTCCCTGATGTCAACATTGGGGATGGGAGGTTTTTTAACTATAAAAGAGGTTACCTAAGATCGTGGCATCCGTGTCACAACGGCGAATGACCCACAGTGGGCACCGCAAAAAACACTTTTCGTGAACCCCAACGAGTGGGGCGCCATACCGATCAACCATCGTTTTGAAAAAGGAGGTCATTTTATCATGGCATATGATCATCGTGCAATTGAAAGAAAGTGGCAAAGACACTGGGAAGAAAACAAAACATACCGTACACCGGATGAGAGTGAGAAACCGAAATTTTACGCGTTGGATATGTATCCGTATCCGTCAGGTGCGGGACTTCATGTCGGCCATCCGGAAGGATATACCGCGACAGATATTCTATCCAGAATGAAACGCATGCAAGGATACAACGTTCTTCATCCGATTGGATGGGATGCCTTCGGGCTTCCCGCCGAACAATACGCGGTCAAAACAGGGAATGATCCGCGTGATTTCACAAAACACAATATCAATACTTTTCGGGATCAGATCAAATCACTTGGGTTTTCCTATGATTGGGACCGTGAAATCAGCACCACTCACCCGGAATATTATAAATGGACGCAATGGATTTTTCTGAAGCTCTATGAAAAAGGGCTTGCGTATATGACCGAAGCACCGGTGAATTGGTGCCCGGAGCTCGGAACCGTGTTGGCCAACGAGGAGGTCATTGACGGAAAAAGTGAAGTTGGCGGCTTCCCTGTGATTCGAAAGCCGATGAAACAATGGATGCTGAAGATCACCGCTTACGCCGACCGTTTATTGGATGACCTTGAGGAAGTGGATTGGCCTGAAGGAATCAAAGACATGCAGCGTAACTGGATTGGCCGGTCGGAAGGCGCTGAAATTACTTTTGCCATCGACGATCATGAAGATGTACTGGAAGTGTTCTCGACTCGTCCAGACACTTTGTTTGGCGCTACTTACATGGTGTTGTCGCCGGAGCATCCACTGGTAGACAAAATTACAACAGGAGAACACAAAGACGCGGTAGCGAAGTATCAGGAAGATGTCGCCAAGAAAAGTGAGCTTGAACGTACTGATCTGGCAAAGGAGAAGACGGGGGCGTTCACCGGCGCCTTCGCCATAAATCCGGCAAATAATGAGAAACTGCCGATTTGGATCGCGGATTACGTGCTGATGTCATACGGAACCGGTGCTATCATGGCTGTTCCGGCCCATGACGATCGTGATTGGGAGTTTGCGAAGGAGTTCAAGTTGTCGATCCGTGAAGTGGTTTCCGGCGGCGGAAACGTTGATGAGGAACCTTACGCAGGGGATGGAACGCTAGTCAACTCGGAATTCCTGAACGGGATGAACAAACAGGAAGCAATCGATAAAATGATCGCTTGGCTTGTAGAAAACGGCAAAGGTGAGCGGAAAGTGACGTACCGGCTGCGTGACTGGTTGTTCAGCCGCCAGCGTTACTGGGGCGAACCGATTCCGATCCTTCACCTTGAAGACGGGACAATGAAGCCGGTGCCGGAGAACCAGCTTCCGCTGGAGCTGCCGAAGGCTAAAGAGGTGAAACCTTCTGGCACAGGTGAGTCACCACTGGCTAACATCGAGGATTGGGTCAATACGTTTGATCCGGAAACCGGACAGAAAGCTCGCAGGGAAACGAACACAATGCCGCAGTGGGCAGGCAGCTGTTGGTACTACTTGCGCTATATCGATCCTCGAAATGAGGAAAGGCTTGCCGATCCGGAAAAGTTAAAACATTGGCTGCCAGTCGACGTTTATATCGGCGGTGCGGAACACGCCGTATTGCATTTGCTGTACGCGCGTTTCTGGCATAAATTTCTGTATGATCTCGGAATTGTCCCGACAAAAGAACCGTTCCAGCGCCTGTATAACCAGGGCATGATCCTTGGCGAAGGCAATGAAAAAATGAGTAAGTCCAAGGGCAATGTTGTCAACCCTGATGAGATTATTGAGTCCCACGGTGCCGATACGCTTCGTCTTTATGAGATGTTCATGGGGCCGCTTGATGCGTCAATCGCATGGTCGGAAACAGGGTTAGACGGTTCTCGACGCTTCCTGGATCGCATTTGGCGCCTGTTTGTTTCGGACAACGGTGAACTGAATTCCCGGATCACCGATTCGAAAACGGAAGAAACCTTTGAACGAGTTTACCACCAAACGGTGAAAAAGGTAACAGAAGATGTTGAAGGCCTTCGCTTTAATACGGCCATTTCACAAATGATGGTATTTGTGAATGAGGCTTATAAGCAAGAGACGCTTCCGAAAGAAATGATGGAAGGTTTCGTTCAGTTGTTGTCGCCGGTCGCCCCGCATATCAGCGAAGAATTGTGGCATAAGCTTGGCCATACGGAAACGATTACTTATGAAGCCTGGCCGGAGTATGACGAAGGGAAATTGACGGAACAAGAAGTCGAGGTCGTCGTCCAGATCAACGGTAAGGTCCGCACGAAGTTGACGGTACCTAAAGATATGACGAAGGATGAAATGGAATCCACTGCACTGGAAGATGAGAAAATCAAGGATAACATCGCGGGAAAGACTGTACGTAAGGTAATTGTCGTACCAGGCAAACTAGTTAATATTGTGGCAAGTTAAGGAGAAAAGGCATCGGCTGACAGAGTCAGGTCGATGCCTTCTTTTCGTCTATGAAGTTTGCCATTTCTCCAATTGTTCATCGCTCGGCAACAGCAGTGCCAATAGGCCGAGCAGCGGCAAGAATGAAACAGCTGTCATGGTTGAGGCGATTCCGAACAAGTCGGCAAAACGTCCGATCACGATTGACCCGATGGCGCCGAGGCCAAAACCGAGGCCGACAATCAGTCCGGAGGCGGTCCCAATATTGCCGGGTAACAATTCCTGTGCGTAGACGACGGAAACCGAGACATTGGCAAGCAAGATCACACCGGTCAATACCAAAAGAGGCAAGGCCAGAACCGGGCCAACGTGCGGCAAAAGGATACTGATTGGCGCGGAGCCTGCTATTGAAAGGAGAATGACGTTTCGTTTCCCGATCTTATCCGCAATAGGACCCCCAATGAAAGTTCCTAACGCGGCCGCCGCCATAAAAACAAAGATGTATAACTCCGCGTGTTGAATAGTGAAATGGTACTCTTCGATTGTGAAGAAGGTATAGAAGTTCAGCATGGCGGTCCGATACCATGATCGTGCAAATACGAGAAAAACCAAGAGCCCCATAACATAAATCAACCGGTAATTAAGGGAGAACCTGTTGTTGCCCGCATGTTGTTTGTTCGGACGCTTTCTAGATTGGAAAGGCAGTTGTTCAGCGTACCATTTGGCAATATAAAATAATAAAATAACGGCCATAGCTGCAACAATCGTGAACCAGAGGGCGCCGTCCTGGCCAAGCGGGACTAATATGAGCGCGGTGATAATCGGGCCAAGAGCCTGTCCTGTGTTTCCGCCGACCTGGTAGATCGATTGCGCAAAACCGCGGCGGCCGCCTGAGGCCATATAGGCGACACGTGAGCCTTCAGGATGAAAGATGGCGCCTCCAATTCCGATGAAGGCGACGGAAAGCACAACTAACCAAAATGACGGGGCCAATGCCAAACCGACAATGCCAAATAGTGTGAAACATAGGCCGATAGGCAATGCAAAAGGCGAAGGCTTGCGATCTGTGAACCAGCCGACGAGAGGTTGAATGACCGAAGAGGTCATGTTCGCCGCAAAGGCGATGAGTCCGAGTTGGGTGAAAGTGAGCCCGAGTGATTGTTCGAGAATCGGAAACATAGCCGGAATCAGTGCGGAAATTGAATCGTTCAACAGGTGAACGGTGGCGATGATCAACAGGATCGGATAGATGGTCTTCGATTTGTTGAGTGTCAGAGCTTGTCCTTGCATAAGATCTTCCCTTTTTTCTACTTATTATATCAAGAAGGCGCCAAAACTAAATCCACTTTGCTTGACTTTTTCGTCTGAAACGGTAGAATGGCGTGACAGAGGAGGGGACTTCTAATGAATGAAAATGAAATCACAACCGACGAATTAAAGAAATGGCTTGAGTCAGGGGAACCTGTTTCCATTATAGATGTTCGTGAACAAGAAGAGGTAGATGCTGGAAAGATCCCAGGGGCAAGACACATTCGCATGAGTGAAATTCCGGAGCGGCTGGATGAATTGGAAGAGAACAAGGAACATATTCTTGTTTGTCGATCTGGCCGGCGAAGTGGCTACGTGACGGAATTTCTGCGTGAACAAGGTTATCAGGCAAGGAATATGGCCGGCGGCATGCTGGAATGGGAAGGCGAAGTTTCAAGCAAAGAATAATGAGGATGTAAGCAGGAATTGATGCATCTCCGGACGAAATAAGACGCTGGAGGTGTTTTTTCGTGCTTAAGGTAAAGATATTCGATGCCGAACATGAGGCGGATCTTGAAGAAGAAGTCAACCGTTTCCTGGAAACGATCTCGGAATCGCAATTTAATGATGTGAAATTCCAGGTTGCGGCGGCGGAAGACACGGAAAGCGGAGAGATGGTGTGCAGTTATTCGGCAATGGTTCTCTATAGAGGATGAGCTATAAAATTTTTTTAATCCATTGAGAGAAAACGAGCCCAAACCATACAATGTTGTCTGGAAGAAAGCATTTTTCCTTGATGAAAATGGCCGTACGTTGTCCTCAAGGGCAAAATTCTCTACAATAGGAGGAGATGAAGTTCGGTCATTGTCGGATTGGCGACAATGATGTAGGAGAGAGTTATATGTCGGAATCACGGTTACTTCGCGGCACGGTTATTTTATCAGCGGCCGTTTTTTTCTCGAAATTTCTCGGTTTAATTTTTGTTATTCCTTTTGAAGCGCTTGTCGGGCCGACGGGTTTGGCCCTGTACGGGTATGCCTATACGCCTTATACGATCATTTTAAGCATAGCGACAATGGGGGTCCCGATGGCGATCTCCAAATTTGTTTCCAAATATAATGCATTGGGAGATTATCGGACGGGAAGAAGATTATTCAAGTCGGGGTTGCTTCTCATGAGCCTTACCGGCTTCATTGCTTTTCTTCTCTTATTCTTTCTGGCTCCGGCCATAGCCCCTTATGTGGTTCATGACGCTGCTAAAGGCAATGATCCTGAAGATGTTGTTCTGGTGATTCGACTGGTCAGTACCGCTTTAATCGTGGTCCCTGTTATGAGTGTGATCCGAGGGTATTTTCAAGGGTTTCAATCCATGGGCCCGACCGCGGCTTCGCAAGTTGTCGAACAGATCGTTAGAATCGGATTTATTCTTGTTGGTGCTTCTTTGGTCATTTATGCGTTTAACGGCAGTGTAACCACAGCGGTAGGGTTTGCGACTTTTGCGGCTTTTGTTGGCGCGCTTGGCGGACTGGCTGTCTTATTACGTTATTGGAAAAAAAGAAAACCGGGACTCGACCGGCAGCTGGCGCAAAGTCGACAGGACTCGAATATCCCATATGCGAATATGTATCGAGAGTTGATCACTTATGCCGTTCCGTTTGTAGTGGTCGGATTGGCAATTCCATTGTATTTATTGGTGGACGAGTTCACTGTGAACCGCACTATAACGTCCATTTCCGGATTCACTTTAAAGGAAGCGGAGCGGATATTCGCCAACATCAATCAGGCCGTGCAAAAGCTGATCATGATTCCCGTGTCCTTATCAACCGCCCTTGCGGTCACTCTTGTTCCGGCTATCACCAATTCCTTTACTTCAGGGAATTATCGCCGGTTGCATAATCAGATGACACAAGCCTTTCAGATTGTGTTGTTCTTAACGATTCCGGCAGCTGTCGGTTTATCCGTCTTGGCTTATGCCATTTATGGAACCTTGTACGGGATAGGGGAGTACAACATCGCGGACGTGGCTTTAGGAGGCAAAATTCTGCGGTGGTATGCGCCGACGGCTTTGTTGTTCGCGTTATTCTCGATCACGGCGTCGATTCTGCAAGGGATCAACCAGCAGAAATTCACGATCTTCAGTCTATTGGTCGGTTTGCTAATGAAACTGTTGCTCAACCAGTGGCTGTTGAGAGCATCCCCTGAACTTGGCGCTGTTTTTGCGACGGATATCGGTTTCATCTGTTCAGTTACATTGAACCTCATTGTCATTCGAACGTATGTATCTTACCGGCTCGGTTTTGTGTTTAAACGTGGCCTGTTGATATTGATTTTCTCCGCTCTAATGGCGATCGTTGTATGGTTAGCCACCATGCCTATTCGGGGAGGCGGAACAGTGCCGGACAGCTATGCTGAAGCGATTTTCATTATGATTCCCGGAGTGCTGGTCGGCGGTGCCTTCTATTTCTTGTTAGTCTACCGATCCAATCTCGCAGGTCAAATATTAGGTGATCGGTTTTCCGTATTGAAACGGAAAAAGGGAGAATCCAAATAGGGTTCTCTTTTTTTTTTGGCCGCCAAAACCGTTTAGGTTCAGCTTTCTTATTCAGAAGGGAGATTTCTGTCGTACCAGGCAAGTTGCTTTCCGATTCCCATTCCTTTAAGCGGCACTTCATAGTGAAAGCCGTAGCGCTTCAATTCCGGCTGCAAGAATTTTCGATAGACGAATCCCCCGTGCAAATAGACAGTCACATTATCAGGGGCTTCATAGCTTTTCAGGTCATCCACTACAGACTCCGCCCATCGCTTCTTTTCTTCCAGACTGAATGTTTTGATTGACACATTGTAAGGTTCCATGATTTGTTCCGGCAACAAAAGCCCGTCTTTGGCATTATAGAAATAGAATCGCTTATAAGATTGCAGAGCGTATTTGACTGATTTCCGAAAAAGTGGACTTGTGTAGAATTCAATTACTGGCGCTGGGTGAGACTGTTTCTTACGGGCGGTGGCCAACAGGCCGACAGCTGTTTGCATAAGAAATCCCTCCTTTCGCTTATTATAGCTCATTTTGATTCGAAAGACTCATAAAGACATCAAAATTTTTGGTGAAATGTCGGCAAGATGTTTCTTCACTTTTCATTTCGGGTAAATCTAAAGTAAGAAAGACGCTAATCAATCAGCAAAAACATACTGATCGAAGGAGAGGGATTGGCTTGATTATGTTAGGAAAAGATGTCATTGATAAAACGATTGTTCATGTTGAAGATGATCAAGAGAAAGCTAAGGTAAAGGATCTTTTGATCAGGAAGGATCGCCCGGAAATGGCTTATCTGACTTTCGATTTGAAAATCCCATCCGGAGAAATCGGTGAAAATGAAGATGGAAGAGGAGCCTTGGATACCGTTAGGGCTGGGGGAGGGGTGAAACCCGCTACATGGAATATTAATCAAGGGACAGCTCCACCAGAGGTTACCCCGAGCGCAGGTGGCGAAAAAAGATTCTTTCTCATTCCAAAGGAACAAATTGAGCGTATCTCCTCCAACGCAGTTGTGATGAGTGGAACGGAAGTTCAGGAAGAATCGCGGGAAATTGATTGTTATTCCTATTCCCTTCTGAAAGATCGGGAAATTGAGACGGAAGACGGCGAAACATTGGGTAAGATAAAGGACATCGTGATTGAGGAAAGAGAGAAGAAAATAATCGGCTTTAAGCTTTCCGAAGGATTCTGGGAGAAATTGATAGGAGATGGAACGAAATATATGTCTTATGACGGCATTATTGAATGGAAAGATGATAAAATTATCGTGAAAGCATCTGTGAAAGATCAACTTGTCGACGAATACGAACAACTGGTTTAAGAAACCACGGAAAGCCGTCCGTGGTTTTTTTCTATGTTACTTTCACTTTTTTTTCAGTTGTTGTCCATGTTCCCCGTCTTGGACTTTGCACAAGCTCGTTATACACAAGGATGTTCAGATCTCTTTGAATGGTTCTCTGGGTGATTCCAAACTCTTCAACAAGTTCCATTGTCGTGACCGTTTCTTTTTCACGGATGAACAGATACATGGATTTAATCCTTGTCATCATCCGGTCTGTTGAAGCTTTCAAAAAATCACTCCTCAATGGTGGTTGAAAGATTCCGAAAAGTTTAAACAGGGCTGATTTGTTTTTAACTATACTAAACTTTCACCCATCTTTCAATTTGCAGAAGCCTCCCTTGAAACAACCGATCCAACCTTCCGTTAATAATCACCTTCACTTATATCTATCGGTAAAGATCAGAAATTATTCAATTTAGTGAAAAAACATTTGTCTCCTTCACGAAAAATCATGTGACATCCCGACTTCCCAAAGTTTGATACATAAATCGAACAGAAAGAAATCGTCAGGGTTGCCGAAGGAACGTTTCGTCAGGGTTTCAATTTTGTGGATCCGATAAACAAGAGATTGCCGGTGCAAGTGAAGCGCCCGAGATGTTTTGCTAATATTGCCCTTATGTCTTATATATTCTTGCGCGGTTCCCAAGAGGTCAATTCCTTTCTCCCTGTGATAACGATCAAGTTCACCTATCACTTCATGAGTGATTTCCTGAATCTCCTCATTGGTTGCAAGAATCGAGAGCGCCCGGTACATCGGGATGTCTCCGTAGGCGGTTCTATGACCTGGCCCCTTCTGTTTGGACCCCATTGTCAGAGCGGTTTGTGCAGATTTATAGCCTTCATGAAAAGTTCCGATGCCGGCCTGATTTTCCCCGATTCCCCAAGAAAGAGAGAAATCTCCGCCATCACCGGTAAACCCTTTATCAAGAAAATAAAAAAACGTATGGACCGTGTCCATAATCGCTTCGTCGTTGACCTCGAGAAATACAATAATTTCGTCGTTTCCGTATGTAACCATCATTCTTCGGTCCAATGATTGTCCTAAATGAAGAATGCGTTTGGCGGTATTGCGGATTTGCAGTTCCAGCGAAGCTCGGGGCTCCACGGTTTCTGCTCTTGCAAAGAGACATACATAGGGCACATCAATGTTGAATTGAAGAGATTTTGCCCGCAATCGTGCGCTCTCCCAGGATTGGAATTCTCCACGAGCCAAATTCCAAACGAAGTCTCCTCGCAACCTGAATTCTGTTTCTTTGACGGCATTATCGCGAAGAAACCAGAGAGCTGCGGCGGTTGCCGCGTGTTCAAGCAGAATATTTTCCTGTTCGGCTATTTGTAATGCTTCTTGTACTGGGAATAGAATGGTTCCCTGAATATGGCTGGCAGAGCGGATCGGAATTTGTATGAAATCGGCCGGTTGCTGAAGAGCCGCATAGCTTTCCCAACTCTGAGCAAGGGTGTCTGAACCATGGCTCATGCCCTGGATGGTTTCGTTTTGATCCAGAATAATGACAGGTTTCTTCGTCTTTTCTTGAATGAAACGGGCAATGCTGGATAAATCGCCGCCGTGAAGGATGAGGTTCAACAGTTGTTGTTGGGTTTTCTCAGATTGACGGGCTTCTTTCTGCCTGAGTTCGTTCATTCGCTGCAGGATGGTCTGGGTGATGTCGGCAAAGCGCAGTCCCCACGGAACTTCGATAATAGGGAAGTGATGTTGTTCCGCCAAATTCAGTACGTTTTCGGGAATGGTGGAAATATGCTGCCCTGTTGCCAGCGCCAATGCAGCCGGTTCAGAGGCAAGAATGTCCTTGACAAAATCCTCGAAAAGTTCGGGGTCATGCCCGCATCCGATGCCCGTGCTTAAGACAAGCTCATCTTTGCGAACGAAGTCTTCGACCGGAATTTCGATAACGGACACACTTTCCACCTTGCGGTCCTTTAACGTTTGGTTAGCCGTTTTGACTTTCGATTGTTCCATCATGTCTAAATCGACAATATCCTGTACCGTAAGCATGGGCATCCACCTCAACTATTAAGTGGAACATAAGATTTGTTCTTCATGATTTAGAAGCGTTGACGACATTGTAAAATGCGGTAAGATCGATATTCTTCCCGCTGATGATTATAGCAGTGTTGTGACCGGATACTGGCAAAATGTTATGAAGAAGGGCTCCGACACCTACAGCAGCCGCTCCTTCTGTGACAAGGCGATGTTCTTCCATCATAAAGGTCATGCCATCGGCAATCATGGTTTCATCCACAAGAATCGTCTCATCAACATACTTCTTCACCATATCAAATGTATGTCGATTCTCGAGGCCAATCCCGCCGAGCAGACTGTCTGCCAATGTATCGGATTCCTGCATCTCAATCGGCCGTCCGGCTTTCTGGCTTTCGAACATGACAGGGGAATGTTGCATCGAAACGCCGATCACTTTCATATCAGGTCGATTTGCCTTCAACGACAGCGCGATTCCGCTTATCAATCCACCGCCCGATAAAGGCACAACGGCCGCGTCGATGGATGGTTGGTCTTCCAGTAATTCGAGCCCGATTGTGCCCTGGCCAGCAATAATTTCAGGGTCGTCAAACGGCTCAATGATCGTCATTCCATGCTGTTTCCGCAGTTCTAAACATCGCCTACCCGCTTCGTCCTGGCTGTCTCCGTAAATTTCAAGCTTGCCGCCGAATTTACGAATGGCGTCCGCTTTTGCTTTCGGAACACGGCGGGAAACACAGATGACCGCTTCAATGCCAATTTGTCTTGCGACATAAGCTACGGCAAGTCCGTGGTTTCCAGTGGAATAGGTCGTCACACCGCGCTTTTGTTCATTCTCCGACAGGCTTAAGATCTTGTTAGCCGCTCCCCGTATTTTGAAAGCGCCGATCTCATGCATGCTTTCCAATTTCAAATGAATGTTTCCGCCCATTCGATCAGAGAGTGCCGGGCAATGAAGCAATGGTGTTCTTCCGACCAGCGAGGCGATTCTTTTCTTAGCCTTCCATACGTCCTGAATGGCAATCATTTCTATCCATTCCTTTCGTTATTATATCACAAACATAGAATAGTTGGGTTATTAGGTCAATTGTGAAAAATGGATAAAGGAGGCTGTTGATTTTCATACAATTTTGTCATTGTTCTTAAAGGGGTCACTTGCGTAAGATGAAAGTAATCAGATAAAGAAATGCTGTTTCACCTTTGAATGCCTATCGTGATTCGGACAATGAAGACAGGGGAGGTTACAAAATGATGCTGCCGTTCGATATTACCGAATATACGGAACGACTGGAGAAGGTCAAGAAATCGATGGAAAAGGAAGGCGTTGATGTGTTGTGTATCACCAACCCTTCGAACATGAACTATTTATCAGGTTACGATGCATGGTCTTTTTATGTTCATCAAATGGTAGTTGTGATCGCCGAGGAAAATCAACCTTACTGGATCGGCAGGTTACAGGATGCCAACGGTGCCAAGCTTTCGACGTGGTTGGATGATCATCATATCATTTATTACCCGGATGATTATGTTCAATCCAAGACGAAGCATCCGATGGATTTCATTTCCGCGATCCTAAGGAGCTGGGGCTATCATTCCCGCCATATCGGCGTTGACATGGATAATTATTATTTTACAGCGCTTTGCTATGAGAAGTTGAAAGCCGGTCTTCCTGATTCTATGCTTAAGAACACCACGTCATTGGTAAGCGAAGTCCGTATGATCAAATCAGCGAAAGAAATCTTTTATATGAAAAACGCTGCCAGAATTGTGGAACACGCCATGAAAGTGGGCATTGAGGCCGTAAAGCCCGGTGTCCGTGAGAATGATGCCGTTGCTGAAATCTATCATGCGCAGTTAACCGGGACAAATGATTTCGGCGGGGACTATCCGTCGATCGTGCCTCTAATGCCCTCGGGAATCAAAACGGCGGCTCCCCATTTGACCTGGACCGATGGGCGCTATCAGAATGATGATCTCGTTATCATGGAACTGGCTGGATGTTATCGGCGGTATCATTCTCCCCTCGCAAGAACCATAAAGCTGGGGACGCCGAATCAGAGGGAACGACAAATAACGGATGCGGTCCTTGAAGGGATCGACGCTGTTTTAAATACGATTAAACCGGGAGTGACATGTGAAGAAGCGGAGGCGGTCTGGCGGAAGACAATCGCCAAACACGGTTTTGCCAAGCATGATCGTCTTGGCTATTCAGTTGGTTTGAGTTATCCGCCGGATTGGGGTGAGCATACAGCGAGTATTCGTGAAGGAGACAGGACAGTCTTCCAACCGAATATGACTTTCCACTTCATTCCGGGCATCTGGCAAGATGATTGCGGAATTGAAATCAGTGAATCACTGGTTATTACAGAGAACGGTTGCGAAACATTGGCTAAATTTCCAAGGGACTTACTATCTGTGTATACGGGAGGCGGTGATGCTCATGAAAGTCTATAACGAAGAGGAAATTCGTAATCACATCGATTTGACGCAAGAAGCGATAGCGGAAGTAGAAAACGGGTTCAATCGGCTCCAGGCCGGGGATACAGAAATGCCTCCGATTATGAGGATCGATGTCAGCGATTATAACGGCGAAGTGGATGTGAAATCTGCTTATGTACGCGGTGAGGAGATCTTTGCCGTCAAGCTTTCTTCCGGTTTCTTCGATAATTATAAGCTCGGATTGCCGAGTGGAAACGGGCTTATGGTGTTGATAAATTCGCGGACGGGAGTTCCGGAGGCAGTGCTATTGGATAATGGCTATTTGACGGATGTGAGGACCGCGGCAGCCGGAGCGATTACAGCGAAGTATTTGGCGCCGGAAAGGGTTCGGACCGCAGGCGTGATCGGAGCCGGGACACAGGCTCGCTTTCAGATGAAGGCATTGAAGCAGTTTCGGGATTTCGAAAGAATTCTCGTTTACGCCTCTTCGAATCGTAGGATCGACGAATTCGCGGAGGAAATGAAAGAGGCGCTGAAAGTTGAAGTGGAGGCTGTTGACAGCGCCGAAAAGGTTGTCAGAGAAAGTGATGCCGTCGTTACGACGACACCGGCGAAAGAGCCGGTATTGCGGGCCGAATGGCTGCATCCGGGACTCCACATTACAGCGATGGGGTCGGATGCAGAGGAGAAGAATGAGTTGGATCCGCAAGTGTTGGCGAAAGCCGACAGGCTTGTGTGTGATGTGAAATCGCAATGTTTCCGGTTAGGGGAACTCCACCATGGGTTAGAACAAGGTGTGATAACCCGTGATAGTGAAATAACCGAGCTTGGCGAGATCACATCCGGCAACGCCAAAGGGCGCGCGGACCCGGAGCAAATTACGGTTTGCGACCTAACGGGGACCGGTGTCCAGGATACCGCGATAGCGGGGTATACGCTTCGAAAACTGACAAACGGGGAAGGGTGATTGAAATGAGTGAGGCAAGACGTGGAACGCAATCGGTATGGGCCGGAGAAGATGAGTATCTTCTTCAGGGAGCGACACAGGTGCCGGTTGTTCACAGTGTTTCTTTCGGATATAAAGATATTGACGAATGGCATGATGTTGCCTTAGGGAAAAGAGAAGGCCATATTTATGGCCGCAATACGAACCCGACGGTTCAAGTATTCGAGGAGAAAGTAAGATTGATGGAAGGCGCTGAAGCCGCTACCAGCTTCTCCACCGGAATGGCGGCGATCAGTAATACACTGTTCACGCTTCTTAAGCCCGGTGACAGGGTTGTTTCCATCCGTGATACGTACGGTGGAACCAACAAGATATTCATTGAGAATCTGCCGAATTTTCAAGTGGATGTTGAATTATGTGTAACGACAAATCATGAAGCCATCGAAGAAGAAATTGAAAAAGGCTGCAAAGTCTTATACCTGGAGACGCCGACGAATCCAACGATGAAAATAATGGATCTGGAGCGCTTGATTCGAAAAGCGCGTGAAGTTGGCGCTATCACGGTCGTTGATAACACATTTGCGACACCCGTTAATCAAAATCCTCTGGAACTCGGAGCCGATCTGGTTGTACACAGTGCGACGAAGTTCCTGGGAGGCCATGCGGATGCGCTTGGCGGGATTGTTTGCGGTTCGAAGGATTTGGTGGAACAAATCTATCATTTCAGGGAAATTAATGGTGCCACACTCGATCCAATGTCCGCCTATCTCTTGCTACGGGGCATGAAGACACTTGAGTTAAGAGTGAATCAACAACAGAAAAGTGCGATGGAAATTGCCCGCTACCTTGAGAAAAATCCGTTGGTAGATGAAGTTTTCTACCCGGGGCTTGAATCACACGTTGGTCATGAAATCGCCAGGAAACAGATGAAAGGGTTTGGCGGTATGCTGAGCTTCTCATTAAACGACGGCATTGAGGGTGTTCGTAAATTCTTGCCTAGTTTACGATATGCCCATTTGGCGGCTAATCTGGGAGCGGTGGAAACCATAGCCGCGATTCCGAGAACTGCGAGCCACGTTGAATGTACGGCTGAGGAGCGAAAAGCAATGGGCATTCCGGAAGGATTGATTCGGTATTCGGTGGGAATTGAGAATACTGAGGACTTGATTGCCGATTTAGAGCAAGCCTTTAAGGTTCTGGAGAAATCTTCTGTAGGTGAGTGATCCGAATGGATGATCAACAATTCAAGGTGAAATTAACCGAGTGGCGGCGTCATTTGCACGCCCATCCAGAACGGAGTTTCGAAGAATATGAGACTTCGAAATTCGTAGGAGAGGTCCTTCGATCCCTTGAGGGAATCAAGGTGGATACAGGAATAGCGGGAACCACCGGAGTGATGGGAACCTTTTCTTCGGGAGAAGGGCCGACTGTCCTTCTCCGGGCTGATATGGACGCGTTGCCGATCACTGAAGAAGCGGATCACGATTATTGTTCGCAAAATAAAGGTGTAATGCATGCCTGCGGGCACGATGCCCATACGGCGATTCTCCTTGGTGTCGCGCACTTATTGGAAGAAAGGTTTAAAAACGGAAATCTGCAAGGTACGGTGAAATTATTGTTTCAGCCGGCTGAAGAGACTCCCGATTCGGAAGGGGTGACCGGTGCGCCGAGAATGATAGACGCAGGCGTTCTGGAAGATGTCGATACCGCTGTAGCCTTGCATATGTGCCCATGGAAGCAAGTTGGTGAGGTTCAGGTTAATGACGGATACAGCATGGCCAATGTGGATGTTTTTCATGCGACGCTTTACGGAACTGGAGGTCACGGGGCATACCCGCATCTAGGGACGGATCCCATTTGGATGCTGGGGCCGGTGTTGCAGGCGTTTCATGGCATTGTGCCACGAAGAGTATCTCCGCTTGAACCGGCTGTTATCAGTGTCGGACGTCTCGAGGCAGGCTCGACATCGAACGTTATTCCCGGTGAAGTCAATCTTGAAGGGACGATGAGAAGTTACAGTCCCGAAACCCGGGAATTGTTGTCGGATGAGTTGGAAAGTGCTATCGCAGTTGTCAGGCAACTTGGAGGGGAATATAAGCTGGCTATTACACATGGTGAGCCGGCGCTGGACAATGATTCACAAGTAAACAGGCGAATTATTGAATCCATTAACGACATTTACCCCGATTTTCAAATTGATCGGGCGCCGTTCGGACTCGGCGGGGAAGATTTTGCTCATATATCAAAGGTTGTGCCCGCATCAATGTTTTTTCTCGGTTGCGCGTTACCAGACGGGAAACAACGTGACTTGCACACGTCGGAGTTTGACATCGATGAAAGATGCCTGCCGATTGGGGCTCATATTTTATTGGAAACAGCTATTCGGTGTTTAAGCAATCTTGGAGGTGAACGCCCATGACTCATAAATTGGCGATGGTCGGTTTTGGAGGAGTCGGACAAGGTTTGGCCGAAATTCTCCTTGAAAAGAAACATTTTTTAAAAGAAAACTTCGATTTTGAGGCGAAGATTGTAGCAGTTTCGGATGTATTGAAGGGTGCGATTTATCATCCGGAGGGACTTGACATTGAAAAGGTTCTTGAGACGGTCAGGGATACCGGGAAGCTGGACGATTACCCTGAAACTTCAGGGTTGATTCGCGGCTGGGACAGCATTCGAACGATTAGGAAGACCAATGCCGACACTGTTGTGGAGGTCACTTATACCGATGTTCAAACGGGCCAACCGGCAATCGACCATTGTCAAACCGCTTTTGAAAACGGCAAGAATGTTGTGATGACCAACAAAGGTCCCGTCGCTCTAAAATATAAGGAACTGTCCGAACTGGCTGAGAAGAACAACGTACAGTGGGGATTTGAAGGAACTGTGATGAGCGGGACTCCAACTTTGCGGATGCCATCGGTTTCTCTCGCTGGAAATAAAATCAACGAAATACGCGGTATTTTCAATGGAACAACCAATTATATTCTTACGAAAATGGAAGAAGGGCTTGGTTACGATGAAGCCTTAAAGCAAGCCCAGGAATTCGGTTACGCCGAAGCTGATCCCACAAGTGATGTTGAAGGTTACGATGCCTTATACAAGGTGGTAATTTTGGCGAATGTCGTCATGGGGAATCCGTTGAGAAAAGAAGAAGTCTCCTGTCAGGGAATCACGCAACTGACGGATGATGACATCAACGAAGCGAAGTCGGAAGGAAAACGGTGGAAACTGATCGGGAAAGTTCAACAAGATTCAGATGGGAATGTAACTGGTGCCGTTCGCCCTGAGAAAGTCCCGTTAAGTGATCCGCTTGCGAGTGTAACGGGTGCCTTGAATGCCATCACGTATGAATGTGATTTGTCAGGTCCTGTGACTGTGGTTGGAGCCGGAGCTGGCATTGCGGAGACCGGTTTTGCGCTATTAATAGATTTAATTCATTTCGATAGAAAGTCAGTCGAGCATTCAGCCACAAAGATGGCAAGTCACCGATAAAAGTTTTACGATTCCGACCGGTATTGAATTTAACCTCTGTCATTCAATCTGAACAACCCCTGCGGGTTTGTTCCAGGAAAGGTGGTCTAATCAAATGGTGAAAGTCAGTACAACCGGCCAGAAAATGTTTATCGGAGGAAATTGGGAGGACCGGGAACAGACAATAGATGTAGTGGATCCCCAAGACAACAGTTTGATTAATACAGTCCCTTCAGCGAGTGCTGACGATATGTATCGGGCAATCGAAGGAGGAAAAGAAGGCGTTAAACAGGCTGCGAGAATGCCTGTTCATGAAAGGGCCGCTGTTCTGAAAAGGACGGCTGAAATTGTTGAAGAACGAAAAGAGATTTTCGCGACGATCATCGCAAGGGAAGGCAGTAAGACAATAAATGAAGCTCGCGGGGAGGTGTCCCGTTCCATTCAAACTTTGCGGCTTAGTGGGGAAGAGGCTTCACGCATTAACGGAGAGACTGTGGCTTTCGATCAAGTGCCGGGTAGTGAGAATCGTGTGGGTTACTTTTATCATTTTCCAGTAGGCCTGGTCGGCGCTATCACACCGTTTAATGATCCTTTGAACCTCGTTGCCCATAAGGTCGGTCCCGCAATTGCCGGCGGAAATGCCGTTATTCTTAAACCGGCAACGGCTACTCCTCTAAGCGCTCTTTACCTTGCAGAAGCTTTCATGGATGCGGGATTGCCTTCCAAAGTATTGTCTGTCATAACCGGGAAAGGAAGCGAAATTGGTGATCCGCTTGTTACGCATCCGGATGTCAACATGCTTTCATTCACTGGCGGGCTGGAAACCGGAGAAGCGATTACGAGGAAGGCGGGATTAAAGAGAATCGGCATGGAGCTCGGTTCCAATTCACCGGTTATAGTCCTTAAGGACGCTGATCTTGAACAGGCGGTTGAGGCAACAGTCAGCGGTGCCTTCTCGGCTGCCGGGCAAAATTGCCTCGGCGTGCAAAGAGTGTTCATTCAAGAAGACGTATTTGATTACTTTGCCAGGGGCTTTGTTAAACGCGCAAGCGAGTACAAAACTGGCAATAAATTGTCTGAAATGACGGATATGGGGCCAATGATTGACGAAAGGGAAGCAAGACGTATGGAAGCCTGGGTAGAGGAGGCTGTTGACGAAGGAGCTAATGTACTGTGCGGAGGTGTCAGGGACGGAGCCTTCTATACGCCGACAGTGTTAACGAATGTTCCTTACTCATGCAAAGTAGCGCAGGAAGAGGCTTTCGGTCCAGTTGTTTCGTTATTTCCTTGTAAAGATCTGGAGTCGGCCATTGTTGGCGCCAATCGCGTCGATTACGGTTTGCAAGCAGGAATATTCACACGTGACATCGATAAAGTGTTTCAAGCTATCGAAAAGTTGGAGGTCGGTGGAGTCATTATCAATGATAGCAGTGATTATCGAATTGATGCCATGCCTTTCGGTGGCGTTAAAGGATCCGGAATCGGCAGAGAAGGCGTGAAATTTGCCATCCGGGAAATGACGGAAAAGAAAGTGGTCAGTTTCAAACTGGCAAGATAGGGAAAGGAAATATGACGATAGAAGGAGCACCTTTATAGGAGGTGCTCGTTTTCATATAATGGCTGCCGATTAGTAGGTCTATATACCCATTTTATAAAACGGGACTTATTATTCATTTCACACTTTTTTTGCAAATCATGCAGGAAAACTGAGAATTTCCTCGAAAGTTAATTTATTCAAACTGTTGCCTATTTGGTAACCTTGGAAATTTCTTTTTGAGGTGAAAGGATGGAAGTTCAGGAGCAGAAGGAACGGCTGGATCGCTGGTATTGGGCAATGAAATACGAAGACAAGGAAGATGCCGATCTTCAGAAGCAAAATATTGATGCCAAAATCGAAGAATTTAGAGATCCTGAAATGAAAAAACTTTACGAATTGCTCGTAATCAGGTATCATCTAATGTACAAAGATTTTGAAAAGTCGGTATCAGCTTTTGCGGAAACCGGACCGGTTGAAGATGAAGGCCACTGGTTGAATTACTTCTACTATTTCTTCAGGGGCATTTATCATTATGATAGGAAGGAATACCGGGCCGCCATTGACAACTACATGAGAGCGAAACCACTTGCGCTTGAAACCACCATGATTGAACTCGCCGAACTTTATTATAAACTCGCTTCAGCCCATCAACGCACATATGAAACGGCCCTCTCTATTGAATACACCAAGAAGGCACTGAAAATTTTCAAGGAAAGATCGCATTATAGAAGAGTGGCCAGTTGCCAATCTTTATTAGGCATTAACTTTAAAGACATTGATCAGTATAATGAAGCAGAACGATCCTATCATGACGCTTTGATATATGCTGCCAAAGCGGACAATGACCTTTTGAAGATGCGAATCCTTCATAATTTCGGTGTTTTATATACGGACCAGAATGACCCTAAGACTGCCATTAGTTATTTAAAGAAGGTTGAGCAACGTCTTAATGAACAAGATGAACATCTTAAGGTTCAAAATCTTTATCTATT